>JAFGHX010000074.1 GCA_016929905.1 Kiritimatiellia bacterium
GGACCGTAGGACCGTGGGACCGTGGGACCGTGGGACCGTGGGACCGTGGGACCGTGGGACCGTGGGACCGTGGGACCGTGGGACGGTGGGACGGTGGGACCGTGGGACGGTGGGATTGGAAGGATGGAAGATGGATGGGGCGCAGTTGCGCCGCTGCCCCGCGGGCGGACTCGCGACAGGCGGAGGCCGCGGTGGCGTCCGTGCGGGTCCGTGCTCGTCCGTGTGTGTCCGTGTGGATTCGACCGACTGGAAGGAGGCGAACGATGCTGAAGATTGGAGCCATGAGTTACGCGTTGCACGCGCTGGTGCCGGAGGCGGAGCAGACCCCGGAGCGGCTGATCGCACTTGGCGCGGAGTTGGGGCTGGACGGGATTGAGCTGTTCCGGTGGGGCACCACGCCGGAGGAACTCGATCAGGCAAGCGATCTGCGCGCGCTGGCCGACCGGCTGGGCATTGAGATCTACGGGATCGGTTCGGTCATCCGGCTCGGGTACCACGATGAGCGCTGCAAAGAGACGCAGCGCCAGCTGCATGCCCAGATCGACGCGTGCGCGGCGGTCGGCGGCGGCGAAGTGACGATTCCGGCCATCGACTCGCAGCCCGTGCCGCCCGGCCGGGACCCGGCCGCCGGCGGGATGCCGTTCGGCCGGGCGCTGGGCCCGATGATCGAACAGTTGAAGGAACTTGCCGCACACGCGGCGGAGCGGGCGGTGCGGCTCGCGATTCTGAACCACTGCTACCTGGTCAGCGGGAGCTGGCACCAGGAATGGATTGTGAAGCTGTCGGAGGCGCCGAACGTGGGGGCCTGCTTCGATCCCGGCTGCGGGCTGAGTTATGAATGCGAAGATCCGATTGCCGCCGCCAAGCGCATCGCGCCGTATGCGATCGGCTTTCGGCTTTCCGACGTTGTGCGCCCGGACGACGCGGCCATCATCGCGCGCTTCCGCCAGGAAGGCCAACTGAGCATCTACAAGGCCGCCGACTGGTTCGGGGAGGGCCTCATCGATCACGCGGGCTGTCTCAAGATTCTGGTGGACGGCGGCTACGACGGATGGCTGACGCTGAAACGTGCGGGGCTGGGGGGCGGGGATCCGCGGGAGGCCCTGCAGCATGCGCTGAAGCAGATGCGCGCCATGGCCGGCGACTATGCCGTGACGGAGAAGGCAGCCGCGGGTGCGTGACATGAACATAGCGGTGATCGGTACGGGATACATCGGGGTCCAGCACATCAGAGCCGTGGCCACCGAGCCGCGCGCGAACCTGCACACGATCTGCGCGACGGCGCGCAGCAAGGCGCAGGCCGAGGCGCTGGGCGCCGAGCACGGCGCGGTACGCGTCACGACGGAGTTTCAACGCGTGCTTGACGATGCGACGATCGGTCTCGTCATCATCTGTACGCCCAACTCCCGGCATGTCGGCCAGGCCGTGGCGGCACTCGACGCGGGCAAACACGTCCTGTGCGAGAAGCCGTTGGCGGTTTCCGTTCCGCAGTGCCGCCGTATTGTGGAGGCGGTCCGGCGTTCGGGCCGCACGCTCATGGTCGGGCACGGCGCCCGGTTCAGCAAGATGCACGAAACGATCAAGCAGATCGTCTCCGACGGACTGCTGGGGGAAGCCTGTTTCGTGGAGAGCGACTACGTGCACGACCTCGGTCCCTTCCTGGCCCTGCCGGGTCACGACTGGTGGCTCGACTCGGAGAAGGAGGGCCAGTTACCGGTCATCGGCGGCGCGTGTCATCCGCTGGACCTGATGCGTTGGATCGGCGGTGAGATCGTGGCGGTCAGCGCGTTCGGGGCGAATCGCAACCTTCCGAGCGCGCCGTGGCACGACACGATTATCGCCAACGTGACGTTCGCTTCCGGCGCGGTCGGCAAGTGTCTGACCTGCTGCGGCGCGAAAGTGCCCTACGCGCTGAACTTCAGCTACTACGGCACGAAGGGCACGGTGAAGAACGACCGGATTTTCCTCGACGGCATACCGAACGTCGCCGATTTCATGCAGTTGCCCGTTGAGGTGCGCCGGGAAGATCACAAGTGCGGGATCGAGCTGGCGCACTTGCTGGATTGCATTGAGTCGGGCGCCGAACCTAGAATCAACGCCGTGGACGGGGCGCGCTCGGTGGCCGTATGCTGCGCGGTGACGGAGTCGCTGGAATCGGGCGGGCCGGTCGGCGTGGAGTTGGAGTTCTAGTCGGGTACGGCTTTCACTCTTGTTCCCCCACGCCTCGAGGTCGTGGGGCCGCATACGGGCGGGACGATGAAATGACGGGCAGCGGCCGAGGTGATCGGGGCGGAGAGCCAGGTGCTCCCGATCCCGAACGGCGGGATCGAACCGAACCTCCTCTATCGCGCCATGTTCATCCGGCTGATCCGCGAGTTCAAGCCGGCCCTCATCCTGACGCACCGGCCGAACAGCTATCATCCGGATCACCGGTACACGTCGCTACTGGTACAGGACTCCAGCTTCGTGGTGACCGTGCCCGACAATTGCCCCGAAGTGCCGGCGCTGAGGCACAACCCGACGGTCCTGTACATGTGCCGAGGCTTTCGAGCTGTGTGAATACGGCGGCAAGCTGAGCGACGAAAAGGCCGAGCGGCTGTTCGGGGGGCTGTGACGAGGGGCGAACCCGCCGCCGCCGCGTGAGCCGTTCTTTCGGGCGCGCCCGAATTCCCCGTTTGACACCGCGCGACGGTCTGCTACTGTGAGGCGACCTGCAACGCCCGCCTCGGCGCGGGCGTTTCTTCTTGATGACTGAACCCGTCAGCGGGGGATCGTGAACCATGAACGAGACTGCGGACAGCCGCCCGAACATCTTGATATTCCTTGTCGACGAGGTGCAGCAGGACGTCACGTTGCCGGCGCACCCGTGCCGGATGCCCGTGCTCAAGGCGTTCGCGCAGGACGGGGTCGCGTTCACCAGCACGTTCTGCCCGTCGCCGCACTGCTGTCCCTCGCGCGCCACGGTGATGACGGGGCTCTACCCCACACGCCACGGCGTGTTCAACAACGTGAACACGCGCACCGCGTTCCAGCGCGGGCTGAACCCGGGCGTGAAGCTCTTCTCGGAGTACCTGAAGGGGGCGGGGTATCATCTGGCCTACGCGGGCAAGTGGCACGTGAGCGATGAGGACACGCCGGGCGACCGCGGCTGGGAGGAGTTGACGCCGTTCAGGAAGCACTGGCTCTCGCGCAGTCTGGCGGATTGGGACAAGCGGGCGGCGGAACCGGAGCCGGCGGCCGAGCCGCGCGGGGACGGGACGATCCTCCGAACCGGCTGGGGGAACGTGAGCTCGCGCGGCACGGTGGACGACGCGCCCGACGCGTACGAGCAGTCGCGCTGGTATCAGGGGGCCGTGCTGCCGGGCATCCGGGCGCTGCCGGATCTGGCGAGACGCGGCGGGCCGTGGTGTCTGTGCATCAGCACGGACCTCGACCATCAGAACAGCGTGCCGAGAGCGTTTGCCGACCTGTACGACCCCGCGCCGGTCGAACTGCCCGCCAGTTTCCACGACCTGATGCGGGACAAGCCGCGCGTGTACGAGCGGATGCGGCATCATCTCTGGGGCCAGCTCACCGAAGCCGAGGTGCGCAGGGGGATGGCGCACTACTGGGCCTTGTGCTCGCTGCAGGACCGCTACTTCGAGGAGATTCTGGCCGCGCTCGAGCAGACCGGCCAGGCCCGAAACACGCTCGTGGTGTTCGTCGGCGACCACGGCGACTGCAACTACGCGCACGGGCTGTGCAACATGGGCATTCACGCCTTCCGCGAGTCGTATCACGTGCCCTGTATCATGCGGTGGCCGGACGGGATCCGGAACCCCGGCCGTGCGGTGGACGAGTTTGTCTCGCTTGCGGACCTCGCACCCACCTTCCTGGCACTGGCCGGCACCGAGCCGAAGGAACGGCTGACGGGCCGCAGCCTCCTTGCGTTCCTGCGCGGTGAGCCGACGCCGGCGGACTGGCCGGACGCGTGGTACTCGCAAACGAAGGGCAACGAGGTGTACTACACGCAGCGCGTTGTTCAGACTCGGAAGTGGAAATACGTGGCGAACTGGTTCGACTTCGACGAGCTGTATGACCTGGAGAACGACCCGCACGAGCTGACGAATCTGGCGTTCCCGACCGACGCCGCGCGGGCGACATCCAACACCGGCGAGTCGGGCACGAGCGGCATGTTCATGGCATGGCCCCCACTGTCGCCGGAACTGGATGCGGTCCGGCGCGAGCTGCTGGCGAAGATGTGGCGCTTCGCGAGGCGGGAGGAAGACATCATCTTCAACGCCTATCCTCCCGTCGCGCTGGCGGCGTACGGCCCCCTGATCGGCCTGCGCGGCTGAGCCGCGCGTGCCCGTGCGCGGATTCGCCTTGACCCCCCGCTTGATCTTGGTCAGGATTCCCGCGTGATGAAAACAACAAAGGGCAACGGGGGTGGGGTGTCTCTGGAAACGCTGGCCTCGCTGTGCAAGCGGCGCGGGTTCATCTTCCAGAGTTCGGAGATATACGGCGGGATCAACGGGTTCTGGGACTACGGGCCGCTGGGCTGCGAGCTGAAACGGAACATTCGGGACGCGTGGTGGCGCGACGTTGTGCTGTGCCGCGAGGATGTCGTGGGGTTGGACGCCTCGATCATCATGCATCCGCGGGTCTGGGAGGCGTCGGGGCATGTCGGCGGGTTCGCCGATCCGATGGTCGACTGCCGCGCGTGCAAGAAGCGGTACAAGGCCGACCAGCTTTGCGAGGAGCAGGGCGCGAAGCTGGTGCGGACGGAGACCGGGTTTGCATTGCCCGATGGCGTCACATGCACGGCGTGCGGCTCGAAGGATCTGACCGAGCCGCGTGCCTTCAACCTGATGTTCAAGACCTATGTCGGGCCGGTCGAGGAGGCGTCCGCCGCCGCCTACCTGCGTCCGGAGACGGCGCAGGGGATCTTCGCCCAGTTTGCCAACGTGCTGGCGGTTTCGCGGCAGAAGGTGCCGTTCGGCATCGCGCAGATCGGGAAGGCGTTCCGCAATGAAATCAACCCGCGCAACTACACGTTCCGTTCGCGCGAGTTCGAGCAGATGGAGCTGGAATTCTTCGTCAAACCCGGTACGGACAAGGAGTGGCACGACTACTGGGTGAAGGAACGGCTGGCGTGGTATGAGGCGATCGGGTTGCCGAAAGCCAGCCTGCAGCCGTACGTCTACAGCTCGGACGAACTGGCGCACTATGCGAGCGCCTGTGTCGATGTGACCTACCGTTTCCCGTTCGGCCAGCAGGAATTGGAGGGCATCGCCGCACGCGGCGGGTTCGATCTGGGCCAGCACCAGCAGTTCAGCGGCAAGTCGATGGAGTACTTCGACCAGGAGACGAACGAGAAGTTCGTTCCGCACGTTGTGGAGCCGTCGGCCGGCGTGGACCGTATCGCGCTGGCGCTGCTGTGCGAGGCTTACGGCGAGGAATGGGTCCCGAAGGCGGGCGTGGAGGGCGGGCCGATGGCGGCGGAGCCGGGCCGGGAGCCGCCGGACGGCTATGAGGCGCGAACGGTCATGAAGTTCCACCCGCGGATGGCGCCGATCAAAGTCGCGGTCTTTCCGCTGTTGAAGAACAAGCCGCCGCTCGTCGAGAAGGCGCGCGAATACCACGATGTGCTCCGGCGCCGTTGGCCGGCGTTCTGGGACCAGGTCGGCGCGATCGGCAGGCGGTACCGCCGCCAGGACGAAGCGGGGACTCCGTTCGGCGTGACGGTCGACTTCCAGACGCTGGAGGACGGGACGGCGACGTTGCGCGATCGCGATACGATGCGGCAGGAGCGGCTTGATCTCGACGGGTTGGTGGCGAAACTCGGCGCGGCGCTCGGGTGAAGCGGCGTACGGGGCGGAGCTGAATCCGTACATGCGAGAGCGGAAAGCCGGTACGAATGGACATCAAACACTTGCTCGAACGGGTGGAGGCCGGGGCGCTTTCGGCGGAGCAGGCGTTGAGCCTGCTCGGGGAAGGCGAGGAACTCGATATCGGGTTTGCCAAGATCGACATCGACCGCCACCGGCGGCGCGGTCTGCCGGAGGTGATTTACTGTCCCGGCAAAACGGCGGAACAGGTGGTCCGAATCATGGGCGCGATGCGGGAGAAGGGGCAGAACGTACTCGCGACCCGTGCCACGCCGGAACTCTTCGAGCAGGTGCGGGCCGCGTATCGCGGCGCCGTCTACCACGAGCAGGCGCGGGCGATCACGCTCGACGTACAGGACCGGCCGGCGCCCGCCGGTCTTGTCGCGGTCGTCAGCGCGGGGACGTCGGATATCCCGGTGGCCGAGGAAGCCGCGCTGGTCGCCGAGCGTATGGGAGCCCGAGTTGAACGCATCTACGACGTGGGCGTAGCCGGCCTGCACCGGCTGATCAAGCACCTGGACCTGTTGCGTGGTGCGCGGGCCGTCGTGGTCGTGGCCGGTATGGAAGGCGCTTTGCCCTCCGTCGTCGGCGGACTGGTCGCCCGTCCCGTGATTGCGGTGCCGACCAGCATCGGCTACGGGACCGGCATGAAGGGCGTGGCGCCGCTGCTGGCCATGTTGAACTCCTGCGTGCCCGGTATTTCGGTGGTGAACATAGACAACGGGTTCGGCGCCGGCGTGGCGGCGGCCATGATCAACAGGGTGGGGGATCGGCCGGAGCCGGGAAGTCGGAAGTCGAAGGCATGAAGATCCTTCAGTTCGACAGCGTGGGCGGGGCGAGCGGGGATATGGTGCTGGGCGCCCTCATCGACCTGGGCGCAAGCCGCGACAGGCTGCAGGCCCAGCTCGAGAGCCTTGGTGTCGGTGCGTTCCGGATCGAGGCCGCTCCCTTTTCGGATCACGGACTGCACGGCGTGCAGGTGTGCGTCCGCGTGGGCGGCGACCCGCCGGCCGGCGGCGCGGCCCGCGCTCACGATCACGCACATGATCATAATCACGCACATGATCATGCTCATGCTCATGCTCACGCTCACGCTCACGACACCGACGGCGGGCACGGCCACGCGCACGGCGAGCCGGCGCACGGCGGGGAGCGGGACTTCGCCGCCATTCGCGAACTCATCCGAAAGAGCGCGCTGACCGATACGGTGCAGGCGTCCAGCCTGCGGGTCTTTCGCCGTTTGGCCGAGGCGGAAGCCGGCGTGCACCACACGACGCCGGAGGCGGTTCACTTTCACGAGGTCGGCGCGGTGGATTCCATCGTCGACATCGTCGGCAGTTGCCTGGCGCTGGACGCGCTGCACGTCGAGGCCGTCGTCGTTCGGCCGCTGCCGCTCGGGAGCGGGACGGCACGGTGCCGGCACGGTGTTCTGCCGGTACCCGTGCCGGCGACGGTGGAACTGCTGAAGGGGTTTCCCGTTGTCCAGACGGACGAACCGCACGAACTGGTCACGCCGACCGGAGCGGCCTTGCTCTCGACCTGGCGTTCGATGGACGCGGTGCCGGCGCGCAGCCGCATGACGGCCGTCGGCCACGGGTTCGGGCACCGTGCGCTTCGGGACAGGCCGAATCTGCTGCGGGCGATCCTCTTTGAGAGCCGGGAGACGGCGCCGGGCGAGGCGCCGGACGAATGTCTCGTGCTGGAATGCAATGTGGACGACACCGTCCCCGAATTGTTCGGGAACGTGACGGAGAAGCTTCTGAAGGCCGGGGCCCTGGACGTGTTCGTCACGCCCATCCAGATGAAGAAACAGCGGCCGGGCGTGCTGCTGACCGCCCTGTGCGGCGCGTCGGAGCGCGAGGCCCTGCTCGACCTGATCTTTCGAGGCACCACGACATTCGGCGTGCGGGAATACCCGGCGAGGCGGACGACGCTGGCGCGTGACGTCGCGTCGGTGGACACCCCCTACGGTGCGGTCCGGGTCAAGATCGGCCGGTGGCGGGGCCGCGTCATCACGCGTTCGCCGGAGTACGACGATTGTGTGGCACTGGCGGAAGCGAAACACGTTGCCGTCCGGGCCGTCTATGAAGCGGCTGCGCATGCCGCGGCCGGCCTGAACGCTGAGAGCGGGAGCGCGCCATGAGCGAGGAAGGCGATGCCATCTGGACCTGCGACGACGCGGCGGAGTTGTACGGGGTGCGGAACTGGGGCTTCAACCATTTCGACATCTCGCCGCAGGGCGACGCCATTGTGAACCTGCCGGGCAAAGAGAAGATGGTGAGCATTCGGTTGCTCGAGCTGGTCTCGGGCCTGCGCGAGCGGGGCCTGGAAACGCCGGTGCTCATGCGCTTTTCCGACATTCTGGCCTCCCGGATCGCCGCGATTTACGAGGGGTTCGGCCGGGCCATCGCGCAGGCGAACTACCGGGGCGAGTATCGCGGCGTCTATCCGATCAAGGTGAACCAGCAGCAGAAGGTGGTCGAGGAGGTGGCGGAGTTCGGGCGTCGCTTCCACCACGGCTTCGAAACGGGCAGCAAGGCCGAGTTGATCGGGGCGATGGCCTACATGGAGGACCCCGATGCGCTGATCGTCTGCAACGGTTACAAGGACGAGGAGTTCGTCGATCTGGCGTTGCTCGCCCTCAAGATGGGGTTGCAGACGATGCTGGTGGTGGAAATGCCGGGCGAACTGCATCTCATCCTCGAACGCGCCCGGCGTATCGGCATCAGCCCGCGGCTCGGTGTCCGCGCCCGGCTCGCGAGCCGGGCCGGCGGGCGCTGGGACGGGTCCTGCGGGGACAGAAGCAAGTTCGGTCTGAACGCTTCGCAGATCATCGATCTGATCGAATGCCTGCGCAACGAGCGGATGCTGGACAGCCTCCAGATGCTGCATTATCACCTGGGCAGCCAGATCTCGGACATCGGCAGGCTGCGGATCGGGATCGGCGAAGCCTGCCGTTTCTACGTGGAACTGGCGGCGGAGGGCGCCGCCATGGGCTACCTCAATGTGGGCGGCGGGCTGGCCGTCGACTATGACGGGTCCAAGACCAACTCGCCGAGCAGCCGCAACTATACGACGCGGGAATACGCCGCCGACATCGTCGAAGCCATCATGAGTGCCACCGACCAGGCCGGCATTCCGCACCCGACCATCGTCAGCGAGTCCGGGCGGGCGACGGTGGCGCATCATTCCGTGCTGGTGTTCGACGTGCTGGACGTCAGCCGGTTCGAACCGCACAGCATTCCCGACAAGCTGCCGGACGGTTCCAGCGAGATGCTGCAGAACCTGATGTGGGTGGCCGGCAACTTCACGGGGCGCAACCTGCAGGAAGCGTATCACGATGCCGTCTACTACCGCGACGAACTGCGCACGCTGTTCATGCACGGCTACGTTCCGTTGCGGGAACGCGCGCTGGGCGAAACGGTTTTC
Source organism: Kiritimatiellia bacterium (assembly GCA_016929905.1). Lineage (GTDB taxonomy): Bacteria > Verrucomicrobiota > Kiritimatiellia > JAFGHX01 > JAFGHX01 > JAFGHX01. The sequence continues at coordinate 9,300 of JAFGHX010000074.1, forward strand.
TGGCATATCATCGGCAGAATCGCCACCGAACTGCGGGACCGGACGCGTGTTCCCGACGAGATGGAAGGGCTGCAGGCCGCGATTGCCGACGTCTACTACGGCAACTTCAGCGTTTTCCAGTCGCTGCCCGATTCCTGGGCGATCAACCAGATCTTTCCCGTCATGCCCATTCACCGGCTCAATGAACGGCCGACGCGGCTCGGGGTCCTCGCCGACATCACGTGCGACTCCGACGGCAAGATCGACCGTTTCATCGACCGGCAGGAAACGGGAACGGCCTTGCCTCTGCACCCGGTCGGCGACGAAGACTACTATCTGGGCGTGTTTCTTGTCGGCGCCTATCAGGAGACGCTGGGCGACCTGCACAACCTGCTTGGCGACACGAACGTGCTGCACGTGCGTGTCGGCGAGAACGATGAGATCGAGTACGAACAGGAGATCGAAGGCGACACCGTGGCCGAAGTGCTTTCGTACGTCGAGTATGACCCGCGCGACATGCTCACGCGCGTCAGACGCTCGGCGGAGCGCGCCGTGCGGCAGGGCCGTATCAGCGCGCAGGAACGGCGCGAGATTCTCTCCGCCTACGAGGCTGGTTTGCGCGGGTACACGTACTTCGAGAAGTAAACCGGGAGACGGCGGCAGCCCGAACACGGTGGAAGACAGGGAAGGGATGGAAGCGGGGGGGTGGCATGAGTGCGCAGCAGCGCCTGTTTCTGGACAGGAATTCCGCCGTGCAGGGGGACGACTCCGCGCCGTATGCCGTGCTGCCGGTGCCCTATGAGCGCACGGTGTCGTTTGCGCACGGCACGGCGCGGGGGCCGGCCGCGGTCCTCACGGCGAGCGAGCAGGTGGAGCTCTTCGATGAGGAACTCGGATGCCCGTTCGAGTTCCGTGTGCAGACGCTTCCCGCACCGGACTGTGTGACGGGCGGCGAGCCCGACGTGCTAGCACGGATCCGGGCGGCGGCGGCGGCCGTCTTCAGCCGTCGCCGCTTCCTCCTCTCGATCGGCGGCGAGCATACAGTGACGGTGCCGCTGGTGGAGGCGGCCCGGGCGGTGCACGCCGACCTCACGGTCCTGCACGTGGACGCGCACGCCGATCTGCGGGACGTTTTCCGGGGCAACAGCTTGTCCCACGGTTGCGTGGCGCGGCGCGTGATTGAACTGGGCGCGCGCACCGTGCACGTCGGGCTGCGCAGCCTCTCCGCGGAAGAAGCCGCCTTCGTCCGGGCCCGGAACTTGCCCGTCTACTGGGCGGCCGATATCTGCCGGGCGCCCGACGACGCCTGGATGGCGGCTGTCACCCGCCATTGCAGCGGAGCTGTCTATGTTTCCTTCGATATCGACGCGTTCGACCCGTCGCTGATTCCCGGCACCGGCACTCCCGAACCCGGCGGGTTGGGCTGGTACAGCGTGACGGCGCTGCTGCGCCGCGTGTTCGAGCAGTGCCGTGTGGTCGGAGCGGACGTCGTCGAAGTGTTTCCCCTGCCGGACAGCGTGGCCAGCGAATTCGTCGCCGCACGACTTGCGGCCAAAATGCTTGCCTATCACCACCACGCCGCGCCGCGCGCCTGAACGGCCTGCTCGATCCCGTCCGAAAAGCCTGCGACCGGCACGCCGGGCATTCGCCCGCGGCGCTGCTTTCGTCTTTTCGGCGTTCTTGCTCTTCCATCCGTCCACCCCCGGATTCCGACGCGTCCGGGTTTGCGTCTGTGTTTGACCCGTCGCGCGCCACCCGGTACAATGGCTGGCCAAAAGGACAGCGCATGAAGGTGGCCGTACTCGTCGGCGATGGGATGGGCGACTATCCGCTGGACGCCCTGGGCGGTCGCACACCGCTGCAGGCTGCACGCATTCCGAACATGCGGCGGGCGGCCGCGGCGGGTACGACCTGCCTGATCACGACGGCACCGGCCGGCATGAAGCCGGGCAGCGACGTGGCGAATCTGAGTCTGCTCGGGTTCGACCCGAAAAAATACTACGCCGGCCGCGCGCCGCTCGAGGCGGCCGGCCAGGGGCTGGAGCTGGCGCCTGCCGACGTTGCGTTCCGGTGCAATCTGGTGACGATCGACGGGGACACCATGCGGGACTACTCGGCGGGCCACATCGGCACGCCGGAGGCCTCAAAGCTCATCGAGGCGCTGAACGCCGCGCTCAGCGGCGACGGCCTGTGTTTCCACACGGGGGTGAGCTATCGCCACCTGCTGGTCTGGGACGGGGGCCCGACCGATCTGCGGACCGTGCCTCCGCACGACATTCTGGATCAGCCCATCGGTCCGCACTTGCCGGAGGGGCAACGGCAGGAGGAGGTGCGCTCGCTGATGGAGCGCTCGCGCGAGGTATTGGCGGGGCACGCGGTGAACACGGCGCGCCGGAGCGAAGGCAAGAGCCTGGCGACCCAGATTTGGCTGTGGGGGCAGGGCCGCGCCGTGCGGTTGCCTTCGTATCCGGAACGATACGGTCTGCACGGTGTCGTGATTTCCGCCGTCGATCTGGTCAAGGGGGTCGGCCGGTTGGCCGGGCTTCGTGTCGTCGCGGTCAACGGGGCGACGGGTTTCATCGACACGAACTACGCAGGCAAGGTCCAGGCCGCCCTGGAAGCCCTGACCCGGGACGACTTCGTCTTTCTGCACGTGGAGGCGCCGGACGAATGCGCGCATTTGGGCGATCTGGATCTCAAGGTGCAGGCCATCGAGCGCTTTGACGAGGCCGTCGTCGGGCCGATGTGGCAGGGGCTTCAGAAGCGGGGCGAACGGTATCGCCTGATTGTCTGCACCGACCACCGCACGCCCATAGCCAGGCGAACACATACGCGTGAGCCGGTGCCGGCCGTGGTCGTGAACGGCCCCCTCCCGGCCACCCGCGACGAGAAGCCGTTCGACGAATTTCTGGACCGCCCGGGCCCTTCCCGGTTGGCCCATGAATGGATGCATGAGCAACTTGCAGTGGAGTGACGGGATGAAGAAGCGAAGACCGGAAGCGCGGAGGAATGGCGGCTTGGCAGGATGGGACGTCGCCGGCGGGCGAGGCCTTGCGCGCCCCGCGGCTCTGTGCGTGGCGGCGATGGCAATCGGGCTGTCGGGCTGTGTCACCTTCTCCAACTACGGGCGCGACCGTGAGATGCGCGAAGAAGCGGAGAAGACGGCCATACGGCAGGAGTTCCGCAGGCTCGAGGGGCGGATCGAGGGGCTTGAGATGGAACGGGACGGCCTGCGCAGGGATCTGGATGCGCTGCGCGACCAGCTTACCCGTCTCTCGCAGAGCCAGACCCGGCTCGTGCAGGAACGGTTCGTCGAACTGGAGCAGGCGCTCAAGGCCGGCGAGGCGGCGCGCGAGAAAGACAAGCAGGCGCTGGCCGAGCAACTGGGCAGCCAGATGGCGAAGCTGATAGAGGACTTGCGCAAGGCACAGGCGGAAACGCGGCATGAGCGCGGGTGCTGGCACGACGTGAAGACGGGCGAGACACTCTCCGAGATCGCGACGGCCTACAAGGTCACCGTGGGCGTCATCATCCAGGCGAACGACCTCAAGGACCCCGACCGGGTGAAGGTCGGGCAGCGGCTGTTCATTCCGCAGTAGGCGCCGCCGGCCCCGGCGCGACCAGACCCACGCCGTTCGGATTTGAGTTGATCCGGATCGGGTGGGTATATAGAATCGAGCCCGAGACAAGATGAAATGGTACGTAAAGCGAACGGACGGCAGCGTATCGGACCCCGTCGAAGTGGACGAGATATGCCGGTGGGCGACGGCGGGAACGATCAAGTCGGGCGACGAAGTGTCGACTGACGGTGAGATCTGGATACAGGCGGTCGATTTGCCGGATGTGGCCGAGACGCTGCATGGCGCGTCCGTGCCCGGCGTCAATCCCCCCCGGGGCGTGCCGGGCCGGTCGGAACCGGAGCCCGCGCCCGAGGAGGCGCCGGACGCCGCTTTTCTTGAGGCGGCGAACGCGGACGCGTGGACGATCCGCAAGGAAATCACCAAATGGAGGTCGCTTTACGAAAAGGGGCAGGCGCGCTGGACGAAGGAGAACGAAGATCTGCAGCACCAGCTCCGCGATCTGCGCCGGGAAGGCGCGGCGAACATGGCGGAGCTGGAGCAGATGAGGCTGGATTTGAAACGGGTGCGCGGCAACTACGAGGAACTCCGGCAGGCTGTGCGTGAGGAACCCGACGATCTGCGCCGGCAGATCCTGCAGATGAAGGAACAGGAACTCACGCTGCAGAATGCGTACGAAGCGCTCGAACGCAGCTACGACGTGCTCTTCCGGCAGTTGGCGTTGAGGGAGAAGGAGCAGGCGGCGATCCTGGCGCTGCGCGACGAGGCGGAGCGGGCCGCCCAGGAGCGAGTCCGGGAGTTGGAAGAGCGGTTGGCGAAGGAGCGCGAACTTGCGGACGATGCGCGCCAGCGCGTCGCCGCGCTGGAGCGGGAGTTCGAACAGGTTGCCCGGACTTGCCGCGAGATGAACCAGCACCTCGTGGAACTGCGCGGCTAGCCCGCTTATGGCACGATCCTCGTGCGTCATGCGGGCTAGCGGGCGGGGGCCGGCTGACGCGCGTTGTTGCGGCCGTTGCGGTTGCGTCGCCACCGGTTCTGTGAACTCGGCTTATAGTACGGGTTGCTGTTGACCCACACGTAGACGCTGTTCTCGCCCAGACAGTGCTCCACTTCCCGGACCATCTCTTCGCACGCGTACACGCAGAACGACTTGTCCGTGTCCATGAACACCTTCTGGCCGCCGGGGAACTGCAGGCAGATCACGACGGGTGTCGGGCCGGGATTGGCGCGTAACAGCGTCCGGACGCGTTCGAGCTTGCCGTTTTCCAGGTTGGCGGCCGGGATGTGGATACTCAGCCGCTGGGCGAAGTACTTCGGGGCGTCTTTGAGCGGGTACAGTTCTGCGGCGACGATTTTTGGGCGGTCGTCTTTCAGCGAGAGTTCGCCGCACACGAGCAGCGCCTGGTCCTTCTGCAGGGAGGCGCCGTACTGCTGATAGGCGTCCGGGAAGACGATGACCTCCGCGCTTCCGTCCAGGTCCTCCAGTTCGATGATCGCCATGGCATCCTTGTTCTTAGTGATCTTACGGTGGAGCTTGGCGATGATGCCGCCCATACGCGTGCTGGTGCGGTCTTCCATTTCGCCCAGCCCGGATATGGCCGTCAGCGAATAGCGCTTCAGCAGGCCTACGTGCTGCGCGAGAGGGTGGCCGCTCATGTACACCCCGAGCAGTTCCTTCTCCGCCGCGAGCAGTTCGTTCTCGTGGGCCGGCTTGCACTTCGGCAGTTCGCTGTCCTGCGGCTTCGTGGCGTCTTCGCCCAGCATGGCGAAAAGGCTGCCTTGGCCGCTCTGGCGGTCGCGCTGCGAGACGGCGGCGCGGGTCAATGCGAAATCGACGCCCTGCAACAGGCGGTTGCGGTGGATGCCGAACGAATCGAACGCGCCGCATCGGATCAGGCTCTCAATAACCTTCTTGTTCACCGCCTGCGTGTCGAGTCTGGAACAGAAATCCATGAACCCTTTGAACGGCCCGTTCGCTTCGCGTTCGCCCACGATCGATTCGACCGCGCCTTCCCCCACATTCTTGATGCCGGCCATCCCGAACCGGATCGCCTTGTCCAGGGGCGTGAACCGGACGCCGCTCTCGTTTATGTCCGGGCAGAGAATCTCGAGCCCCATCTCCTTGGCTTCGGCGATGAAGACGGGCAGTTTGTCGGCGTTTCCCATTTCGGAGGAGAGCAGGGCGGCCATGAACTCCTCGGGGTAGTGCGCCTTGAGGTAGGCGGTGATGTAGGCGACAATCGCGTAGGCGGTGCTGTGCGCCTTGTTGAAGCCGTAGCCGGCGAACCGGTTGATGTTCTCGAATATCTTTTCGGCTTTGGCTGCCGGGATTTTGTGCTTCTGCTTGCAGCCTTCAAGGAACACGGGGCGCTGCTGCTCCATGATTTCGATGCGTTTTTTGCCCATCGCTTCGCGCAGGATGTCGGCCTGCCCGAGCGTGTAGCCGGCCAGGACCTGGACGGCCTGCATGACCTGCTCCTGGTAAAGCAGGATCCCGAACGTTTCCCGCAGGACCGGCTCGAGGGAGGGGTGATCGTACTCGATCTTGACGCGGCCGGCCTTGCGGTTGACGTAGTCGTCGAGCATATTCATCGGGCCGGGCCGGTACAGAGCGATCATGGCGATGAGGTCTTCGATTCTGTCCAGCCCAATACGGCGGATCAGGTCCCGCATCCCGGAACTTTCCAGTTGGAACACGCCGATCGTGTCACCGCGCCGCAGCAGTTCGAACGTCGGCGAATCGTCTATGGGCAGGGCGTCGATGTCCAGTTCGAGCGCGTGCCGGCGGCGGACGAGATCGACGCACTCCTGGATGACCGTCAGCGTTTTCAGCCCGAGGAAATCCATCTTCAGCAGGCCCACCTCGGCGATGGGCTTCATGGTGAACTGCGTCACCGCCTGCTTGTCTTTATCACGGGTGAGCGGGATGATTTCCGTGAGCGGCTTCTCGCCGATCACGACGCCCGCCGCATGCGTGCCCTGGTTGCGGAAGAGGCCCTCCAGCACGAAGCCGTAATCCAGAATGCGCCTCGCGTTCGGGTCATTCTCGTAGGCCTTGCTGAACTCCGGGTTCTGTTCCATGGCCAGGTTCAGGGTCATCTTCGGATCTTCGGGCACCATCTTGGCCAGCTTGTCGCACTCGTCGTACGGGATTTCGAGCACGCGGCCGACATCGCGGATCACAGTCTTTGCGCCCAGCGAGCCGAACGTGATGATCTGCGCGCAGTTCTCCCGCCCGTACTTCTCCTTCACGTACTCGATCACTTCGCCGCGCCGTGTCTGGCAGAAGTCGATGTCGAAGTCCGGCGGTTTCGGCCGTTCCAGGTTCAGAAACCGTTCGAAGAACAGGTTGTAGCGAAGCGGGTCGATGTTCGTGATGCCGAGCGCGTAGGCGAGCACGCTGCCGGCCCCCGAACCGCGGCCGGGCCCGACGGGGATATGGTGCTCGCGCGCGAAGCGCACGAAATCCCACACGACGAGGAAGTAGTTGACGAACCCCGTCTTTTCGATAACGTGCAACTCATACTGGAATCGCTCCACGATCCCGCGTTCCCGCTCGTCTTTCGGGGCGTCGATGTTCTCGATTCCGTACCGGCGTTGCAGGCCGTGTCGGCACTGCTCCACCAGGTACGATTTCTGGTCGCTGCCGTTCGGCACCCGGAATGTCGGGAAGTGCAGTTCGTGCAGCCGCAGTTCGACGGTGCAGCGATGCGCGATGTCCAGCGTGTGAGAGAGGGCGTTGGGGAAATCCTTGAACAGGTCCGTCATTTCCGCGCCGGACTTGAGGTAGAACTCTTCGGAGGGGTAGGTCATCCGGTTCGGATCGCTCAGCTTCGTCTGGGTCTGCAGGCAGAGCAGGACTTCGTGCGCGGCGGCGTGCTCGCGTTTCAGATAGTGCACATCGTTAGTCGCCACCAGCGGCAGGCCGGTCTTCTCGTGCAGTTCGAACAGCCCGATGTTGACCAGCCGCTGCTCCGGCATCTGGTGGTCCTGCAGTTCCAGGAAGAAATTGCCCTTGCCCAGGATGTCCGACAGCTCACCCGCCGCCTCCAGCGCGCCGCCGGGGTCGAGCGCCGTGAGGCTCTCGGCGATTTCCCCTTTGAGGCAGGCCGAGAGGCCGATCAGCCCCTTGTGATGCGCCGCGAGCAGTTCCTTGTCGATGCGTGGCTTATAGTAGAAGCCGTCCAGATGGGCCTTGCTCACCAGTTTGATCAGGTTATGGTAACCCTCGTCATTTTCGGCGAGCAGCACCAGGTGATGCGCCGGGGCCTTGCCCCGTTCCGTCTCCCGGTCCGTATGCGCGCCGCGTGCGACGTAGACCTCGCAGCCGAGAATCGGTTTGACCCCTTTCTCCCGCGCCGCCTCGTAGAACTCGATCGTGCCGTACATGACGCCGTGATCGGTCATCGCGATGGCGGGCATGTTGCTCTTCAGGCAGCTGTCGATCAGGTCGTCGAGGCGGCACGCGCCGTCCAGCAGGCTGTAGGTGGTGTGAACGTGAAGGTGAACGAAAGGCGAGGCGCTCATAAACACTACAATAGGCGCCAGGTCAAAAAAGAAAAGACTTTTTTCTTTTTTCGGGCCCCGCGTGCGGGGGAGGACAAGCGTGCCGATCAGCCCTGCGCGCCGACCAGCCGGCGGAAGTCTGCACGTGCGCGGAGCGACTCGAAGCGCTTGTCGGCCGGCAGTTCCTTCCGCAGCGCGTCGCCGCCGAACTCGACCGCTTTCTCCAGCGCCTTGATCGCGTCGTCGGGCCGGTTCAGGACGATCGAGATGGCGGCCAGATCGCGCCAGACGTTGGCGTCGTACGGCACGCGTGTCAGGTAGCGCCGCAGGGCGATGCTCAGCAGATCCGGGCGGCGTTCGGCGGCATACATCCGCGCAATCTGGAGATAGACCTGCGGCGGCGTCCCCGTGCTGTTGAGCATGTTCTGCGTCAGGCCGAAGAACTTCTGCTTCCGGTTCGTCTTGCGATAGATCTCCGCCAGCTCGAGCACCTTCTCGATGTTCGCCTTGCCCTTCGAAAGGAGCTCCGTTTCGATCTCGCGGCGGCGCTCGTGCACGGCCGCCGTGTTCGTAATCTGGTCGTAGAAGCCGACGGCCTTGTCGTTGAGCGGATCCGACACGATGAACGCCCTGATCAACTTTTCCGCGTCCGGATAGCGCCGCTCCCGCATGTACAGGTCGGCCAGCCGGAAGTTGGCTTCCGGACTGAGCGGGTAGAGGTCTCTGGCCTGCTGGAACGCCTGTTCGGCCTCGCGGTACATGCCGCGGAACACGTAGAGCCCGGCGATGGCGCCGCGCAGTTTCGAAAACGTCTTGCGCGCGACCACATCGCGGTTGAACTCCTCGTCGCCTGTCAACCGCTTCACGTACCAGTCCCAGAACGCGCGGTCGTTGTTCACGATTTCCGCCGGCAGTTCGGGAAGCTCTTCGGCGTTGATCTTCATGATCAGCCCGTGCGGGGTGAGGTAGGGGTACATCCAGTCGATGACGTAGCTCTCCTCGACGTAGAAGGCGTGCCGGTGTTTGTTGTGCTCGAAGATCATCTTGGCGAGAATCCCGTTGATCCGCATTACGCCCTGTACGCCCTGCACGCTCACGCGCCCGTCCTGGATCTTGACGTCCGCGCTGGGCGGGATGCGGCCGGCCTTGACGTCCTCGACATACTCCTTGAACGCATTGTTGCTGTCGCGAACGGAGGGGATCCAGATCTGGTCGCCGTAGAGGTCGCGCATGACGCCCATGTACGTATTGTCGGCGAGCGCGTTTTGCGTGATGAGAAACACGTCTGGCCGGTCCTGGGGGCAGTAGATTTGATAGGTTGGCACGAACCGGCCCGGGTCTGTCCCCCCGAAGAACACGGCGTTCGGTTCCATTTCCGGCGGAAAGGCCGGGTTTGGCAGCGGGTCTTCGCCCGGCGCGAGTTCCTCGGTGATGGCTTTAGCGCCGCAGAGCTGGTAGTGGCCGAACTGCCACCCGAAGCTGTGCCCGTTCTGTTCCGCCCCGCCGATCGTGCGGATCAAGGATTCGTTCGTCTGGTTGGTCCAGATCGGCAGCATTGGTGCCACGACGGCGGTGAGGATGGCCATCGCGCGGGTCAGCGCGTCTACCTTGAGCAGGGCGTGGATGAACGCCAGGGCGAGGACGATCCCGTAGCCGATCCACAGGGCGTAGACGCCGTGTGACTGAATGAAGAAGACGCGGTTGATGAACTGCGACTGAATGTCCTGCTTGGGGTTGATGAACACGACCAGCACAAAGCTCAGCGCCACGAACGCCGCGACGGTGACGAGCAGCCACTTCTCGGCGGCACGGTCGGTTTCCATCTCGAAGAGGCCCGCCCGAAGCAGCCAGGCCAGCCCGGCGGCCACGAACCAAAGGCCCAGCACGACGCTGATCAGAAAGACCTTCTGCGGGGCCGGGATATCCACCTCCCTGTCCATCAGCTTGGCCACCAGAAAGACGGACCCGGCCAGGAAGACCATGGCGGCGAGCACCAGGACGACGCCGATGGTGATCTTCTCGTGCAGGGGCGTGCCCTGGTTGTCGCCGAGCTTGCGCGCCAGATCCCACAGCTCCCGGATCAGCGCGGCGAGAAAGCCCAGACCAAGCAGGATGATTACCAGCCCGGTGAGCGACTTGTAGACCGTCACAATCCCGTCGCCGCCGCCGCCGGTTTCGGCGCCGGTTTCCCCGAGTTCTTCGACCCCAATGAAGAAACACGCGACGAGCGCCAGCGCCAGCGCCACGTAGAAGGCCTTGATGCGCAGATTCCCCGCTTTGATCCGCCAGGCGGTGAACGGCAGGAAGCCGACCAGCGCGACCATCAACGTGAATTGAACCCGCAAGTCGCGCAGGTACGTGCCAATCTGTTCCAGGAAGAGACTGGAGACGACTTGTGCCGGTGAGATCTTCTCGTATTGCCCGCGGCTGATCGCATGCTTGAACCCGTCCCAGGTGCGCGGGTAGCCCCAATTCATCGGCGGGTTCTGTTCGGAGGCGATCGGCAGGTACAAATAGAACGCCAGGCCCAGTTCGGCCAGGAGAACGACCAGGGCAACCGTCTTGCCTTTTGGCAGCAGGAAGTACGCCAGCGCCAGGACGAGGAAGTTGAGCACGATCAGGTAGAAGTAGAACCAAGGGGAGGTGGGATGGACCAGCCCGTGCAGCGCGCCGCGGCCCAGCAGGACCACGAGCATCAGCTCGACAACGGTCACCACGGCCGCAAACGTCCGGCCTTTCGGCAGGAAGAAGGCGAGTACCCAGACGATACCGAGCTGGCCCACCAGCGCCAGGGCGTACAGGCGCCAGGGCACCGTGTCGTTCAGCGCCTTGATCGGCGGCAGCCGCATCGTCTTCAGCGCGAAAATCCCCAGACAGCCAAGCAGGATCAGCACCAGCACGACCGTCACCGTTTCCTCGCGCCACCGGATCGAGATGAGGAAACACAGCAGCATCAGCACGAGGAACACCACGCCGTAGAACACGCCGTCTGCCGGCTCCAGCGTCAATTGCGCCACACGGGGCGTGTCGCCGAGCCGCTGGAGTGTCAGCCCGACGAGGAAGACGCTGCCGACAAGTGCCATATCGCGAAACAGCGACAGATCGCGCAGCAGCAGCGCCACGCCGAGCGCGAGGAGAATAACGCCCAGCGTCTGGTGATTCGTCATGCCCAGTCCGAAAACGAACGCGGCGACAAACAGGTACCCGACGTGATCCGGACGGCGCATCCACATGTAGGTGAGCAGCAGGATGAGCGCCAGGAAGAAAGAATTCAGGCTGTAGACTTCCGCGATGACCGACTGCGACCACGACCCCGGCGTGAACGCAAACAGCAGGCCGCAGGCGACCGCCGCCCCCCAGCAGATCAGCGCCTTGGTCGTGCGGTCCAGGGACCGCACGACTTCCTGCATGTGGTCGAGCATCGCCGCCGCCGAGCTGCTCACCAGCATCGCCGTAATCCCCGCTGCCAGCGCACCGAAGAAAGCGGACATCAGGTTCACGCCCCAAGCCGGGTTCGGATAGCCGCGGTAGGGCACGAAGCTGAAGACCCACTGGAAGAACCACGACAGAATGGTCCAGATCGGATAGCCCGGGGGGTGCGGCACGCCCAGGTATCGGGAGGCCACGACCAGCTCGCCGGAATCCTCAAGGGTGACAGTCGGGGCGAGCGTGTAGAGGTACCAGGCGAATGCCGCAACGGAGGCGGTCCCGAAGGCAGCCCAGTCCGTGACAGAGAAGAAACGCGTGGATTCCGCCGCCGGTTCCAGATCTTCTGCGGGTGCCGGCGTCTCCTGCGGTGTCTGTGATGCCATGCCTGTGTACCTGAATACTCGGGGAATTCACCTGCGAACCCGGAAGAAGATAGGCTCTCACCTTACGGAATCCCGGCGTCTTTCGTCAAGCGATTACATCAGCCTCCGCCTCGGGGGGCGTATGCCGGTGCCGTTTCCCCCTTGACACCCTGCGGTGGAGGTTCATGATAGCGGAAACCGGCCGCGCAGCGGAGACCCGACGGCCGTGTGCCGCGGCGGACCGTGCACGCAGGCCGTAAGGTAACGCGCGGGTGATGCGACCAAGCAGGTGAGCGGAGTCGTGTGACTGAGGCCTGAAGGGCTGCCTGCCAGGGAGCGGTTGTGAACTACCGGATTTGCACGTACGGAGACCCGATTCTGCGGACGCCGTCCGCGCCCGTGGCCAGCGTGGACAACGGGCTGCGCCAGTTGGCCCAGGACATGGTGGAGACCATGCATGCCGCCAATGGCGTCGGCCTGGCCGCCCAGCAGATCGGACGGACGGAAGCCGTCTGCGTGGTCGACTTGCCCGCCAAGATGGACACGGACGAATCCTCCGGCCAGAGGCAGAATCCCGGTGTGCCCATGCCGCTGGTGCTGGTCAACCCCGAAATCACGGCCCGCAGCGGCCGGGAGGTCCGTGACGAAGGGTGTCTCAGTTTCCCGGAGCTGTTCGCGTCGATCGCCAGGGCGACGGATGTCACCGTTCGTTTCACGGACCTGAAGGGCAAGGAACAGTCGCTGTACGCCAAGGGGTTTCTGGCGCGTGCGATTCAGCATGAACTCGACCACTTGAACGGGGTGCTGATCGTGGATCGCATGTCGGCGGTGACGAAGATCGGCATGGCCGGGCGGCTCAAGAGGCTGAAGAAGCAAACGAAGGCCCGCCTGGCGGCCGCGGCGGAGGCCGGTGCGTGACGGTTCAGGCTTTTGCGCGCGCGTGTCTGCTGCGCTTCATGAATTCCTTGCCGAAGCGGTAATAGGCCTTCGCGCCCGTGGAGTGCCGGTCATAGGCGCCGGCCGGCAGGCCGTGGCTCGGCGCTTCGCTCAGCCGCACGCTGCGGGGGATGACCGTTTTGTAGACGAGGCGTCCGAGGTGTTTACGCACCTCGCGCACGACCTGGTGGGCAAGGTTCGTACGCGCGTCGTACATCGTCATGAGAATTCCTTCCAGTTCCAGATCCGGGTTCGTGCCGCTCGACCGCATCTGCTGCACCAGCTGTGTCATGATGCTGAGCCCTTCCAGCGCGTAATACTCGCACTGGACGGGAATGACGAGCGCATCGGCCGTGGCCAGGGCGTTCATGGTGAGGATTCCGAGCGACGGCGGGCAGTCCAGAATCACGAAATCGTAGTCTCGGCTGCCGAGCACCGGCAGCAGCGCGTCTCGGAGCCGGTGCAGATAGCGGTCGGAACGGGCCACGTCGACCTCGGCCCCGGCCAGATCGACCTCGGAAGGAATCATGTCCAGGCCGCGGTCCGGGACCGGAATGATCCGGTCTTCCATTCGCACCTCGCCGAGGAGCGCCTTGTAGACGCTGGTGCCTGCCTCCTTGGCCACGCCCAGTCCGCTCGTCGCGCTGGCTTGGGGGTCGAGATCGATGAGCAGCACGCGCCGTCCGGCGTCCGCCAGGCAGGCGGCAAGGTTGACGGCGGTTGTGGTCTTGCCCACGCCGCCCTTCTGGTTGGCCAGCGCGACAATCCGCGCACGTCGCTCCCGCGGGATTGCGACCGAGCCTTTCCCGCCGATCATGCCCGCGGCACGCGCGTATTCGAAGAGGCCGCCTGCTTCGATCACCGGTCGAACCGCGCCCAGCGGCTTGAGCGCGAAACTGCTCGCCGAGTGCTCTTCCACGATGCGGCCGGCGTCGAGGTCGATCTCCGCGTCCATGCCGGTGGTGAAGATCTCGCACAGCCGCTCGGCGCTCTCGCAGGGGAAGACTTCGCCCGTTGAGACCGCGTTGCGGAAGAAGATGCGCGCGTACGACTCCGCAACCACCGCCTCCACGCCGGCCGCACCGAGGGCGACCGGCGCGTGTTCGCGGGACGATCCGCATCCGAAATTCCGGCCCGCCACGATGATCGTGTAGGGGGAGGCGGATGCCCCCGGCGCGATGAACGGAGCGTGGGTGTCCGGCAGCCCGCTCAGCGCGTAGGAGCCGAGCTTGCTGTATTCTTCAGGAATCGTCGGGACGAGATTCAGGTACTGAGCAGGGATGATCTGGTCGGTATCGATGTTGTCGCCCAACACGTAGACCTTGCCCCGGATGATGCGCCGTTTCTCTTTTCTCACGTCATGAAGTCCCGCGGGTCGGTGATGTGCCCCGTGACGGCGGAGGCCGCCACCGTCAACGGAGACGCCAGGTAGATCGGCGCCTCCTTGGAACCCATCCGCCCGATGAAATTGCGATTCGTCGTACTGATGACAACCTCCTGCCCGTGCGTCCGCCCGAAGGTGTCGACCGGTCCGCCCAGGCATGCCGCGCACGAGGGCGGCGCCGGCGCCCGGCAGCCGGCCTCGCGGAAGATGTCCGCCAAGGCTTTGCCGTCGATCTGCTCCGTTGCGAGCGCGTCGGAAACCTGTTGCGTGGCCGGGACCAGATACGTGTCGATGCTCACGCTGCGCCCGTTGAGAATGCGGGCGGCCGCCGCGAAATCGGTCAGCTTGCCGCCCGTGCACGAGCCGATATAGGCCCTGTCGAGCTTGATGTGGGTACGCTGCCAGGCGGGGGCGTAGTTGCCGGGCGAATGCGGCTCGGCGACGCAGGGCTCGAACGTCGCGACATCGTAGTGCGCTTCGCTTTCCACCCGCGCGTCCGCGTCGCCGCGAACCAGCTCGATCGATTTGTGGGCGCGGCCCCTGAGGTAGTCCAACGTGGTCTCGTCCGGCTCCACGATCCCGTTCTTGGCGCCGGCTTCCACCGCCATGTTGCAGATCGTCATGCGTTCTTCGGCCGAGAGGCGGGCGACGGCTTCGCCGCCGAACTCCATGGCGCGGTAGGTGGCGCCGTCGGTGCCGATATCACCGATGATTCGCAGGATGATGTCTTTGCCCATCACGTAGGCCGGTTTCTCCCCCGTAAGCCGGAACCGCATCGTCTGCGGCACCTTGACCAGCAGCTTTCCCGTCCCCATGATGAAACCCGCGTCCGTGTTGCCGATCCCCGAGGCGAACGCGCCCAGCGCACCGTGCGTGCACGTGTGGGAGTCCGTTCCGAAAATCACCGTGCCGGGCCGTACGTAGCCCTCCTGCGCGAGCGCCACATGGCACACGCCCTTGTAGGCCGGCGTGCCCACGTCGTAGTAGTGCGCCAACCCCTGTTCGGCGACGAATTCGCGCAGGATGTCGATATTGCGCCGCGCCTTTTCGTCCTGCGTGAAAATGTAATGGTCGGGTATGATGACGACCTTGTCCGGGTCCCAGACCTTGGCCTCCCGGCCGAATTCGCGCTGGAACACGCCGATCGTGCCGGGCCCGCAAACGTCATGCGTCAGCAGGATGTCCGTCGAGACCCAGATGTTCTCTTCCGGCTGAACCTGCCGCTTGCCCGCCGCGCGGGCCAGGATCTTTTCGGTGATCGTCATACTCATGCGCACACGCCCCGGTTCGGCTCTACTTCTGACGCGAGCGAATCAGCGCGAAGAACCGGTCCTCGTACTCCTCGAACACATCGTGGCTCTGCAGCAGCCGGCCCAGTTCCTTGACCCGCGACGCATCCTTCCGGGCCGCGGTGAACGCGGCTTCGATCTCGCGGCGAACGGCCCGCGGGACACCGCCCGTGTCCGAGAACATCTGGCGCCGGTCCAGGTCGCCCACATTGGTCGGCATCGACTCCCCGATAATCTCCACCAGCAGCTTCAGGATGCAGACCTCCCAGGGATTGTCGACCCCGACGACGACGGCACTGAGCGGATCGTTCTTCTGCGTCACGTAGCGGCGGACCCGGTCGACAACCGTCTTGAGGTGATCGCGGTAGACCTGTTCGGTGATTTCCTCCTTGCGAATCGCGAAGCCGTACTGCAGGATGCGCAGGTCCTTGCGGTTGGTGCGGATCCATTCGATGAACTGCCGCGCTTCGTCGCCGAAACCGTCCAGCAGCAACTTGGCGTACGAGGCGGGCGTGATCACTTTCGGCCGCTCCGCCTTGACCTGCCCTTCGCGCACGCGCACCTGGTCGATCGAGTCCATCAACTCGCTGACCATGTAGTAGTTGAACACCGTGCTGCCGAACGTCTCGAGCTGGCGGGAGGGCATGAGCACGATTTCCGTGTTGTTCACGGCGTACCAGAAATTGTCCGCGTCCCGTCCGTGCATACGTTCCATCGTCTCGCCCTCGCCGGCCCGGATGACCGGCCTGCCCGTGCACCGAAAATCCACGCGCGCAAACGCGTGGATTTTCGGTGCACGGGCATCCGCTCGCTTTCCGGTCATGATAACAGAACTTGCCGCCAGCACAACCCCAATTTCGGACGAGGGGGAAACCCGCGTTCGGCGTTCGGGAAGCGAGAGACCGTCAGAGAGAAACATGGGTGGAAGGGCTGCGCCGGGCCGCGGAGCAAGCAGAAGCTTGCGGGACCCGAGTTCCTGAGTTCCCTCTGGCCGAAGGCTCGCCCGGCTAGGGCTTCGGGTCAGCCCACTGATCGACGGATTGCCACGGCTGAGCCAGAATCCCGTTTGTGGACCAGGCGTCGTCGCTGAGCTCGTCTTCGCCGCTCCCGACGGGATACCATTTCACGTGGCTGCCCACAAAGAGAATGTGGCCGCCCTGCGCACTGCCGGGGACATGGTTGCCGCCCCAGCCGTCCGGTCCCGTCGCGCTCGCGTCGGGCCCGTTGCGGTCGCAGGCCATCAGCTTGTTGCCCGGAGTCGCCTGATCCAGGCCTTCCCAGTAGTTGTAGCTGCAGTTTTCCTTCTCCATCCGGGCCACATCTTCGGCCACTTCCTGCTGGTTCCGGATGCTGGGGCAGATAAAGATTTCGGACTCTTCCGAGTGAACGTATGCCGCCAGGTTCGTGAAGGACTCCGGGAAACGTTCCCGGTGATCGTTGGCATAGAGCTGCAGGAACGTCCCGATCTGCTTCAGATTGGCAATGCAGTTTGCCCGGCGCGCATTCTCCCGCACCCGCCTGACCGCCGGAAACATCATGCCCGCGAGGATCCCGATAATAGCGATGACGACGAGCAGTTCGACCAGCGTAAACCCTTTCCACCCTGCCTTGCGTAGCATCTTACTCATTTAAGCAGTCTCCTTCTTCGTTCTTGCCGCGAAGCCATCCCCCCGGAAACGGCCGCCCGACGCTTATCTGGCGGGATGCCACCTCGAACCACGGCTGCCTGCTAGGCTCTTCCTAAACGCCATAAAATAGGGTATGCTTCTTAGCTTGTCAAGGCGCCAAATCAGATTCCTCCGGGCGCCGGAGCATGCGGTTACGTATGAAAACAGCGGACTTTCACTTCTTGTTGCCGCCCGAGATGATTGCCCAGCAACCGGCTTCCGTACGCTCGGAGGCCCGCATGATGGTGGTCGACAGGCCGGCCGGCCGGTTTCACCATGCCCGGGTTCGCGATCTGCCCGGCTATCTGTGTGCGGGCGATGTGCTCGTCGTGAATGACTCGCGGGTGATCCCTGCCAGGGTGTTCGGAGTCAAGAAGACCACCGGAGGCCGGGTCGAACTGCTGCTGCTGGCGGAGTCCGAGCCCGGTGTCTGGACCGCCCTCTCGCGCGGGTCCCGGCGGCTGCGCACGGGAACGGATCTGGCGCTGGCCGGCGGCAAGATTGAGGCGACCGTATTGGGCCGGCACGCCAACGGGACTGTGTCGCTGACCCTCCGCAGTGACCGGTCCGTGCTGGATGTGCTGGAGGAGGAGGGCGTTCCCCCTCTGCCCCCGTACATCAGGCGGAACTACTCCCGCGCAGGTCCGGATCGCGTGCGTGCGGACGGGCCGCTTCCCCCGCGCGAGGCCCTCGCCCGGCAGACGGCGCTCGACCGAGAACGCTATCAGACGGTCTACGCCGCACGGCCCGGCTCGATCGCGGCGCCGACGGCCGGGCTGCATTTCACGCCTGAACTGCTCGCCGAGCTCGAGGCGGGCGGCGTCTCCCGCTCGGCCGTTACGCTTCACGTCGGGCTGGGAACCTTCCGGCCGGTTACGGCCGTGCGCGTGGAAGAGCATGTGATGGAACCCGAACGCTACACGCTTGGCACCGAGACGGCCGAGCGGCTGAACGCCGTCATCCGCGCGCGAGCGGAACCCCGGCCGCCCGGGCGCTCCGCGCCCAGAATCGTGGCGGTGGGCACAACCACCGTGCGCGTGCTCGAGACCGTGGGGGCCGAATCCGGGCGGCTTTCGCCGTCGGCGGGAAGCACGTCGCTGTTTATCTATCCGCCCTTTCGCTTCCGAATCGTCGATGCGCTGTTGACGAATTTCCACTTGCCCGGCTCGACGCTGATCATGCTCGTGAGCGCTTTCGCGGGGCGCGAGTTGATTTTGCGCGCCTATCAGGAGGCGGTTCGCGAACAGTATCGTTTCTATAGCTATGGCGACTGTATGCTGGTACTATGAGCGCGACCCGTTTTGCTGCCGGGTCGGCGGGCGGATACGCCGTCCTGGACGGAATGTCGCTTTCACGAGGAGTCGCGAGGAGTAGCAGGGTGAACGCCAAACACCGCGTATCGAACCGGGGCGGGCGCGCAGGAACAGGCGCCGGACGCCGCCACGCTCCGTTCGACATCGAGCGTCTCGTGGAGGCGGTCGTCAACGGCCGGGGCGGCGCGGCGTCCGGGCCGGGCCAGGAGCAGCTGGCGGCGAAGGCGCTCGCGTTCGACTGCCGCGACACGCGCGCCGTGATTTTCGGGGGCGGGACCGGGTTGTCCACGGTCGTGGGCGGCAATTGCCAGTTGCCCGACTGGCCCGACAACCCCTCCGTCGGCCTGAAGCAGGTGTTTCCGCACCTGCAGGTCGTGGTGTGCACCACCGATGACGGCCGTTCCTCCGGCCGGCTCCTGCAGGAACTGCCCATGATTGCCATCGGCGATGTCCGCAAGTCCTGTCTTTCTCTGATCCTGACCGAGAGGGTCCAGGCGGCCTATTCGCTCAATGCGGCCGGGGCCGCCACCGTCGTCCGGCTTGTCCATCACCTCTTCAATTTCCGGTTCCCCGCGAACACGCGAGACTGGTCGATGCTGGCGGATCCGCTGCGCGTGGCGCCCGCCGCGCTGCGCCGGGTGTGCCCGAAGCCGCTGGCGAGCCTGCTGCGGGAACTCGGCACCGCGCTATGCCCCCGGGGGGGTGGCCCCACCATTCCGCCGGCCGGGCACGCGTTGGGCAACCTGCTTCTGACGGCAGCGGTTTTCCGGGCCGCCGGCAACCGTACGGACCGCGTGCCGGGCCTCGGGCACGTTCGAGCGGGGCTTGACCACGTGGCACGCGCCATTGGCGCGCCGCCGGGCAGGCTGCACCCGGCCACGGCCACGCCGGGTCAACTGGCCATGCGCTACGCGAATGGCGTGGAAGTCGTGGGGCAGGACAAGTCGGCCTACGCCCGCCGCGGGTTCCCCGTGCAGCGTGTACACTCCCTCTATGTCCGCCACCCGGCGGCCAGCGCCGCGATCTTCGCCGCGGTTCGCGAGGCCGACCTGATCATCCTCGCGCCCGGCAGCCTCTACACGAGCATCGTGCCCGTCCTCCAGTTGCCGCGTGTCGCGGAGGCGATTCGGGCGAACCGGCGCGCGCTCAAGGTTCTTGGCGCCAATTTCTGGATTCAGGAAGGCGAGACCGATATCTCGCTGCGCAGCGAGAAGCGCGGCTTTCGCGTCTCCGAACTGATCGAGGCCTACGATCAGAACGTGCCCGGCGGCGCGGACGGCCTGTTTCAAATCGTGCTCAGCGCCAATCTGGAACAGGTTCCGGGCAGCGTCCTTCGGAACTACGCGCTGGAAGGCAAGCGCCCGATCTATCTCGACAGGCAGCGCGTACGGCGCATGGGGCTGCAGCCCGTCGAGGTCACCCTGTTCTCGCCCGATCGCGTGCGATCCGCCACGCCCGTGCATCACGATCCGCGTCGCTTTGCGCTTGCGGTCCGGGCGCTGCTCTACGCCCGGCCGCGCCTTTCGTTCAGGCGCGGCCGGCGCATCTCGGCCGCGTCGGCGCGCCGGCCCTGTATCCGTGTCGGCCGCGCTCCGCTGCTGTGTGACTATCGGGCGTCCGTCAAGGCGCTCGTGGCCGGGAAGCGTGCCCGGCCCGCGTCTATCAAGACCGTGCTGGTCAATCTCGCCTGGGAGAACCGGGACATACGCCCGGAGCATTTCGGCTTCTTCCGCGGGGCCGAGATTGTCCGGGCCAAGGCGTGGAACCGCAGCACCGAGTGGGACAACGTGCTGGGGTACTACGATCCGAACGACCGCTGCCTTAAGCTGCACGAGCAACTCGCGCACGACCCGCGCCGCCTTCGGGAGAATCTGCTCATCGCGCTCGGCGAGTCCCTCTTGGGCCGTTATATCGCCAGCCGCCTGTGGTCGGGGGGGCAGCCCATCGCCGGTTCGGGAATGCGCTGCTACGAAATCACCTTGCGCCCGCCCGCACAGCGGGAGTGCTTCCTGTCGCCGCGCCAGCTGCATCGCTATCTCCGTCTTGCCCGCATGGTGCCCGACCGCCGCGAGCCCGACACGTACCGGCTGATGCTGAACGCCGGCGAAGGCTTCCTGCCGAGCGGTCTGCTGTTCGGCCTGATGTACGCCTGGTACCTCGACAACGCGTATGCCGGGATCATGGAATACGAGATGTCCCTGCTGCGGTGGCCGCCGTCGGCGCTCATTCCCCATCAGGTCCAGGAGTATCGCCGCAAGCAGGCGCTCATCACCTTCTTCCGTACCGTGGTTTTCGGACACCGGGAACGCTGATCGGGGACTTGCTCGAGAGCCTGGTCGCCACCCGGCTCGGATTTTCCTGGCCTCGGGGGCCGGAGGCCTGCTAGTCTACTGCGTCCAACAGATCTTCACATGGGCGGGAGCGCCGTTCGGCCATCGCAAGGGGCGCTCACGCCAGCACGGATGAGGTGGCCAGATGGAGTTTGACACAACACGTCGCCGTCTTGCACGGCCCGCCGCGGGGCTGTCGGTAACGTCCGCGTATTGGCGCCGGGCTGTGCGGACGTTCGCCTGCTTCGTGCTCGCGCTGGTTCTGGCCGGCGCCTGCGCCCGCGGCCGGGAAGCCCGAATTCTGGATCAGCCGCCGGACACGGTCTATGAGACGGACCTGCTGCTTTCATCCACCGCGGAGGGTGAGGACGGCGGGGAGATCGGTGTTCTGGAGGCGGGCGTCCACTGGGCGGCGGTCTACCTCTATACGGGAGCGGGCAACATCGACCTCAGTCTCGACGTACGCGGGATCTGGTTCCTGGTCTCGGACTACGACCAGTTCCCTTCCCAGGCGGGGCGCCTGGTTCTGGAGACGGGCTGGACCCTTTCGTTCGGCGAGGATTTTGCGATTCAGGCCAGGGCGTATCCGGGTTTCTACGGTGAATTCGAGGAGTGGGCCGGCAACAGCGTGTTCGTGCCTTTCTCGGTTTCGTTTCTGCAGACGTTCAATGCTGATTTCACGGGGGTGGCCGGCGTGATCGTGCGGCCCGGTTTCCGCAACCTCATCATGCCGCGCATCGGCATGGCGTGGCAGATCAGCGAGCATGTGCGTTGGGTGGGGCTGCTGCCCGAGAGCCGGCTGACCTGTTCGTTCTCCCGGCGCTGGGACGGCTATCTGGGCTTCTCGTGGGAGAACACGGATTTCAAGCTGCAGGAGCCGGAAGAGCAGATGATGGTCGAAGACTTCCGCGCCTATGCCGGGCTGGCGCGTCTGGCCTCGGACCAGTTCCGGTTTGCCGTGGAGGTCGGCACGCAGTTGCGGCGCACGATGGCCTTCAAGAACGCGCCGGACGTCGAGCCGGACGACACGCTGTTCGTCAATGTTACGCTTGCCGGCTTCTGAACCGCGCGCAGAGCTCGGCCTTCAGCGCCTCGACTCCGGCGCCGGTCTCCGCTGAGACGGGGATCGGCCTCTCGCCGGTCCGCTCCACGAACTCGGCCAGTCGTTCGGGGGCCGCGGGCAAGTCCATCTTGTTGGCGACCACGAGGAAGGGCCGCTCGGCCAGTTCGCGCCGGTGCAGCTTCACCTCGCTGGAAACCGACTCGTAGTCCTCGACGGGGTCCCGTCCGTCCGTGCCGGCCATATCCACCACGTACAAGAGGAACGTCGTGCGCTCGATGTGGCGCAGGAAGTTGTGCCCCAAGCCCACGCCTTCGTGGGCGCCCTTGACCAGCCCCGGCACGTCGGCGACCGTCGCCGTGCTGTAGTCGTCGAACAGCACGGTCCCTATCGTCGGATTGAGCGTGGTGAACGGGTAGGCCGCCACTTTCGGATGGGCATGGCTGATGGCGCAGAGCAGGCTCGACTTGCCCGCATTGGGGTAGCCCACAAGACCGATGTCGGAGATCAGCTTCAGTTCCAGCCGCAGCGTCCGCTCCGCACCCGGCGCGCCCCGCTCGTGGCCTTCGGGCGGCGGCGGCCGGTTCGGCCGCTTCCATCGCCAGTTGCCCAGCCCGCCCTCGCCGCCGCGCGCGACCAGCAACTCGGAGCCGTCCTCCACCAGGTCGCCGAGCACCTCGCCGGTCGCCGCATCCACGACCTGCGTGCCGCAGGCCAGCCGAACGACGAGCGGCTTGCCGTTGGCGCCGTGCATGCGCCGGCTGCTCCCGTGCCCGCCGTTCTCCGCGCGCGGGTGCGGCGCGTAGAACAGGGGCAGAAGCGAATACTCGTTGCGATCCGCGCGCAGGATCACGTCCCCGCCGCGCCCGCCGTCCCCGCCGTCCGGCTCGCCGCGCAGGTTGTATTTCGTGCGGTGCAGGCTGATAACGCCGTTGCCGCCGCGCCCGGCCGAAACGAAGAGCTTCACGCTGTCGATGAATGCAGGCGGCTTCATGGAGATCGATGGCTGGGTGGGACGAGCGCGGAACGGCGGAATGGGGAATGGCGCGGCGGCAGAGCGTGAAACCGCGTGTCTGTGCCCTACGCCGTTGCCAGCTCTTCGATCCGTACGCGCCGCCCGCTCTTCTCGAACCTGACGACCCCGTCCTTAAGCGCAAACAGACTGTAGTCCCGGGCCAGTTTCACATTCTCGCCCGGCAGCACCCGTGTCCCGCGCTGGCGGACCAGGATACTGCCCGCGGTGACCAGCTGCCCGTCAAACCGTTTCACGCCCAGCCGCTTCGAGTGGCTGTCCCGTCCGTTCCGGCTGGTTCCCTGTCCCTTCTTGTGTGCCATGGCTGTCCTCCCCCCGGGGCTCCGTGCGGGCCGAAACGGCCGAAACGGCAACGGGCACGCGGGCGGGGCCCGTCCGCGCCGCCGGCCTGCGGGCCTCTACTCGCCGCCAACCGAACGCACTTTCAGGACCGTGAGATCCTGGCGGTGGCCGGTCTTCTTCTTGTAACCCTTGCGCCGCTTCTTCTTGAATGCGACGAGTTTGGGCCCTCGAATGTGGTCGACTACTTCCGCGCTGACCTTCGCGCCCGCCACTTCCGGCGTGCCGATGGCCAACTCCGCTCCGTTGGAAAGCGCCAGAACTGGCGTCAGCTCCACTGTCTGGCCGATATCGGATTTCAGACGTTCCACGTTCAACGTGTCGCCGGCTTTCACCCTGTATTGCTTTCCGCCCGTTTCGATGACGGCATACGGTTCCATCTCAACCCCGCCCTGCATGCTTGGTTCCCTGTTTCGGTTCGCTGCCGCCGTTTTGCGGCAAACCCATACTCTACGCAAACTGGTGCTCCGCGTCAACACCGTAGTTTGCCCCCCTAAGTAGCGCGGACCACGAGTCAACACGAATGGACACGAACGGCGGAGAATTCGTGTGGCGGCGTGTCCAGTCGGGATTGCCCAGGCTGCGCGAACAACGCGCGGTGTGCAGTCGCCCCTTGTATTTCACTCCGCAAACTGTGTATTGTGGACGAGGCGGCCGGGGCCGCAACGTGCTCAGCGCGCCTCTGACCTTCGGTTGCGGCCCCGGCCGCCTTGTCGTATGTGCGCCGGGGAGCACTAAGCCTGATGCAGACATCAACGCGCGGCACACCGGAAAGAGAGGAAGACACATGGCATCCAGTCAGGACGGTCCGAGTTCACGGCTGTTCGCGCCCGTTCGCTTCGGCGGGAATGCGGCGTTCGGCGAGTTGGCCGCAGCGGGGGTTTCCGAGAAGATGGCGGCGGTCGGGCCGCGCGCGCCGAGCGGGGCGTGCATCGGGTGGGGCATCCCGTTCCGGGTACGGCGTCCGCTCGTGCTGAGCGGCAAGCCCGTATCGCGCCGCGTGAAGCCCTTCAAGGCCCGGTGGGTGGTCTTCATGCACACGAGCGATATCGACCCGCTCCGGCCAGACGAGGCCGGCCTCATTTCGCCGATGCCCGGGGAGGGCCGGCTCGCGGAGCACCTGGCGGACTATGTGCTGTGTTTTCAGGATGGGTCCGAGGCGCGGGCGCGGATTCTGCGGCGGCACCAGATCGGCATGTTCACCCGCAGCTGGGGCGAGAACTGTTTTCAGTGCGTGCCGCACCGCAAGCCGAAGTCGTTCGCCGCGCATCACGAGCAGCCCGCGGCGCCGACCTCCCGCCAGTGGGGCCATTCGCAGTACCGGGCGGACTCCCGCGACTCGGGCGAGTGGGTGAACTGGCTCTGGGCGTGGGAGAATCCGTGCCCGCGCAAGACGGTCGTCGGGTTTCGGTTCGAACCGGTTGCGGGGCGAATCCTCGTTTCGGCCGTATCGGCCGGCAACGCGGCGGCGCAGCCGTTGCGTTGGCTCTCGCGCCGCAAAGCCGTGCTCAGGCTCCCGCGCGGGACCGCCTTCCAGCGGGCGCGCGAGGAAGACGGCTCGTACAGGCAGGTTCAGCTCGACATGGGACAGGTGATCTCCGCGGCGCCGCGCCCGCTCTATCCGAACGCGCGCTGGGCCGGCCGTAGCGCGGCCGGCGGGCCGCGGATCCTCGAGCACGAGGTGCTGGTCGAGTATACGGCGCACCCCGACGCCCGGTTCCACCTGGACGACGGCGCAACCGTGCCGGTCGCCAGGCTCGAGCGCGGCGAAACAGCACGCCGGCTGACGCCGGTGCCGCCGGCGCGTCAGCGCGTGCGCGTGCGCGTACTCGAAAAGAAGAGCCGCAAGCCCGTGCCCGTCAGGATCCACATACACGGCCAGGCCGGCGAATACCTGGCCCCCCTCGACCGGCATCGCATTCCGAACCCGAGCTGGTTCGAAGACTACAGCGCCGACCTCGTCAGCCAGAGCGTGCACTATTCCACTTATATCGACGGCGAGACGGAGGTGAACCTGCCGCTCGGGCCGGTCTACGTGGAGGTGAGCAAGGGCTTCGAGATTCGCCCCTTGCGCAAGACCTTCCGCGTGTCGCGCCGGACGCGGGAGCTGGTGCTGACGGTGGAAAACGTGCTGCCCTGGCGCGAGCGGGGTTGGGTCAGCGCCGACACCCACGTCCATTTCCTCTCGCCCCAGACGGCCCTGCTCGAAGGGGCCGGCGAGGGCGTGAACGTCGTGAACCTGCTCGCCAGCCAGTGGGGTGAGTTGATGACGAACGTCGGCGATTTCGACGGAAAGACGACGTTCGGCGCCGCGGAGGCCGGCGGCGAGGGCGAGTACCTGGTCCGCGTCGGTACGGAGAACCGGCAGCATGTGCTGGGCCACATCTCGCTGCTCGGCTATAACGGCAGGATCATTGCGCCGATGTGCAGCGGCGGCGCCAACGAGTCGGCGCTCGGCGATGCGATCGATGTGCTGCTCGTCGAATGGGCGCGCCAGTGCCGGAAACAGGACGGCGTCGTGATTCTGCCCCATTTCCCGTCGCCGCGCGCGGAGAATGCCGTCGCCATCATCAACGGGCTGATCGACGGTATCGAAACCCGGCGCGAACGGGGCGGCATCTCCCCGTATTCGCTGTCCGACTGGTACCGCTATCTGAACTGCGGCTACTTCGTGCCGGCCGTCGGCGGTACCGACAAGATGTCGGCCACGGTCGCCGTGGGCGAGGCCAGAACGTATGCGCGGTTGAAGGACGGGGAGGCGTTCACCTATGAGGCCTGGAAGGCCGCCGTGCGCGCCGGCAACACGTTCGTGACCAGCGGGCCCCTGCTGGAGTTCGCCGTCGAAGGGAAGCCGCCGGGCGCACGGATGACGTTGAAACGCTCGGGCGGTACCGTGGCCGCCGCATGGCAGGTGGCCAGCGTCACCCTGCCCGTCTCGCGCGTGGAACTCGTCGTCAACGGCGAGATACGGGCGAGCGAATCGGTCGAGCCCGGGCAGGGCGAGGGGCACTGGTCCGTCAAGATCGACAGGAGTTCCTGGCTCGCACTGCTGGTGCGGGGCCGGCGGCCGAACGGGACGGAGACGATCGCCGCCCACTCCTCGCCGGTCATGGTCGGCGTCGAGGGGTCCGAGTGCTTTGCCGCGGTCGATGCGCTCACCATCCTGGAGCAGATCGAGGGGGCCCTTGCCTACCTCGATACCGTCGGGACCCGTGCCGAGACGGCCGCCTACAAGCGTATGCGGCTGGAACTGACGACGGCTCACCGCGCGCTGCACAACCGCATGCATCGCGCCGGGCACTACCACCGGCATACCCCGCTGACCAACCACGCCGCGCACCGGTGAGCGGTTCCCAAAACTGACAAGACTGGTCCCAATTCGGCCATTGCCGACGGCCGGCGGCACACGTACGCTATCCGGAAGACGACCTGACGAGGAGGGACCCATGGCAAGACCTAACGTGCTCATCTTCATGACCGACCATCAGCGCGGCGACACCGTACTGCCCGCCAGCCCGGCGAAGGCGCCCAATGTTGCCAAACTGCGGAAGCAAGGCGTCACGTTCAGTGAGACCTTTTGCCCCGCACCCCACTGCTGCCCTGCGCGGGCGACGTTCATGACCGGCCTGTATCCGGCGCAGCACGGGGTCTGGCACAACGTGAATGTCGCCAACGCCATCACCCGCGGCCTGGCCGAGGGCGTCCGGACGTGGTGCGAGGACTACGCGGACGCCGGCTACCGGATGTGGTACTCCGGCAAGTGGCACATCAGCATGACCGAATCTCCGGTCGACCGGGGCTGGCACGTGTGTCCCGGCACGTCCGGCGACTACTCGAAACAGAGGCCGGAGAACCGATGGGACGCCTACAAGACGCTTGCCCGCCAGCCGCCGCCCGCCTCGCGCGGCGAGGCCCAGATCCTGCGGCCCGGCTATCCTTCCTATACGATGTACGGAACGAACGACGGCAACCGGCACGACGTGAAGATCGTCGATGAAGCGATTGAGGCGATCGGCCGGCTCGGCACGGAGCAGACCGATCAGCCGTGGTGCGTCTTCGCGGGGTGCACCGGGCCCCACGACCCGTACTACGTGCCTCAGCGGTTCCTGGACATGTACGATCCCGACAAGATCGATCTCCCGCCGAGCTTCCACGACGAGATGCGCGACAAGCCCAACTTCTACCGCCGCACGCGCGATCTGTTCGACCAGCTCACCGAGCGCGAACACCGCGAGGGGATCCGCCACTATCTCGCGTACTGCACCTTCCTGGACGACCAGTTCGGCAGGCTCCTGGACGCCCTGGACAGGACGGGCCAGGGCGAGAACACGATCGTCATGTACGTGGCCGATCACGGCGACTACATGGGCGAGCATGGCCTGTGGTGCAAGGGGGTCCCGTGCTTCCGCGGCGCGTATCACGTGCCGCTGATCGTCCGCTGGCCGAAGGGCATCGCACGGCCCGGCCGGACGGTGGACGAACTGGTGTCCCTGGCGGATGTGGCGCCGACTCTGCTCGAGGCCGCCGGCCTCGCCGTGACGCGGCCGTTCGTCGGCACGAGCCTCGTGCCGTTCTTCACCGACCGGCTGCCCGGCGAGTGGCGGGACGCCCTCTTCACGCAGACGAACGGCAACGAACTCTATGCCATCCAGCGCAGCGTGTTCACGAAGGAGTTGAAGTTCGTCTACAACGGCTTCGACTACGACGAACTGTACGACCTGCGCACCGATCCGCACGAGATCCGGAACGTCGTCGACAAGCCGGAATACGCGGCGGACGTCCGGCGGCTGATGCGCCGCATCTGGCAGTTCTCCCATCAGACGGGCGATACCTGCATCAATCCGTACATCATGGTGCGGTTCGCACAGTACGGGCCGGCCGAGGCGTTTGCGGAGTAGACTCCGGCGCGACCGGCTGCGTCGCGGCCGCCCCGGTCTTCACGAACCGGGCTGGCCGCGCCTTCTGGATTCCGAACTCGTCCCTGAATTCAATCGTTTCCGGGACGGAGGATGCAAAGAGCATCTCGATACGGGCTGGTCGGCGGCAGCCGCGCCGACAATCCGGCGTCCAGGGTGACGAGGCGACCGTCATGTTGGATGGCCAACCCCAAGAGATAGGCGTCGGTGACCCGCCCGGCAGGGAAGGTGAGGTCAAGATGTTTGTGCATCACGATGCATAAGCATCATGTGGAGGGGGGCGTGTGCAGTTGATCTGTTCGCGAGGTGATGTCGTCCGGGCAGTGGCTCACACCCGAGAACACGTACTGAGTGAACGGCATTCGACTGGTAAACGCGACCGGGGCAATCGTCTTGGTGCGCCTGACCTGCTCGACGTGCGGCTTGGATATGAAATGGCCTGTCCCGTGCCTCCCCGCAGGCCAACTCATGGGGCCCTGGCTGCGTCGCGGACTGCCGTGGTGATACGCAGCGGTGTCACCTCTCCAAGCGTACCTCGCGTCCCGTCATCGCGAACAGGACGAGCGAGACGTCCAGCTTGTTCGCGTGCCGGGCGACGACCTTGGCGATCTCCTTCTCCGGGTGCGGGTTGACCCATTCCCATTGGAACAGGTGAACGTCGTTCCGGTTGTGGTCTTTCAGGGCCCAGACGTAGCGGTTCTCGAGCGTCGCGCGGTTGAGCGAGGCGGTGTCGAACCGCTTGATGTTCATGGTGAGCCGCAGCGGCAGCTTCTCCTCCGCGCCGTCGGCGTAGTGCACGATGTAGTCGCCGAGCGGCCAGCCGTAGGGCCAGCTGCGCCGCTTGACGCCCTGCGCGCGCTTGTCACGCGGGTCGTTGATATAGGCGGCGTGCAGGAAGACGAGCGAGGCGAAACGCTTGCCGAGCGTCAACTCGACGGGCGCATCTTTCTCCCGCAGGATGATGCAGTTGTGGCGGCCGGACCCGGCAAGCTGCATGGGGATCAGGCCGATCTCCTGCGTGCCGGCGGGCAGTTCGACGGGCGTCACGCCTTCTGGATAGTCGTCGGGCTTCACCTCGTGCAGGAACGTCTCGAACGCATGCGTCATCGCCCCGCTCAGGTCGAGCGGCGCGAACGAAGTGCCCGCAACCGGGTTCGGATGCACGGCGAACATCTGGCGCAGCGCGACAAGACGGCCGGACTCGATCTGGCGCGTGGTGCTTTCGCCGGAATCGTGCATGAGGCTCCAGGCGTAGTCGGCGCCGTGGAACATGCAGTACGCCGAAGTGAGCGAGTTGTATTCGTCTTTCAGGCCGTGCTTGTAGTTGCCCCAGGAGTACATGCCTTTGCCGTAGCCCTGGATCAGCGGCTTCTCCTCGTCGCTCGCGAGGAACATTCCGGTCGGGTTCACCCAGACGGGGAAGCCGCGTTCGGCGAAGTACTTCACGTGGCGCGGACTCCACGCGAGCATGATGACGTCCTTCGGGAAGCGGTCGATGATCGTGTAGACGTCGTACCGCTTCCCGTTGTGGTACGGCGTGAGCATGTCGTGGTACATCGCCAGGGTGATCCCGCGCTCCTTGAGCCAGCGATGCAGGTTCACGTGCAGGTCCAGGAACGCCTGGGCGCGGGTCTTGCCGTTGAGCAACTCGTCCGGCGTTTCGCCCGACTTGCGGTTGTGCCACCATTCGTCGCTCTTCGGGGTCAGATACTTGGGCTTGAGCGCCTCGATCACGTCGAGCATACAGTCGAGCATGAGCGGGTCGTGGCCCGGATGCGTGATGTCGGCTTGCGAACTCCAGCCTTTCTCCCGCATCTCGGGGTGGTAGCCGACCAGCATCCACCAGGCGGCGTGCCCGCCGATCTGCCAGGCGGGCATGAGATCGACAAACCGGTCGCGGCAGAACTCGCCGAAGCGGGCCAGATCCTCCAGCGAGTAGAGTTTTTCGCTGCCGTTCATCTCCGTGCGGCGCTTGTACGTGACGTTGGCGGACAGGTCGATCATGAGCACATTCATCTTGTTCCCGGCCACGAACCGGTCGGTCCATTCCATGAGGTAGTCGATGCCCCATCGGTCGTGGACGGGAGAGTTCCTAAACGTGCTCGCATGCTCGAGCCGGCACAGCCGGTGCGGCAGGTCCGGCCAGTCGAGGATGTCGACGCACGGGACGGGCATGCGTTCGGTGCGCGTCATCGGCTGTTTGAGGAGCTGGAGGAACGTGACGGTCCCGTAGTACAGGCCTGGTTCGTCGGCGCCCGTGATCACGGCCCGGCCGGGTTCGACCGTCAGGCGGTATCCCTCTCGCTGCAGAGGCGTTTCCTTGCCGTCGAACTCGGCCGCCGGCGCCAGGCGCAGAACGAGGCCGTGCGGCGGCAGCGGGCCGCTGTACGATTCCGTCGCAAGCCGCCGGCCGGTATAGCCGTAGAGCTGTTCGGCGAACAGCGCCGCGGTTCGCCGGGTCCTGGCCGAAGCCGTTGCCGGCAGGAACAGCGCGCCCTGTTCGCCTACGGCCAGTTCGCCCTTCTTCCACGTCAGCTTCTTCGGGCGCGGATTGAACAGCCGCTCGGCGAACAGGTCGCCGACATCGGCCCAGTTCTTGAAGTTGACCGCAAACACCCGCGCGTCGTCCCGCGCGTTCAGCAGCGTGAGGTAGAAGGTGTAGGTGCTGTTGCGGTTGTCGGCCGGTCCCATCCTGAACATCCGGTGCAATTCGCCGCCTGCCGGCACCGCCACCCGTTCTTCCTCGACCTGCTCGGTCGCACCCTGGATCGTCCATTGCGCGCGGTAGGTGCCGGGCGTGAACCCGGTCAGCGCGCAGTCGATATGGAAATCGGACGTCTTGTCCTCGCCGTCGATGCGGCGGATCTCCTTCACCGCAATCTCGCCCGGCCCGAACGGCTGCTTGTTGAAGACGAGCAGGCCGAAGTTCCCGGCGTCGGGGAACCTGCCCGTCCGGCTCCAGACCACCGTACGCAGGCCTTTTTCCTTCCGGTCCCGGTAGGACTGGGCGATCTGGAACTCCATGTGGCGCTGCTTGCCCGGGTCGACGTTCAGATCGTAAAGCGGGAACGCGAATTCGCCGGTCCACTTCCCGCCGGCGTAGGCCATCCGTTTCTCGTGATGCAGGCCTTGTCCCCTGTCGCCGTTCACGGCGTCGAAGATGGCGCCCTGCGCATTCACGACCCATTGGATCTGGAGCGTGTGCTCGGCCCGGGAACGAAAGAAGAATTCCTGTGCCTCGTCCTGGAAGACGGGGCCGTCCGCCTGACGGATCCTGGCCAGCGGCGGAGTCGGGAATGTGGATTCCGTGGCGATGTAGAGGTTCCTGGCGTCGTACGCGATGCGTACGGCGTACGGCGACTCGCGGGCGGGAACCTCCGGGCCGCCGTGGTAGTAAAGGCTCTCCAGCGGCCGGCAGGCGGACCACGTCTTCTCGGTCCGTGCGGCGTCGAGCGTGATGTCGTCCCGGATCGGCAGGATCTCGTGCGCCCGCTTGACGTTGCCCGCATGCAGGAGCCGGGCGCGCTGCGCCTTTTCCGCCTGCTTCATAATGATCCGTTTGAGCCAGTACCTGAGCGGATTGCCCTTTCCGGAGGCGTCGGCGGTGAGCATCACGTAGTCCAGCTTCTCCCAATCGATCGGGGCCTTGGCCCGCCGGAACCCGCCGGCGAGCGGGTACTCTTTGGTGCCCTGCTCGAGCGTGACCGTGTACGAGGTCTGGGTGCCGTCGGAAAAGTGCGCCGTGAGACCGAGCTTGCCGAAGTCGTCTCTATCGTAGCCGGCGGTCACGGCCAATCCGTCGTACCGCATGCCGTCGGCCGGCGGGGGGATGGCGGCGAAATAGGTTGTGGAGCAGGCCAGGCCCTGCCGGCCCTCGAACGAGAATTCGGCGAATGGCGCGCCGCCCCGCTCGACGAGGCGCGCCTGCGGCGTGAGGTCGCTGCCCTTGCGCCAACCGGCGGTGTAGTTCCGGGTGTGGCCCAGTCCGTGCCGGGCGGCATCGTACAGGACAAGCGCGTCGCCTTCGCGTTGCGGCGCGATCTTCGCCGGGCCGGCCGCCGCGATGGCGGGCAGCATCGCGAGGTACAGAATGCGGGTCGGGTGAATCGAGGCCGTCATGGTCTCCTCCTGGATTGTGCGTGGGTTGTGCGTGTCACCGTGACGTATGGCTGGACCGCCCGTCGGACGAAGCGGTCTCATGGCGATTGACCTAACGCGCGGCTATCTGAGCGAATCGAGGATGGGCTTCACCACCACCCTCGGATTCCCGGTCCGCTCGCCTCGAACGATTCGATTCAACAACCGAACCGAGCGACGTCCCATCTCCAGGACCGGATGGCCGAGCGTGGGGATCGGGAAGGCGCCTTTGTCGGGCGCGTCCCGGTAGCCGACCAGCACAATCGGCTTGCCGGGCGGCAGTCCCCGCGCCCGCAGCGCTTCGATCGCCCCCCGGATGGCGTTGTCGCCGAACAGCACCATGCCGTCCGGCGGCTCGCGCATCGCCAGCAAATCGGCCATCAGCGCCTGCGCGGTCTCCGCCGTGTAGTCCGTGCGGCGAATGCAGCGCTCCTGAACCCGTCCGAAATCGGTACCCATCGCCTGGCGCATGCCCTCCAGCACGCGGTCGGCCAGATGCGTGCGCGGATCGCCGCTTTCCCTTCTCAGCCCCAGTATGGCGCCGATTCGGCGGCAGTCCTTCCGCACCAGATACTGCCCGAACCGCCGCCCGACACTCCAGTCGTCGCTCAAGACAGTAGGCGGCTTGATGTCGCGATATTCGGTGCTCACCATGACGAAAAGCACGCCGCTTTCGGTCAGATGCCGCACCTCGTCCTGCGGAATGGCCGGGCAGACGATCAGTCCCGCGCGGTCGCCGGCCGAAGGCAGGGCGCGGGGGCCGGCTCCCTGCAAGGACCGGCCGTGCGTCATGAAGACCTGCAGCGCGGCTCCGCTTCGCTGCACCTCCTGTTCGACGCCCAACATGAACTGAGAGAAGAACTGATGCGTCAACGCACTCACGTCCGACATCGCCACAGAGACCGTCTGCCGAACGGTCCCCGCTACGAACGTGCCTCGCCCGCGATGCCGGGAGAGATACCCTTCCTTGACCAGCTCGCGCAGAGCCTGGATGACCGTGATCTGGCTCACACCCAGCGCCTTGGACAGCTCGATCTCCGGCGGCACTCGGTCGCCGGGGCCCAGGTGTTCCTGCTCGATCTCGGCCAGAAGCGCCTGTTTGATCTGACGGTACAGAGGCAGAGGGCTGTTCCGATTCACGGCCAGCGCGCGCAACGCGCCTTCCGCCAGCGGGCGACCCGGTTGATTTCGCATATTAATATATCAATTACACACCGCAACGCATTCGTCAAGGAGATTGACGGACCGACGCGGCGCCGGAAAGCACGAGGGCGGGAATTTCGTGACGGGCCTCGGCGGCCGCATGGTAGAGGAGCCGCCCCGGCTCTTCCTCCCGGCGGCACTCCGTGCTGCCGGGAGGAGTCCGGGCCTTTAGCCCGGTGGAAGCGGCGCGCCTTCTTCGCCCCGCGGCTACGGCGCGCCGGGCACGCCGCCTCCACCGTCAAGTCTCAGTCTGTCAACGCCCCCGGTGCGCTGCGCGGCGCCGGACATAACGGGGTCGCAAGCTTGGTTCTCACACGGGCGGACAGGCTGTCCGCTTTGTGGATTCCCCGTGGGACGGGCTTTCCAGCCCGTCCCCATTTACCGCCGGCTCTCGATTGCGCGGGACGGGCTGGAAAGCCCGTCCTACAGTCCGGACCACTTTGTCTCGTCACGGCCAGACAGGGTGTACGCTCTGTGGGACGCCCGCCGCTGCGGCGGGGGAGGGGGCAAGCCGCGCGCGCCGTAGCCTTGGGCGAAGGTGCGTTCGCGAGTGAGTTCTCGAGCAAGTTCTCGAGGAAGCCTCGAGAATCAATAACCCTGGTGCCGGTCCGCCAGTTCGAGCAGTTCGGAGAGCGCGGCGGCGGCTCCGTTCACGAGCGCCTCGATGAAGGCTTTGCCCTTTTCGGCCGTGGCGAGGCTGGGGTGCCCGGCGTGGCCTTCGCCGCCGGAGAGGGTCTTCATGGAGTGCATGTCCTGCCAGGCGGGGTTGAACGGCACGGGGTTGTCGCGCCTCTGTTCGCCCACGCAGTCCGGCTCGAGCGCCAGCATCATGGATGTCTCGATTTCGCCCGCGTGGATTTCGAAGCCGTTGGCGAATCCCGCGCAGGCCTTCTCGGGCACGTGTTCGAAGGGATCCAGGTAGAGGAGGCGCGTCTCGCCGGTCTCGTAATTGAGCTCCCGCACGACGGGCTTCAGGATGAAATTGCCGCCGTGCCACGGCATGACGACGAGGCGGCGGATGCCGGCCCGATAGAGCGACGCGGACGCGTCGCGAACGATGCCGCGGATGGTCATCGGGGTGAAGCTGACGGTTCCGCCGAACCCCGAGTTCTCCTCCGAGGAAGACATCGGCAGTGTCGGCAGCAGATAGGCGGCGCCCGGCCTGTCGACCTTGTCGAGGATGCGCGGGGTAAGCGCCTCCGCGATGAGGGTGTCTGTCAAGAGGGGCAGGTGCCGGGAATGTTGTTCGGTGGCGCCGATCGGCAAGACGGCCAGTTTCGGTTTGGGCGGCGTGAAGGCGAATGCCGATTCTCGGGCTGTCATGACTCTCATGTCCGTCTCCCCGCGCTGCGCGCGCGTTGTGCGGTTAGGGGTTGCTCGGTTGCTGCCCGGCACGGGCAATGCTGTGACCTATCGGAAGGGCGATTGTGGGCGAAACCGCCGTCATGTTCAACACTTTTCGCAACCGTCTGCTGCTATCTTCCGCTCTTCCATCTTCACCGGGAAAGGTGTATGTCTGGTACGCATGAGGGTGCGACTGCCAGCGGTGCTGCGGGAGATCGGCCGTTATCCGGCCCCGATCTGGGCGATTTTCGCCGGATGGGTGATCGGGATACTCGGCCGGGCCATGATTATTCCGTTCCTGGCTCTCTTCTTCCACAACACGCTGAAGATATCCATGGCGACGGTGGCGACTATCTATCTGTTGATGGGCGTGGCGCGCACGGTGGGCCGGCTGGCGTCGGGGTTCGTGATCGACCATCTCGGATGCCGGCGTGTCCTGTACATCCCGCCGCTGCTGCGGGCGTGCGCGTTCTTCGGGTTGGCCTGGTGCGTGCATGTGCGGGCGCCGGTCTGGGTGATGGTCGCGCTGTTGTGCGCGACGGATTTCCTGCGCGCCTTCTTCTCCTCGGCCAGCGACACGTACGTGGCGGACGTCACCCCGGCCGAGGACCGCCCGCATGTCTACGGGTTCCTCCGGATCGGGCTGAACCTGGGCTGGATGATCGGGCCGGCGATCGGCGCGTTCCTGGCGCGTACGCCGTTCAGCCTGCTGTTCGCTCTGACCGGCGGCTGCGTGCTGCTCCTGTCGCCGCTGACGTTCCTGCTCTGCCCGGAGACCCGGCACGACGCGCGGCACAAGATACACAAGCACGACGGCGCGCTGGGGATCTTCGGCTTCCGCGACGTCTGGCGCAACAAGACCTTCACGGCGCATTGCCTGTTCAGCATCTGTCACTTCGTTCTCACGGCCCAGCTCGTCTCCACGCTGTCGGTCTATGCCATCAATGTGATCGGGATCACGCGCGTGCAGCTCGGTTGGACGTACACGCTGAACGGATTGCTGGTCATCGTGTTCCAGATCCCGGTCAACGCCTGGTTGGCGCGCGTCTCGCTCGGCAGGCGTCTGGTCGTGGCGGCGGCGGTCTACGCGTGCGGCTACTTCGCGATCGCGTTCGTGCCGAACTGGTCCTGGCTGCTGGTCACCATTCTGCTGATCAGCTTCTCGGAGATGGCGGCGGAGCCGGCGGTCGTGACGGTCGTCAGCCGGCTCGCGCCCCAGGCGCTGCTCGGCCGGTTCATGGGCGTCTATGGCTTCGCGCGCGAAACCGGCTATTCGCTCGGGCAATACTACGGCGGGTGGCTGTACCACGGGTTCTCCGCCTGGCCGGCCGTGCTGTGGGGCGGCGCGGCGGCGTTCGGGCTGGTCGCGGCCGCCGGCTTCGCGGCGTTGCGCAAGCCGGTGCTGCGCGAAGAGGGAGGAAGGCACGCATGAGGTTGATGCTGATACGGCACGGCGATCCGGACTATGCGAACGACGCGCTCACGGAACTCGGGCATCGGCAGGCGCGGTTGCTGGCGGACCGCCTGTCGGACGCGGCGATCGACGAAATTTACGTCTCGCCCAGAGGACGAGCCCGGCTGACGGCGGAGTACACGTTGCGCCGCCGGAATCAGGAGGGGCCCGTGTTGGACTGGCTGGCGGAGCTGAACGGGAAGTATGCCGACAATCTGTGGGCCTGGAACATGCACGGCGTGGAGGCTTTCCAGAGCGGCGGCGTGTTCTCGGTTACGAACTGGCACGAGGAGATTGTCTACGGCCCGCACATGAAGGCCGTCGCCCAGCCCCTGTTCGGGGAATTCGACCGGTTCATGAAGGAGCAGGGCTACGAGCGGGCGGGCTTCCGCTACCGTGTGCGGCGCAGTACCGGCAAGACCATCGCTTTCTTCTGCCACGCCGGCCTGAGTCTCACGCTGCTCTCGCACCTCTTGCACATTCCGCTGCCGGCCGTCTACGCGCAGTTCAGTTTCGATCCGTCCAGCGTGACGACGCTCGCGCTGGACGAGAAAGACGGGTACGGTGTTTTCCGGCTGGTGTGCCTCAACGACATGTCGCACTGTCGCGGGCTTGCGGGGTGAGGCAGCAGGAGGTCATACCGATGTTCGTCTATCCGAAACATGAAGTCCGGCGGACGGCGGATCTGTGCGGCAACTGGCGATTCGCGTTTCTCGGACCGGGCGATCCCGACGACGTGCGGATCGATCGGACGGCGTACGACGACTGGATGCCGGTCCCCATGGCGTTCGACGCCATGCCCCGCTACGCCGGTAGACGAGGGCTTGCCGCCTACAAGACGACCGTTCGCGTCCCGCCGCGCCGCCGGGCGCGCGTCGAGTTCGGCGCCGCAGGGATGTGGTGCCGGGTGTTTGTCGACGGCCGGCCGGTCGGCGAGCACACCGGCGGCTACACGCCGTTCGCGGTGGATATCCCGCCAAGCCGGACCGAGTCCCGCGAACTGGTCGTGCTGGCGGACAACCAGTTCAACGTGGAACGCTCCCCGCTGCAGGAGGAGTATTTCGACTGGTACCACTATGGCGGCATCACGCGGCCGGTGTCTCTGCACGTTCTGCCCGCCACGTTCATCGAGCGGCTGGACGTGCGGACCGAGGACTGGCGCAAGGGTAGAATCGGCGTCGCCGTCCTTCTCGGCGGCGATCCGGGCTCGACCGAAACGATCGAGGCCTCTGTCGACGGCAAACGCGTGCTCTCCCGCGCGTGTGCGGTAGGGGACCGGCGGATCGAGTTGGGTTTGTCGGTGCCCGCGCCGAAACCATGGTCGGTGGCCGAGCCCAATCTGCATTACCTGCGCGTGCAGCTGGGCCAGGACGACCTTTGCGTCCGGTTCGGGCTGCGGCAGGTCCGGGTGAGAGGCGACCGGATTCTTCTGAACGGCAAACCCCTGAAGCTGCTGGGCTACTGCCGGCACGAAGCGCATCCGCAGTTCGGGCCCGCATTGCCCGAGTCGCAGATGGCGGCGGATCTCGCCCTGCTCAAGGATCTCGGGTGCAATTTCGTGCGCGGCTCGCATTACCCGCAGGACCAGCGCTTTCTCGACCTGTGCGACGAGGTGGGCATGCTTGTCTGGGAGGAGAGTCTCGGTTGGCAGCAGGAGGCGCGCCACTTCACCGACGAGCGCTACATGCAGCTTCAGCTCGAGGGCGCGGCGGAAATGGTCCGCGCGAGCTTCAACCACCCGTCGGTCATCCTGTGGGGCGTCTTCAACGAGAGCCGCAGCGACCTGCCCGAGGGATACGAGGCGCACCGCCGGCTGCTGAGCCACATTCGCAGCCTGGACCCCACGCGGCCCGTCACGTTCGCCTCCTGCAGAGGCACGCGCGACGTGTGCCAGGATCTCGCGGATGTCGCCAGCTTCAATTTCTACCCCGGTTGGTATTCCGGCTCGCTCGACGACGTCGCGCCGCAGATCCGGAAGCACCTGAAGTGCGCGCGAAAGAACGGACCGAAACCGTTCATCGTCAGCGAGATCGGCGCTGGCGCCGTGCCCGGCTGGCGCGATCAGAACGCCGCGCGCTGGACCGAGCAGTACCAGGCCGCGCTACTCGAGCGCGCGGCTGCCGAAGTCGTTCGGAACCGGAAGATCACCGGCGTGGCGTTGTGGCAGTTCTGCGACTGCCGCACCAGCGAACAGACCCAGCGCGCGCTCGGCCGCCCGCGCGGGTTCAACAACAAGGGCACCGTCGACGAGTACCGCCGGCCCAAGATGGCTTACGAGGTCGTAAAGCGCATCTTCCGCAAAGCCGGCGTCCGCGGCTGAATTCGGCGCCGAACGACGAGGGAGAAAACACATGAAGTTCGATCACATCGGCCTGACGACGGACGAGAAGAAAGACGATGAGGATTGGGTCGAATCCTCGCGAGTCTGGGTCACGAACCCCAAGGCGCACCCGTTCCATATCGAATGGCTGCGCTATGAGCCGGACAGCCCGATCAAAGGCCCGGTGCGCGAACAGCCGCACATCGCATTCAGTGTGGAGAACCTGGAGGAGGCCGCAAAGGGGTTGGACGTGCTGCTGGAACCGTTCGAGGTCGGCGGCTTCGTGCGGGCCGGCTTCTACCGTTCGGCCGACGGCGCCGTCGTCGAGTTGATGGAGTACAAAGGCGACGGGGCGGCCTGGTTCGACAAGTAGACCCGGCGTCCCGACTTCGCGCAGGGCGGCGTCGGGCAAGCCCGCCGCGTTCTGCGCCCGCCGCAGGCGGGCGCGAGCGAAGAGGCGAGACGCCTCTTCTACTCTGCCCCTGCGGGAACAAGGATGGGAGTCACCATGCTCAAGCTCGGCATTATCTCGGCCGCCACATCCCTGAAGTCGTCGAAACGCCCGAAGCGTGCGTCGACGGCGTCGACGCGGTTATCATCGTCGATGACGGGTCCGGCGAGCAGTGGAAATACGCGCTGCATGCGCTGCGTCGGGGCGTCCCCACCTTCTGTGACAAGCCCCTGGCCATGACCGCTGCGGAGGCCCGGAGTGTCGCCGCCGTCGTCCGGGAGACCGGGACCCCGTTCCTGTCCGCCAGCTCGCTGCGGTTCGTGCCGGATATCCTTGAGCTGAAGGCGAAGGTCGGCGAGTTGGGCGGCGTGCACCTGGTTTCGAGCGTGTGCGGCAACGAACTCGTCTATTACGGCATCCACGCCCTGTCCATGTACTACGGGGTCTTCGGGGGTGGGGCCGTGTCATGCGCGAACGTCGGACAGCCGGACCGCCACATCGTCCGCGTGCGGTTCGAGACAGGACGGGATCTGGTGTTGATTGTGGCCGAACGGGAGTACATGTGCGCCGGCTCCGCCGGGATCGGCGATTACGAGTGCGATCAAGATTGGCGACAGAAGACATGTGAGACGGGCTGACGACTGTTTTCCACAGGAGACCGACAATGACCCACAAATCGGCCGTTCTCGGGTGCGGGCCGCGCTCCAAGCACCACGCGGCGGCCTACGGACAGATTACGCGCAGCAAGCTGGCCGCATGTTGCGATATGAATAAGGAACGGCTCCAGGCGTACGCCGACGAGTTCGGCATAGACAAGCGCTACACCGATCTGGACGAGATGCTCGAGAAGGAGAAACCCGACGTCGTACACATCATCACGCCGCCGGCGATTCGCGTGCCGCTTCTGAC
Source organism: Kiritimatiellia bacterium (assembly GCA_016929905.1). GTDB lineage: Bacteria > Verrucomicrobiota > Kiritimatiellia > JAFGHX01 > JAFGHX01 > JAFGHX01. The sequence goes on from JAFGHX010000074.1 coordinate 49,238, forward strand.
GCAGATGAGCGACGCCGGCGTGCCGGGCGTGATTGTCGAGAAGCCGATTTGCATAGGCGCGGACGACTATAAGGCGCTCCGTGCGCTATCGGAGAACAGCAAGACGAAAATGGCCGTGAATCACCAGCTCCGGCATCATCCGACGATCCTGGAATTTCTGGATGATGTGGCCAACGGAGCCATCGGCGAGGTGCGGTTCCTCGACGCGTCGGCGGTGCTGCCGATGTCCGGGCAGGGCGTCCACGTGCTTGATCTCATGTTCGCTTTCGCCGGCTATGCCGAGATCGAGACGGTGTTCGGCGCTTCCTCGGGCTACGAGGATCTCCGCGGCACCCATCCCAGTCCCAGGACGGCCGAGACGCTGATCACGTTCAGAAACGGCATGCGCGGCGCGCTTCAGGCCGGAGAAGGCGCGCCTATATTCGACAAGTCGGCGCCGAACTGGGGGCACAAGAGGATCGCGGTCTATGGCACGCACGGCTTCCGGCACTGGTGGATGCAGGGCTGGGAGAAATCGCGGCCCGACGGCACGGTGGAGAGGGCGAAAAAGGATTACGGAGCAGAAGATATCGCCGGTCAGGCCGGCCTGACGCATGCCATGTTCGACTGGCTCGAGGACGAGAACAGGCCGAGCCCGACCAACCTGAAGACGTCGCTGGACGAATGGCTCGTCATTCTGGCCGGTTACATGAGCACCGTCGAGGCGCGTCCGGTCGACCTGCCGTTCGAACCGCCGGACGACCTGCTCGACCGCTTCAAGGCGTTTGTGGGCGCGGGTGGGGAGCGGCGGATCGCGGGTAGAGGATAGAGGATAGAAGATCGACGATAGCGGCTCGCGGATCGAGAACGGCCTGAATACGGAGACGGATCCAATATTCGGGTTCGGCCCAATTCCGAGCAAGTTCTCGAGTGAGTTCTCGAGCAAGTTTCAGGCTACCCTCGTTCCGCAAGCGGCACCAGTTCCCGGCCGTACTGCCCGACGTACTTGGATGTGGGGCGGATCAGCCGGTTGTCGCCGTACTGCTCGAGGATGTGGGCGATCCAGCCGGCTGCACGGCTGGCGGCGAAAACGGACGTGAAGAACTCCTTCGGAATGCCGAGTGCGTGCTGCACGGTCGCCGAGTAGAAGTCGACGTTCGGGTAGATCCCTTTCGCCGCCTTCACCGTCTGTTCGATGCGGTGCGAGATTTCGTAGAGGTGTTCCTGTCCCGCGCGCTGGCAGAGCGTCTCGGACGTGCGCCGCAGATGCGTGGCGCGCGGGTCCTCCGTCTTGTAGACCCGATGTCCGAACCCCATGATCTTGTGGCCTTCGGCGAGCATGCCGTGGATGTAGTCCTGGACCATCTCCACGCCGCCGATGCCGAACAGCATCTCGATCACCCGCTCGTTCGCGCCGCCGTGCAGTCGCCCTTTCAGCGTGCCGACCGCGGCGGTGAGCGCCGAGTGCATGTCGGCCTCCGTGCTGGCCGCCACGCGCGCGGCGAATGTCGAGGCATTCAACCCGTGATCCGCGTGCAGCAGCAGGAGCAGGTCCATGGCACGCGCGGCCGGCTCGTCCGGCGCCCTGCCGTGCAGCATATACAGAAAGTTCGCCGCAATATCCAGATGGGGATCGGGCGACAGAACCGGCTCATGCTTGCGCACCCGGTGCAGGGCCGCCACGATCGTCGGGATCTCCGCCAGCAGCCGGGTCGCTTTGCGGCGGTTGGCTGCCTCGCCGTTGTCCTGGGCGTCCGGATCGAACATGCCCAGAATCGACACGGACGATCTCAGCACGTCCATCGGATGGCTGCTTGGCGGCGTCAGCTCGATGGCCTTGATGACTTGCGCAGGCAGCCGCATGGTGGCCGTCACCTGCGAACGGAACTCCGCCAGCTCCTTGGCGGTAGGCAATCGGTCGTGCCAGAGCAGGTAGACCGCCTCCGCGAACGAAACCCTCTCCGCCAGATCGTGGATGTTGTATCCCGAGTAGTACAGTTGCCCGTTGACACCGTCCACGTAGCTGATCCGCGTCTCCGCTGCGCAAACGCCTTCCAGCCCGCGGGTCACTTCCCGCTCGTGATGCACGTGCTCTTCCATGTGGCAGCCCTTCCCTCAAACCGCGAGTGAGGTGGACGCACATATTCCCATCGACCGGGGCCAGTGTCAAGTTCCGCGGCTGGACCGCCGTGACGTCCTGCCCGGCCTGCCCGGCCGCGCTGCCCGGAGCCCGAACGACACGCGTGACGATCACACGATGCAGGACGAGGTGTACAGCGCTTCACGTCCGACGACGCTCAGCGCCATGGCGGCTTGTTCCGACTCAATCCAGCTCCGGCCCCAGCACGCCGTAGCCCCCGGCCTGGGGCGGCGGGATCACCGGCGGGAATTCGGGGACGGGTCCCGGTTCGAGCTGTTGCGCCAGCGCGATACTCGCCTCGGCGATCGTATCGCCGGCGCCGGGCTCCAGGTTGGAGTAACTGGTCAGCACCGTTTCGTAGCCGCCGCCCGTCGGCTCGAACGCTTCGGCCGTTGGGACGTAGCCCACCGACCCGTTGGCGAGCTCCACCACGAACGTGTAAGGGAAGCGCGACCGGCGCTTGATCTCCAGGCCCAGTTCGCAGAAGTACTCCGCCGCATTCGCGAGAAACACCGCCGGGCCGACCTGGACAGCCTGCACGTCGACCACCACGGCCGGCTCCTTCGACATGCAGTAGTCCAGAACGAGCCGTTCCTTCGCGAACGTCCACTCGCGGGACGGCTTGCCTTCTCCCGGGCCCTCCGCGACGATTGCGCGGGCCCGCGCCAGGCTTTCCGGTGTGGGGCGTCTGCGCGGGATCTTGACCGTGCGCGAAACCGCCGCAACCCGCGCGGAGTCGCTCCGCGGCGTCGACACCAGCACTTCCGCCGCCGCAACGCCTACCCGCGTGCCCACGCGGCGCGCGCATCGCTCGCCGGTTTCCCGCTCGCGCCGCGACTGGTTGTCCACCTGCGTCACGTCACCGCAGGCCCCGTTCAGGAACACCACCACGGCCGAATCGCCCGCGATCGCCCGCACCGTCTGCTCCAAGTAGCAGATCCAGTCGGCGGACGCTCCACCCGGGCTCGTCGTCGCGTGGCAGGCGTAGTTCACCACACAGCCCGCCAGCTCCCCATCGGCGTTCCACGCGCCGACTACACCCACTTCAGGATCGATCGGACCCGCCGGCTCCACAATCGCCGGGTTCCCCTTGCCCGGATGAGTCACGGTCCGTCCGTTCTTCATCCGGAAACGCCGGTTGAAGGCGGCCTTTTCCTCCATACCCGACCCGAACGACAGACGGCCCTCCTGCTTCGCACGGTCCGCTTCGGCCACCGCCGCCGCTATCTGGGAAACGACGCGGTCCTGATAGTCGACGTTGATGACCGTGCTGTGGTTCACGGCCAGATCGCGAACGAGCGGCGGCGCCCCGTCAAACGCATCCGGCCGAAACCCGAACAGCGGCCCGCCGGAATGGGTGTGGGACGCCGCCACCAGAACGTGATCCTGCGGAATACCGAGCTCGGTGCGGATCCGCTGCCGCGCTTCGCCAACAGCATCGGCGGAAATCGTGCAGGTGTCGACACCGACCAGCGCGACCCGTTCCGTGCCGTCGTCAAAGACAACCGCCCGTACCTTCAACGGATCGTGAATCGATTCGATATACGCCTTGCCGTATCCGCCCGGCCTCTCCATGCCGAGCTCGGGCGTGATGTCGGCCTCGGCAAACCCGGCTTTCATGTCGCCTCCAAACGCCTTGGTGTGCACAAAATCCTTGAAGCCAGCCCCTGTGTGTTATAATGGAAAATGTCCATGAATTTGTCAAGACGCGGACGGTTCGAGAGCGGGGGGGCGCCGAGAGCGCGTATTCTGACGTTGCGATGGAGGGCGGACGGGTTGGGGCCGGTCCCCGGCGGCGTCCTACAGGCCGTCGCGGTCGATCCGCAGCACCGCGGCCAGCGTGGCCTGCGTTGCCATGCGCACGTTATCGATGTCGACGGACTCGGGCCGGTCGTCTTCGGTGTGGTAGTTCGGGTCGCGGTAGGGGCCCGAGGAGCCGACGTTGTGCACGGCCATCTTGTAGCCCTCTTTCACGAAAGAGCCGTCGTCGTTGCAGGGCTTGTCATGGCGGGCCGTCTGTTGCGCCAGGCCGATGCCGTACACGTCGTTCACCTCAGCCATCAGGTTGGCCAGCCGTTCGGCTTCCGGTTCCGTGTAGCAGGTCACATTCGGCTTTTTCCCCGCGTCGATCTCTTCCTGCGACTTCCCGCCGATGGAGTCGATGTTGAAGATCGCGATCAGATTGTCGCCTCGCTCCCGGCAATTGCGTGCGGCGGTACGGCTCGTCCACGGCCGATGCTCCTCGTTGCAGAACAGGAAGGAGATGGAACGCCGTGCGCGGTAGTCTTTGAGGACCCGCGCGATTTCCAGCAGGGCCACGGTTCCGACCGCATTGTCGTAAGCGCCGGGCGAGTCGACCCAGCTCTGCGAGTCCTTGTGCGCGAGCAGCAGGATGATGTCGCGCGGGTATCGGGCGCCCTTCTTCTTCGCGTAGAGGTTGTACGCCGTGTACCACGGGGCGTCCTCGGGCGGAACGGCATACTGGTGCGCCTTCGGCTTGGTGGCATCGCGAGCGAACGCCTGGACCTGAACGCCTTCCTTCTCGACGGGATAACCCCACGCCCGCAGTTTGCGCCGGATGTAATCGTCGGCTTCGTACAGGCTGTTCTTCGACGCACCCGGTCGCGTGTAGTTCAGCTTGCGGTAGGGCAGCGGCGCCTTGGCGAGATGGAAGAGCATGCGCTTCAGCCGAGCCGGATCCACAGCCTCCAGAAAGCGCGGGATGATGTCTTTGGGCACGGTGTTTCTCCCGTCGGAGTTCCGGCTTCAGCCGGAAGTTTTTGCGCGCCTTCAGGCGCGCGTCTCTGGCGATGTCGTGTATCCTGGGGGCTGCGCGGGCCCGGCTGAAGCCGGGCCAAGGCTTCCGCCTAAAGGCGGAACTCTGACGCGTTCACCCAACCGTCTCCCCAATCAACTTCAGCGCCTCCTTCTCGATCAGCTTCGCACAGCGCGGGTGCAGTGGGAACGGGCGATAGCAGTTCTTGTACCCGCTCGGCTCGTAGCCGCCCTCTTCGAACGCCTTGGCGGTCGGCACGTAGCCGGCGAACCCGATGTCCTGGTTGGCATAGGTCAGCACGATCGTGCGTTCGGCCTTGGCGCGTTTGCCGATGTTGAGCCCGATCTCCACGAACACTTCGCCGGGCAGTCCGACGATAGCCGTGCGGCCGATGGCGAAGACCTGGATTTCGTAGGGGACGGTCTTGGGCGCCCGGGCTTTCGCGCCTGCCAGGTAGTCCCGAGCCCAGCCCAGATAGATTTCCGCATTTCTGACGACGCGCGGATCGCCGCTCTGTCTCGCCTTCTCGACCGCTTCGGTTTCCCGGCGCAAGGCTTTCTCCGCCTTTGCGACGGCCGGTACGTCGAGCGGCAGGTCGATGACGCGGGCGTGGGCGCTTAGCCTGGGTGCCGGTTCGTTCGTCGCCGACTCGGCCGCCTTCAGCGCCGCGGCGCCCAGCAGGTTGCCGAGCCGTCGGGCCTCCCCGAACGAGTGGCCGACCCATTGCGCGTTGATGTTGCCGCAGCAGCCCTGGCCGAACATCGCGACGGTTTCGGGCCCCAGCACCTTCTCGAGCACCGCGGCCGCATACCCCGGAAAATCGGCCGTAATCTCTTGGTTCTTGCCGCCCAGCACGACGGGATGCGCGGCATGCGCGAACAGGACGGCGATCGGCCGTTCATCGGTGCCGTCCACGCGAAGCACGTCGACCACCGGATTGACCGGCTTGCTCCAGTCCCGCCCGAGAATCATGCCGCGATCGGGCGTCATCTCCCGCCGGTTCACGCCGATCTGGACGGGCTCCTGCGCGAAGCCCAGCCCGGCCCGGCGCCGGTTCTGCCAGGCGACGGTCACGGCGCCGGCGATTTTGCGCACGAGCTGCTCGATGTAGGCCATATCCTCTTCGTCGTAACGCCGGCTCGGCGTGGTGAGCGGGCCGGAATGCGTATGCGTGCAGGTCAGCATCACGTTCTGCGGCGGGATGTGCGTCTCCTTCCCGATCAGCTCGCGCGCCCGTTCGACGATGTCGTACCCGAACGTGAGCGCGTCGCAGACCGCCAGCGCCAGCCGGGTCTTGCCGTCGTCCAGGACCAGCGCTTTCACATACAACGGATCATGCACGGCTTTCGCGCGACGTTGACTGAACCCGATCAACACGCAGCCGACCGGCGGGGTGATGTCGGCCTTGGCGGCACCGGCCTTGAATGTGGGCATGACCGCTCCCTCCTGTTCCCGCCTGCATCATGCCAGTCCTGTGCGGCCAAAGCAATAGCGGCGTTGTAGGCTGTTGGGTCAGGGCAGAGCTTCCGCCGGCTTTCCGGCCAGTTCGTGTGCGTGCGCCTTGACCTTTCGGATCGCGTCCGCGATATCCTGCATGTCGTCACGCATCCCGAGCAGGCACGTCTGGCCGATCGTGACGCTCTCGCGGCAGAGCCGCTCGCAGTTGGGCAGCGCCATTCCGGCGTAGTCGGGGAACCGGATATGTTCGACCAACCGGCCGAACCGCTGTTCGGCGAAGACCGGGTTCTTGTAGAGCGGATGCGAGTAGCCGTGGCCGGCGGGGATCCCCTCGGCCTTGAGCGCGGCCACGAACGCATCGCGCGGCACGCCGCCAAACGCCCGCTCGTCGTAAAGGAACCGGAAACTGTGCCACGCGATCCGCGTCATGTACGGCTCGCGCCGCAGCAGGCTGATTCCGTCCAGCCCGGCGAGTTGCCGGGAGAGAAAGACGGCGTTCTCTTCGCGGCGCTGCGCCTGGTCCTCGATCCGTTCGAGCTGCACGAGCAGCACGGCGGCCTGGAACTCCGTCATGCGGAAGTTCCAGCCGATGAGGTGGTGTTCGTAGAACGGGCGGCCTGCGATCCGCCCGATGTGGTGATAGGAGAAGCACTTCGCCGCCAGGTCCTCGTCATTCGTGAGAATGATGCCGCCTTCGCCGGCGGACATGTGCTTGCTGGCCTGGAAGCTGACGGCGCCCAGGTCGCCGATCGCACCGAGCTTCCGGCCCTTCCAGGACGCGCCCCAGCCGTGGCAGGCATCCTCGACCACCGCGAGCTTGTGCCGGGCGGCGATGGCCAGGATCCGGTCCATGTCCGCCGCGCGTCCCGCCCAGTGCACGGGGACGATGGCGCGCGTGCGCGGTGTGATCGCCGCTTCGATCGCGTCCGGGTCGATGTTCAGCGTGCCGAGATCCACGTCGACAAAGACAGGCACGGCGTTGTTCTGGACCGCCGCGGTGGCGGTCGCAATGAACGTATAACCGGGCACGATGACCTCATCGCCGATATCGACGCCCACGGCCTTCAGGCCGACCGTCAGCGCGGCCGTGCCGCTCGTCACCGCGACGCCGAATTTCGCGTCCTGGTAGCCGGCGAACTTCTGCTCGAATTCCGCCACGCGCGAGTTTTCGTAGAGTCTGCCCCAGCCGCCCGAGCGGACCACGGACTCGAGCGCCTTGATCTCTCGTTCGTCCCAGACCGGCCAGTCGGGCCAGCGGGCCGTGCGGATGGGCTTTCCGCCGAGACAGGCGAGCTTGCTCATGATGTGCCTCCTCTTCCTAGAGCCTAATCCGGGAGCGCGAAAAGGACCATAGCGGCAGCTACGATGGGATGGCGAAACGTACGGTGGACGCACGGGAAGCGGCTCGCGCGTGCGCCATTCCGAGCTACCCCCGCACCGTCTCCCGGTACCGGGATGGGGAAAGGCCGGTCACCGTTCGGAACGTGCGGCTGAAGGTGTAGGGGTCGGAGAAGCCGAGTGCGTAGGCGATGTCTTTCACGCTGCGCGCCGTCCCGGCGAGCAGGTCTTTCGCGCCATCAATGCGGCGGCGCTTGATGTAGTTGCCCAGCGACAGCCCCGTTTCCATTCGGAACGCCGTGGTCAGGTAGTTCGGCGAAAGAAGCACCGAGTGGGCGACCTCCGCGACGGAAAGCGGGCGGGCCAGCCTCGGCTCGATATAGGCCTGTGCCTGCCGGACGACGGCACGCCTGGCTTCCGAACGCTTCTGTTCGGGTGCGGACAGCGAGTTCCGGAGCAGGCAGAGGGTCCAGGTGAGAAGCGCTTCCTTGACGGGCACGACGGAGGGCAACGCCTCGGCGGCGGCAAATTGGGCGAGATTCCGGCCGGCGTTTCGGACCTCCTGGCCCGGCGTCTCGATGTGGATGCGGCCAAAGTAGACGCGGCCATCCCGGAACGTATAGCCGTGGTATCCCATGATCAGGCCGTCGGGCCGCAGCATCCAGGAGACCGATTCGTAGGGGATGCGCGCCTGCCGGAAATGTTCGCCGTGCGCGGTGCCCGGCGGGTAGACGCCGAGCGTTCCGCCGCCGACGGCGTAGAACCGTTCGCCGCAGCGCAGTACGCATTCGCCCTGCAGCACATGGCACATCTCCAGAAAGTCGTCGGCATGCGACGGCACAAAGCTCTGTGCCCGGGGCGCCGGGGCGTGGCTCCGTTTTCGGCGGGAATCCGGCCACGGCCCCAGCAGCGAGCGGGGTTCGAGTTCCGAGATGGCCCGTGTCAGCCGGCCGGCAATGAAGCCGGCCAGTTCTTCGGTGCTGAAAGGCTTGCGGGCGCGCTTGAGCGTCATGTGTCGGGCCGTCCCATGCATGCACACAGACGCTTCGCAGTATACCGGCGGCACGCGCGCGGCTCAAGCGCGGGTTGCGTGCGTCATTCCGCAACGATTTCGTACCACAGGGTTCTGTGCTCCGGCCCGATCGCGAACTCAGCCGTGCCGGGGCCCGCCTGAACGTCCACTTGGCCCAGTCGCGCGCCGCGCCCGTCAAGGGCGTAGACCGCGCGGACCCGGTTCTTCAAGGTGATTCGAGCGGGAACCCCGTTGACCTGCGCCGGGCCCGTTCCCCATTCGTTGCCGACCGATGTCCGCTCCGCGTTCCAGCCCATGCCGATATTCTCGGCCGAGCCGGCCGCCGCGAGGAGCATACGCGTTGACGCCTCGAGCGGCCTGGCGTCCAGGCTGGTGATGACGACGGCGGCATAGTCCCGCTCCAGGTCGCCCACTGCGATGCGGAACCCGCCCAGCTCGAACCGTTGCCCGGCGATCAGCCCCCAGACGGCGCGCGAAGCCGGCGCGTTGACTTGGATGCAGGCTTTGCGCGGGTCCGCCGCATCCCAAACCACGGCGCCGTCGGGGCTTTCAAGCCGTTTCGTGCTCGCCGCCAGCGCAGCGGCGCGCGGCGCCCGGGCCTTCGGGTCGATGCCCACGGCGCGGCTGAGCGCCAGGGCCGCAGACGGCGCATCGTCGATCGTGCCCGCCGCCGTCTGCGCCAGCGGCTGCAGGTCGCCGCGCCGGTACAGGTTGGCGCAGGCGGTCAGCATGGCGAGTTTCACCGGTTGGCCGTTGAATGCGAAGAACCGGCCGATCCGATCCGTGAACCAGCGACCCCGATGTTCCTGATAGGTGAAGAAGAATACGCCGTCCCAATCCTGCAACGCCGCGATCATGGCGAGCACGGGCGCGATGCTGGCGCCGTAGTCGCCGGGATTGGCGATGTTGCATTCCGACAGCGTGAACGGCCGGTCCAACAGTCGTGAGGTCGCCGCCTTCAGATACGGCGTCTGGCCGCCGGGCATGCTCTCCATCGGCGTGTTCCCGATCGTCCATTCGCCGGCCCATCGGCGCGTGCCGGCAGGGTGTTGCCAGTAGGCGTGCGTGTCGGCATAATCGCAGGTCTGCGCGAGGATGCCCGGGGCATGGTAGCCGGTCTGAGAGGCCGTGATCGGCACCTTCACGCCCAGGTCCTCCCTCAGGAAGCGAACCATCTCGGCGACGAACCCTCGTTCCGTCTCGAACATGAAACGCTTCGCGTCCTCCTTGGCCGCGTCGATCCACTCGCCGCCCGGGATCTCGACGTTGCCCTGTTCCAGCGTCTGGCCCTCGGGCAGCGCTTGCAGGCGCCCGCCGCGCTGCAGCCGGACGCCCGCCAGGTACACATCGACGTCGCTGCCGCCGAGCTTGAAACAGATCCGCGTGTTGTTCGGGACGGATTGCGTCGCGCGGAATGCGCGGACGACCTCCTTCCATTCGCCGGAGGCCCGCACGGTCTGTTTGCAGCCGACCTCCTCCCAATCGTCCGGCCCCTGGTTCGACACGTCGACGTAGACCGACCGCGGCGCGTCGGCTTTGACCCAGAACGAGAGCGTGTACAGCCGGCCTTCCTCCACGGGCAGGTCCGGGAGCACGAGTTCCTGTTTGGTGGCGCCCGGGGATTTCTTGAGGATATCCAGTTTCACGGCTGCTGTCCCGGGATTCGGGCCCGGCAGGCCGAATACCGGCTGCGCGGGGTACTTGCCGTCCACGTGCAGGCGCCACGGTCCGAGCCGTACCCCGAGATCTCCCATCTCGGCAATATCCGGGCCGAGCGGTTCGCTGCTGTCTGCCCATGCCGCCCGCAGCCCGGCCGTCGTGTGGTAGCGTTTCTTCAGCCACGCGTTCCACTGCCGCTTGAATTCGCCGCGGTAGGGTTCGGGCAAGGAAGCCGCTCTGCCGGGGCCTGCCTTGCTGAAGGCGTTCTCGTTAAGGATTTCGATCATCGCGATGCCGGGGTCGTCTACCCGCCGCAGTTTCCGATAGGGATTCTGGTGCGTGAGGTACATCCGGCAGAACGCCTTGAACAGCGCTTGCATGCGCGGTTCGAAGTAGAGCAGGCACTTGCCCGTTTGCATCCGCCGCTCACGCGGCACCTTGTCCAGACCGGGGAACCCTTCGTCTGGCGTCGGAAAGCGTGAGACGTGCAGGTTCAGGTTGATGTAGATCCCGTGTCGGATGAGCTGGTCCAGAAAGTAGTCCTGCCGGTCCAGTTGCCCGGGATCCAGGAGGCGCTTGCCGTCCACCACCTCGCCCCAGATGCCGTCCGTCTTCGAGTAGCCGTCGTGATGGTGGATGCGCATGCCGTTGATGCCGAGCTTGGCCAGATGCGCCGCGATCTTTTCCGCCTCTTCGTGCTCGGGGAAATTCGCCCCGAAACACAGGTTCATCCCCCAGATCCTCAGCCGGCCGCCGTCCGTGTGGAACCGGCCGTCTCGGATACTGACGAACCCGTCCGCGCCGGCCGGTTTCCGGTTCAGCCCGGACATGTCCGTCACCGACGGCGTCGCATCGTCGCCGGGGATCACGAACGGGAACCGTTCGGCGCCCCGAAGGGTTGTGACCGTGAGACAAAGGAGCGCTGCCGCTCCCTTGATCGCCGTGCCGCGGCTCCATTGCATAAGCGTCTCCCTTCTCCCATGGCGAAATCTACGGCTTCCTCTTGCCGGAATGGGCCAATAGCAGCCTTGTTGCCGATGCTGTGAAGGCAGAAGTCTGTGAAGGGCGGATAGAGTCTTGGCTTAACGCGTCCAAGAGATGCCGCGGGTGTAGACTGTCCTGCCGACTGGCCGTGCGACAATAGCAGCCGCTACGTTCACATGTCGAAATCTACGATCCGCGCCAAAGCCGCACCACAGTTCGACAAGCGGCCCCGTCTCCCGCACCCGACCTTCCCGAAAGCTCAGGGAAGTCTCAGGCCAGCAAGTCCCCCGGCGCGCTGCGCGGCGCCGGATATATCGAGGTGAAAACTTTGTTCCGCCACGGGTGGACAGGCTGCAACCTTTGTCGACCCCGCCGCTGCGGCGGGGGTTCTCGACTAAGTTCTCGAGCAAGTTCTCGAGCAAGTTTTCGAGGGAACTCGGGGAAGTCTCAGGCCCGGCCCGTTGGCCGTACCTACCCGACGGTGCTTCGGACAACCGCGAGCCGTACGGGGCGGCGGTTCCATTCCGTCTCGGCCACCCACATCTTGGCCTGCTGCCCGCTGGGCAGCGTGACGGTTCGGGGCAGGCCCACGGTCATGGGCAGCGGGCAGGGCCGGTCCAGCACCGGCGCTTCGGCTCCGCCGAGCGCGGCCCGGCCGGCCGGATTCACGTACCGAACGATCCCGTCGGCATCGACGACGAGGATCGCGTCGCGGCTGCGTTCCGCAATGTTCGCCAGTTCCGGCGGCGTATCGCCGCCGGATGAGCCGCCCACGCCGGCGGCGCGTTCCTCTTCCGCGGCAAGTGCCGTCGCCAGGATCTGCAGAGTCTGCAGCTGCTCCGGTTCCGGCTGCAGATCGCTCGTGAACATCACCGACAGGCAGCCCACGCACGTGCGGCGGCGGAAGACGGGCAGGCCGATGTGCGTCCGCACGTTGTAAGCCTGCACGCGCGGGTCGGTCCGCGCGAAACCCGTGGCTTGAACGTGGCGCGTGGTCTCGACCGCGCCGTTCTTGGCGGACAGCACGATATGCTTGCACAGCGAGCCGTCCAGATCGATCGGCAGCGGGCGCCCGCCCGGCACGTTCCAGGCGCCAACCGGCTGAAGAGCCGTGCCGTGCACCGTGTAGTAGATACAGGCGGCGTTTCGCAGCATCTCGCCGCACGTGCGCAGGAGCAGGTCCACATTGCGGGCGTGGTCCAGCGACAGGTGCAGCAGTGCTTCGTTCAGCCGTACCATCCGCTGGCCCATGCGGGTTTGTTCCTGGAGCTGCTGTTCAAGCCGTTGATGCTCCTCGCGCAGAACCTTCTCGTACTCCACGATTCGCGCGCCCGCGTTCACGCGGCTTCTGAGTTCGTCGGTGTCCAGCGGCTTGCGGATGTAATCGTCGGCCCCCGCGTTCAGCGCCTGGACCACGTCGGAAGCCTGGCCCTTGCCCGTGATCAGGATGAGATAGACGTACGACCGGCTCTTCAACTGGTCCCGCACGCGCCGGCACAGCTCGACCCCGTCGATTTCCGGCATGTCCCAATCCAAGAGGGCCAGATGCGGAACGGCGAGATAGTTCATCAGCGCGTCCCATGCGCCCTGGCCGTCACGGGCCTCCACCACCTCGTAGCCCCAGGTGGTGAGGACGAACTTGAGCAGCGTGCGGATGCCCTCGTCGTCATCCGCAACGAGCACGCGCATTTTCTCCGAAGACTCGGCCATCGTGACGCTTCTCCGGGGCAGGGCTCGGGCCCGGCAGCCCGCGAAAGGGGGAGTATGGCACATTCCGAGGCGAATTGCCAAGGTTCAGCTCAGGGCTTCGCCGGTGGGCCGAGCGCGGCACGGAAAACTGTCGGTTGCCCCGCTCTCAACGTGACGGTGCGTCGCCATTCGAGCGTGATCGGCTTGCCTTCCGGGTCGTCGATGAACGCGTAGCCCGGATACAGGCCCGTGTGATGCGAGCTCTGCTTGTCCGGCTGGAACTCGCTCGTGGCCAGCCGGTCACCCGCGAGGGTGCCCAGCATGACCGGCAACACCGCACCCTTCTGCCGTACCGCCCAACGGCCCGCTTCCCCCTGAAGAGCGCCCAGGAACCGGAGCCGGAACACGGCGTCGTACGTACCCGCCTTTTCGGCCGTGACGACGTCCTCGACCTGAAGCCCTTTGCCCGCACCGCCCGAAACGGTTCGCTCCCATCGGGCGCCGGCGTAGTCGTTCACCCGGCACGTGAAACGGAACGGGCCCGGCCCGCCCGGCCGGCTCGGCTCCAGCCTGACGACCTCCATCAACTGCTGCCCTTCGCAGAGGAACCCGGACCATGCGAGGGCGCCGGCGTTCGGTCGCTTCCGCCAGGCGCGCTCGCCGTCACGCGACAGGTCGAGCATGGAATGGTGCTCCGGTCCGTTGTTCTTGTATCCGCTGTCGACGATCCACAGGCGGCCTCCCGCGCAGTAGTGGATCAGGGCGCCGAGATCCATGTGGCCGTGGTTTGACCAGCCCAGAGTCTCAAACAGCAGGTACTCGTGCTCCGGCCCCCAACCCGAGCGGTACTGGATCTTGTCCGCGGTCCGTTCATAGGGCGGAACGGGCGGCTTCGCGTGCTTCTGCCAGGCTTCATCGTTTCCTATCGTGCCGGCCATGTAGTCGTAATAGCCTCTGCCCATCGGGAGCGCGGCGAGTCCGAGCAGCGGCTTCAGCGCTTCGGCGACCGCGCGCGGATCGGAGGGCGGCTGCGTGCCCCCGATGTCCGTCGAGCCGCTGCGGAGCAGGCGCTGTTCGCTCGCCATATCGTCACTCGGCCGCGCATGCCGGAACCCGCGGATGCGGTGGTCGGTGAGGAACTGCTGTGCCGGCCAGTGCCAGTCCTCGGCCATGACGTCGAAGAAGCTCGTGGCCGTCAATTGGAACGACGCCCAGCAATCGCCGTAGGGCGCGGGGAACCCGAACGAGTCGACCGCGGCCAGAAAGCGCGTGAGCGTTTCCGGCCACAGCTCGGTGCCTTTCGCGCCTCTTGTCGACAGCCCCTGGTAATGCAGCATCTCGGCCACCTCGCGGAACGTGCCGGGCTCGTACAACGCGGAGTCCTCGGGGGCATGGCCCCATCCCGTACCGTTTTCGATCAGCACGTCGCAGCCCGCCTTCCACCAGTCGGCCAGCCCCAGTTCGTACAGGCGCGAGAAGTAGAGATAGGCCGCCATCAGACCCTGGCCGAGAATGGTCTGGTGGTTATGGCGCATCCGGATCCTGCCGCCGTAATGCGATACGCCCCCGTCGCGCGGGAAGCCCTGGTCGCTCGCGAGGCAGTCGAGCAGGTAGTTCACGATCCGGAGCCGGTCCGCCTCGGAGAAGGCCGCGGCCTCTTCGACTCGATCCCAGGCACGCATCAGGGTGGACAGCGCCATGTGCGCGTCGTCGCCGCCGCCGTAGGTCGTGTAGGCGCGGTCCTGCACCATCTTGAACAGATACTTCCGGCACAGCTCAGCGTAGCGTTCGTTCCCGGTCGTCCAGTAGCCGGCGGCAAGCTTGCCGACGAAGCTCTGGAACCCGCGTGCCGGCGTGCTCCAGTTGATCCCGGCCAGCGGCTTGGCGAGATTGTCCTCGTATTTCTGCCACCACGGATCGTCAGGCGCACGCGCATCGCGCACGTGGACCGGCACGCCGCCCGCTGCCGGGTCCGGCGCCAGCGTGAGAAACTTGTCGAACACCCGTTCGCCATCCGTTTCGCGCACCAGTCCGGCGAACGCCTCGCAGGCACGGGCGAGCGAGGGCCCGTCACACCCGCCGATCACGATCACGTTCGCCTCGCCCCGAAAGGGGCGGGCAACGGTCCGGATCCGCCATGCGCTCGACGGCCGGCCGTCGGCGATCCCGGCGCGCGCCATCGCGCGGAGCAGCGGCCCGCCACGTTCGCCGACGACCAGAATCAGATTCGTGTCCGGCCCGGCCCCGTCCGCAACCGGATACGCCGGGAAGGGCCTCCCCGGCTCGGGTTCCGTACGTGCCGGGATCCGGAGCCGCTGCGCGAGCTTGCGTGCCAGATCCGCTTCCGCGGCGCCCGGCGGGACGAGCACGACGCACGAGGGCTGCCCGCCCTGTTCGGCGCGGCGGCGGACCACCGTGCGGTAAGAGGAGGGCGCCAGCCTCGTGAGTCGGCCGTCGGCATATCGGATCGGCCGCGTCACGCGCGAAAACGCCACGCGCCGTATGTAGAGCCCCTTGCCGCTCACGAACATGCGCGTGGCCGGCTGCCCGGTCGGCACGCGGACCCGGAACGCCCGCATGCCGTGGCCCCACTTGTAGGCCGGCAGGTTGAACGGTTCCGAAACGAACTCCTCGCCGCCCAGGACGCAGCCGAACCGGCCAAGGCGCTCCACGCCCGATTGAAAGAGCAGGCTCACCACGTAGTCGCCGCCGTTCGGCGTGGGCAGCATCCACTCGAGCCGTTTCCAATTGTCCAGGCGCACCGCCAGCCCGTCGGCCGGCTCGCCGGCGAACGTCACGCTCAGCCGCTTGAACGCGGCCAGCGTCTCGTCGGCATTGTCGATCGTGAAGCCGTCGTACGGCGTTTCCATGGCGAGCGCGGATAGCGCTTCAAGCGGGGATGCATCGGGTCCCGCATGCACCGGGCCGGACAGGACGAGCAGAACAATCGCGAGCACGGGCACACAAGGAACGCATCGCATCGGGCACCTCCCGGTCATGAGATTCGCGGTCTGAGCGCGGTTCGAGGGCAGGCAGGTTCGGAATTCGGAGGCGACGCTTGACGTATCCCACCAGGGATATAGCATTCGCAGCGTGGTTTTGTCAAGCGGCTGGCGCACGGGCCGTCTGCCCGGTAAGAGCGGATGTGGAGCCTTCCTCGATCAGAGCGCAGAAGGCAGAAGCGGCGTCTCGCCGCTTCCTCCGGCGGCCCGGCGCCACGTGCCGCCGGGGAATGCCGGGCCTGCGGTCCGAGTGACGCGCGCCAAAGCCGTTCTTGTGCTTCGCGGTTCGTTCTGGCATTCTCTGCGCGATTAGGGAGCGTCAACGGATGGACAGGCCGGCAACACCGTATTACCTGATCCGTGAGAAACGGCTACTCGCCAATCTCAGGATCATCGCGCGCGTACGCGAGCAGTCGGGCGCACGGGCTGTGCTGGCGCTGAAATGCTTTGCCGGCTGGTCCGTGTTCGGGCTGCTGCGCAAGTTCCTGGACGGCACCACGAGCAGTTCCCCGTACGAAGCGCGGCTCGGCCGCGAGACGTTCGGAAAGGAAGTCCACGCCTACAGCGTGGGGTTCTCGCGCGAGGATGTCCGTTCGGTCCGCGCGGTTGCCGACAAGGTCATCTTCAATTCCGTTTCCCAACTGCGCCGCTTTCACCGGGAGGTCCGCGGCCTGCCGCTGGGCATCCGGGTGAATCCGGGCCTGAGCTACTCGCACTTCGATCTTGCCGATCCCGCGCGGCGCTACTCGCGGCTCGGTGTGGCGGATCCGGCCGCCGTGGAACGGGTCTTGCCATTGATCAGCGGCGTGATGTTCCACTTCAACTGCGAGAACGACGACTTCCCGGCGTTCGCGCGGGCGCTCGACGCCTTGGGCCGTACCTACGGGCCGATGCTCCGCCATCTCGACTGGGTCAGCCTCGGCGGCGGCCTGGCCTTTACCGACGAAGACTACCCGCTCGACGCGTTCTGCCGCCGCCTGAAACGGTTCGGCCGGGAGTTCGGCGTCCAGGTGTACCTCGAGCCGGGCGACGCCGTTGTCGCCGGAACCGCCGAACTGGTGACCACGGTTCTGGACGTCGTTCGTAACGAGCAGGCGATCGCGATCGTCGATGCCTCCACCGAAGCCCACATGCTGGACCACCTGATCTATCGCACCCACGCGAAGGTCGCCTGGCCACGGCCCGGCAGGTTCCGCGTGATCATTGCCGGGCGGTCCTGTCTGGCCGGCGACGTGTTCGGGACCTACCGGCTCAGGACCCGCTTGAAACCCGGCAGCGTGGTCCGCTTCGCGCATGCGGGCGGCTACACGATGGTGAAGAAGAACTGGTTCAACGGCCTGGCGATGCCGTCTATCTGCGTGAAGCGGCTGGACGGCACGCTTGAACGCGTGCGGCATTTCGGCTACAAAGACTACCGGGCAAGCCTTTCTTAGTCCGGTTCGCGTCCTGAACGGCAAGCGGGTAGGAGACACGATGAAGAAGAACGTGATGATTATCGGGGCGGGCGGCGTGGCGCACGTGACGGCGCACAAGGCGGCGATGTTCAACGATATCCTGGGCGACATCTGCATCGCATCGCGTACGCGCGCGAAATGCGATGAAATCATCGCGAGCGTCAAACGCAAGCGGCACGTCAAGGACCGCTCGAAGAAACTCTACTCCCGCCAACTCGACGCGCTCGACATCCCGGCCACGATCAAGCTGATCAAGCAGACCCGCACGGAGATCGTCGTCAACCTCGCCCAGGCCTTCGTCAACATGTCCGTGCTCGAGGCGTGCCTGGCGACCGGCGCCGTCTACATGGATACCGCTATCCACGAGGAACCCGACAAGGTCTGCGAGAACCCGCCCTGGTACGCCAACTACGAGTGGAAGCGCAAGAGCCGCTGCAAGAAGAAGGGGCTCTCGGCGATCCTCGGCGTCGGGTTCGACCCCGGCGTGGTCAATGCCTACTGCGCGCTGGCGGCGAAACACTACTTCGACACGCTCGATACGATCGACATCATGGACGTCAACGCCGGCAGTCACGGCAAGTATTTCGCCACGAACTTCGACCCGGAAATCAACTTCCGGGAATTCGTGAAGGTGTGGACATGGATCGATCGGCAGTGGAAGCAGTACCCCACGCATTCGGTCAAACGTCTCTACGACTTCCCGGTCGTCGGCCGCTGTCCGATTTACCTCAACGGGCACGACGAACTGCACTCGCTGTCGAAGAACATCGATGCCAACAGCATCCGGTTCTGGATGGGATTCGGCGACCACTACATCAATGTGTTCACCGTCCTGCGCACGCTCGGCTTCCTGTCGCATCTGCCCGTGAGGCTGGCTACCGGCCAGGATGTGGTGCCGCTCAAGGTCACGCGCGCCTTGCTGCCGGACCCGAAGACCCTGGCGCCGGGCTACACCGGCAAGACGTGTATCGGCAACTTGTGCAAGGGCTGGAAGAACGGAAAGCAGCGCGAGATCCTGATCTATCAGGTCTCGGACCACCACACGTGCTATCAGGAAGTCGAATCGCAGGGCATCAGCTATACCGCCGGTGTCCCGCCGGCGGCGGCGGCGATCCTCGTGGCCAAGGGGATCTGGGAGCCGAAGACCATGGTCAACGTCGAGGAACTCGATCCGGACCCGTTCATCAAACTGCTGAACAAGATCGGCCTGCCGACCCAGGTGAAGGAGATCAAGCCCGGCAGCCAGGCTTCGTTCAACGGTACCGTGCGCGCGCTCGACGTGGAATTGGCGGAGTCGACCGCGACGGTAACGGTTTCAGCGGCCAACCCCATGATCGCCGTCACCGGCGCGCCGAAGAAGCCCGGGAAAACCGCAGGCAAGGCGGTGCCGAAGAAGGCCGTGAAGAAGACCGGTCGAAGACGGCGCTGACCCCAACATGACAACGGCTGCAACCGGACGGCCGCGCGGTAGACGGCTTTCCGCGCAACAGACACGTCCTTGCGTCGGGCCGTACTCAGACTCCGAACGGGTAGAAAGGTCTTGCCTTTTGAGTCAGGATTCATGTAATTCATATAGTAATCATATGAATTGCGATAGGCAGAACCGGGGAGGCTTGCGATGAAGACCATGCCGGTCATGGAGCTCAGACGGCACCTGGGCGAAGTTCTGGATCTCGTCCGCTTGACCTGCGAAACGGTGATTGTCGAGCGGGCCGGGAAGCCTGTGGCGCGCCTGTGTCCGATCGGCGGCGAATCGGAGGCAGTCGGTGGCAGCAGTCTGCGATTGCGCGCCATCGAGCAACTGGCTGGCCTGGGCGGCAGGACGGCGCGCGGCAAGGCGGTCGAACGGTGGCTTAACCGGGAGCGCGCCACATGGGACGCACGGCCATGAAACGGGTATTCCTGGACACGGCGCCCCTGATCTACCTGTTGGAAGGCGGGGGAAACCGGCAGCAGGCGGTAGTGGCGCAGCTCCGTTACTGGGCGGCGCACGGCGTCTGGCTTGAGACCACGGTCTTGACGCTCACCGAGCTGCTGACCGGGCCCCGGCAGGCCGGCAATGAATCCTTGGCCCGCCAGTACCGCGCCGGCTTGGCCGATTTGCTGGGGCGCCCCCTCCTCGTGATCGACGAAAGGACGGCGGACTACGCGGCCAGTCTGCGCGCCAAGTTCAAGTTCAGAACGCCGGATGCCCTGCAGCTTTCGGCCGCGATTCAAGCCGGTTGCGAGGCCTTTTACACCAACGACACCCGCTTACGCGCCTGCGCGGAAATCGAGGTCGTGCTGGTTGATGCCAAGGCAACTCCGGCCTAGTGTCGTGTCGCGGAAACAACTTGTTAGGCTGTCTACGGGACACGACACCAGCGCTGCGGCCGGCTATTGATTCACGTGCACCACCTTGGCGGGCGGGAACCCGTTGAACCAGGTCGAGGACGCGTTGCTGTACGCGCCGATGTGCGGGGTGTAGAGCAGGTCGCCCCGCTGCAGGTTCGTCGGGAGTTCCTCGGCCATCGAGATCACGTCGAGCGCGTCGCAGGTGGGCCCGAACACCGTGCAGATCTGTTTCGGGCCGCGCTTGAACGCGCGCGGATGATAGTGGCAATGGTCGAAGATGATGCCCGAGAAGGTGTGATACACGCCGTCGTCGATGTAGTAGCACAGCTTCCCGTCGCGCACGGCCTTGCCGATGATCCGCGAGACGGCCGTTCCGGCCGTCGCCACCATGAACCGGCCGGGTTCGGCCAGGATCTCGATGTGTTTGGGGAACAGCCGGTTGATCTCCGCGTTGATCTTGCGCGCCAGCTCGCGGAACGGCCGGACCGTGGCGTCGTAGGGCGCGGGGAACCCGCCGCCGATATCGAGCAGGTTCATCCGGGTGTACCCGCGGCTCTTCGCCTCCGCGAACACCTGTGCGGCGAGATTGACGGCCTGAACGAAATTCTCGAAGTTGGTCGTCTGGCTGCCGACGTGGAAGCTCAGCCCCTCCACCACGAGGCCGGCGCGGTCGGCCTCGAGGATCAGGTCTACCGCTTCGCCCGACGCCGCGCCGAACTTGGACGACAGTTCCACCATCGCGCCGGTGTTCGGCACTTTGAGGCGCAGCGCCAGGCCGGTGTGCGGCGCGTACTCCTTGATCTTGCGGATCTCCTCGGCGTTGTCGTACGTGACCAGCGCCTTGTACTGGTCCAGCTCCTGCAGCGTCTCGTTGGCCTTGATCGGGTTGGCGTAGATGATCTTGTCCCAGATCCAGTCCTGGCGCTGTTTCGCCGGCATGTCCTTGATGTATTCGTGCACGACCATGAATTCGGGCATGGAGGCCACGTCGAAACTGGCGCCGGCCTCGAACAGCGTCTTCACGATCGCCGGGTCGGGATTCGCCTTCACCGCGTAGTAAGCCTGCACGCGCGGCAGGTACTTCTTGAAGGTGGCGTAGTTCCGGCGAAGCTCGTCGTGATCCATGACGAAAAGCGGGGTGCCGTGTTCGTCCGCGAGCGCGCGGAGCTGCTTCTGTGTGACCATCTCGCCCTCCCCGGCCGGTCCGGCCGCGCGGCATGCGCTGACCTTGCGCCTGCTCGCTGCGGCACTCTACGGTCTGGCGGCATCCGGATGCAAGCCTTTTGAGGGGGCGACGGCTGCGGCTCACGAACGCGCTGTTAGCGCGTCTCGTGGAGCCGCGGGTTGGCGGCCGGCATTCCGAATTCGCGTTTATTCGCGTCCATTCGCGGTTTCAGAACCCGGTCAGGCGGGACAGGTCGCGCAGCGTCGCCTCGCGCACGACGACCCGGGTCTCGGACGGCCGTTCGACGTGCTCGATCCATTCGCGCTTCGCTTTGATCGGCATCTTGAGCCGGTACGGCTTGCAGTCCGGCAGCGCGGCGAGCGCGCGGCGGGCCCCCTCGAAGATCGCCTGGCGCGTCTGCTCAAACGGATAGAGCTCCGCCGCTTCCCGGCCGAGCCCGCGTTTGGTCGGCACCGTGATGATCGACCGGCCAAGGAACCGGCGCGCCTCGCGGCAGGTCGCCGTATCGCCGGTGACCATGATGACCGGCACCCCGAAACTGCCGGCCAACAGCGCGGTCTGCGCTATTTCGCCCGACTCCACGCCGTTGTACCAGTACCGCGCCTCGATCTTCGAACTCTGCGTGTGGTTCAGCACGCCGTCCGGCGTGCCTTTCATCGCGTGGAAACCCAGCAGCACGACGCCGTCGCACGTGGCGTCCAGGCCCGGCCGGCCCGGCCGGGGTTTGCCTGTGCTGTAGACGGCACCGGGCTCCATCAGATGCGGGACGAGGTTGTCGCCGCCGCCGTGGTTGTCGGAGATGACGATCGTGGTGGCGCCGCCCGCCCGCAGCCCGCGCACGAGCGCGGCGATGTCGCCCATCAGGTACTCGCGCGCCTGGGCATAATCCGGAGTGGTGCGGTCCCGCGTCTGCGCGAAGCGCCAGATGCCGCTGACGCCTTCGAGGTCCGTCTCTACAAAAATCTTGCAGCCCTTCTTGTGCCGGCGTGCCATCGCCATACTCCTTTCCGTCACCGCAGCCCATGTCGACTCCGTACTTGCCCGGTGTCATCTATCATGACCGGGGCCGTGCGGCTGTTCAAGCACTCAGAAGGGCGTCCTGCCCCGCTGCCGGGATTCCGCCACGGACAGGCCGCCTCTCACGAACAGTCTGTCAGAAGCCGGAATTGCCGTCCGGCGAACCGACTACAACCCGCATGTTGACACATTAAGCATTATCATGCTATCATGTATGCATGAAAACGATCAGCCTGACCGACGAGGCCTACCGGCGCCTCAAGGAGTGGAAAAGCGCTGCCGGCGAGTCGTTTTCGCATGTTGTTCTCCGGCTCGTCCCGCAGAAAGGAACGCTGGCCCAGATGGTCGATGACGTCGGGCGGCTGCCGCCCCTGACGCGCAAGGAGTGGAAGGTGATGGAGGAGACGGTCCGGTGGGGGCGTGACCCGGAAAGGAACCGTGAGCCGTGGACTACTTAGCGGACACAGGGTTCTTGATTGACCTGTGGCGAGAGCGGGACAGAGAGGGACCCGCTACCCGTTTCGCGCGCGCCAACGCGAGCAGGCAGGTGGCCATTTCGTGGACCGTTGCCGGTGAGTTTCTTAGCGGAGCGCTTTGCGCCTCGCACGACGCGGAGCTTGTGTCTGCCTTCCTCGCACGGTACGCGGTCGTCCACTCTTGCGACGGGATCGTGGCGCGCTATGCGCACCTGTTCGCGCATCTGAGGAAGAAGAACGATCTGCTTGGCCCCAATGACCTGTGGATCGCCGCGGCGGCGCTCGCGGTCGGCCTGCCTCTCCTCTCCAGGAACAAGCGCGAGTTCAGCCGCGTGCCGGATCTGGAAGTGGTGGATTATTCGGCGCTGTAGAGCGGGGAGCTCAGACGTCGTTCCCAGTTGCTCCGCGTCGCCGGCTATGTTGTACGGCGCCTGCGCCGCGGCCGTCCTCCGTTCTGCTACTCCACCAGCCGCACCAGCCCGAACCCTTCGGACCCCCTGTTGTCGCCGATGCCCGAGCCCCACTCGATCCAGCCCTTGCGGCCGGCGCCGTCGTTGTCGTTGACGAGGATCGAGATCGGCAGCTCCGCGCCCTGCTGGAGGACCAGATCCGGGTAGATCGCCCACGCGCCCATCTCCATCTCGTAGACGGTCTTGCTGCCCTGCCGGCTGACCTTGGCCGTCACCAACTTGGGGTCTCGCTGTGGTCTGTAGTCGTCGCTGATCGTTTCGGTCGGAGTGACGTCGCGGCGGAAGACGACCGTGCGGTTCCCGATGCGGCCGACGTTGAATCCGCTCAGGTCGCCCTTGCCCACGCCGGCGTTGCGGCCGAGCGGGTCAATGTAGAGCTGGATGCTGTCGGTCTCGTACATGCGCCGCGCGTCGGAGACGGACGCGTCATCGCGATCGTCGGTCACTTCACACGCCAGATAGAGTCTGCCGTCGGTCCAGGCCGCGCACCAGCGGGCCGAGAGATCGTCTTTGTCCGCGTAGCCTTTCACGTGTTCGGCGGCCCCGCCCAACGGCAGGAACGCACGGCCTTTCCATTCGTCGAGCCGGCCGTCGGCCTTGAAGCCGTCGAGACCATGTGCCTCCGCCCGCAGCAGCATGCGGTTTACGGGCGCGTCCGGCAGCACGCGGACGATCCGCAGGCCGCTGAGCTCGATGTCGCCCCGCTCCTTGTATAGCAGGAAGGAGAACCCCAGACGTGCCGTTCCGCGATCCGGATTGACCTTGACCGCCATGTCCGTCCAGTGCTCGGGCGTGATTTTTGCACGATAGAAGCTCACGTCCACCCGGCCGCTGCGCTTGCCGTCGGCGTCGTATGCCGTGCGGTGCACGGCCAGACTGCCCTTCCCGCGGACCCGTCCGACGAGAGCGTAGCACAGCCCGGGGGCGACCGGCACGTTCTTTTCGAGCGCCATGCCCCCGGTTCCGTCCTCCTTCGCGATCGAGATGCGGATGCTCTTCTCACCGGTCATGCGGTCGACCACGACCTGTTCGCTGCCCCGGGCATCGCCCCAGATCCGCCAGTGCGGGGCCACCTCTTCCGTTACATTCGGCGGCAGCAGGTCCTCGCCCTGCCGCACCTGCGAGACGACGACCGGCACCGTGGCGAGCGCCGCGCCGCGTTGGGTGCCCAGCAGGAAATCGACCCGCGCGCTGATCGTATGACACGCGGTTGGGGCGTTCGGGGCCAGGCCAATTGCGACGGGGAACGCCCAACGCCCGTCGCGCAGCCGGCCCGCGACCTCCTCCGTGCGCTTGCCGCCGAGCCCGTCGAAGTCGACGGTGCACCGCGCACCCGAGGCGCCTGCGCCGGCCGAGAGGGCGAACACCGCCTTTGCCGTTTCGCCCGGCGCCAGATCGAGCCGGGCCGGTTCGGCTGTGAGCGCGTTCTGCATCTCGAGCGCCTTAAGGTCCGCGCCGAGGATCATGACCGGGTCCGCTCCCATCGTCAGAACCAGCTCGCCGCCCGGCGCGGCGAGTTCGCGCTCGTTGTCCATAAGATCCACGATCCGGACGCACGGGTTGCGTACGAAGAGCCGGACCGTCTGCGGGTCACGGCCCGAGCTGTTGACGAAGACGATGGTGTCGCTGCGGTTCTCCCGGCGGCGCAGGTCCGAAAAATATGTGTACACGTAGCCCGTCACCGACTCCCGGCCGAGATTCAGCCTGCAATGGAACCGCGCGCCCGTTGTGCGGTTCACGAGCGTCTTGAACGCGCTGAAGCTGAACTTCGGTTCGTGCGTCGGCCCCACCATCCCGTGCCGCGTCTCCGTCGGGCCCGTGAGTCTGAACTCGTAGATGCGCTCGACGCCGTGCGCGTTCTGCTCCATGTCATTCCACAGGATCCGCCGCGCCGCGCGTTGGAGCCCCTGCTCCCAAGTCTCGCCGGCGCGCCGGTCGGATCTTGCGTTGTACGCTTCGTTGTTGAGTTGGCCGCGCGTCACCCCGTAGCGCGCCAGTAGCTCCGCACTTCGCTGCTTCTTACGGCTCCAGCCCCCGCCGTGATCGGCGTGCTGGTCCACGTACTTCGCGACGCCCAGCTCGAACTGCCTGGCCACGAAGTCGAACTGCTGCGCCCAGATGGTCTGGGCCGTGATCTGTACGTCCGGCTTGATCCGCTTCGCCGCGAGCGACGCCGTCTTCACCAGGTTGAAGTAGTCGTCCGCCGTCGCCTTGTGCCAGAACAGCGAGAACTGAGACGGCTCGTTCCATATCTCGACGTCGGTCAGGATGTCCTTGTAGCGCGTGACGAACGCCGTCACGAACCGGTCCCACTCCGCAAGGCCGGGCATGCTGTAGCGGCCGTCGTGCACGTACTTGCGGTCCGGATACAGGCGTTTGGCCAGCCATTCGGGTGTGCACATCAGGCCGACCTGGAGGCGGACCCGCTCTTCAGCTTCCGCCCGCAGTTCCCGGTCGTAGAACGACCAGCGGTAGTCGCCCTCGCGCGGTTCGACGTTGTCCCAACTGATGGAGTGCAGGCGTTCGTGGTGCACCTGGAGCAGGCGGCGGAAGGCGCGATACTCGTCGTAGCACGCGTGCCAGTAGTTCGTGTCCTGATACAGGCTGAACCCGCCGCAGGCGATCCCGCACAGGCCGACGAAACTCGCGTCGATCTCCTCGTCGCTGAGCGGCGCGATCCGGCGCACCGCGGCCAGGCGCGTCACGACGTTGGTGAGCCCCGTCTGCAGGGGCACAGCGCGGCCGCCCTTCGAAAGCGAGCCAACGGCCCGGAAATGGCCGGCCGCGCCGCGCGGACACGCGACCTCGGCTGAGGCATGCCCGTTGTGGTCAGGCTGAAGATCCAGCGGCGTCGGCGCGACGGTGCGTTCGAAGAAATCCACGAACTCCAGCTTGCCCCGGCATGGGCCCGCGTCGAGGTTGTACGCATCCACCCGTATCGCCGCCGGCACGCTCATGTCGTAGATCGTGCGGTGCAGGAACCCGCTCGCCGGGCTGATCTCGACGACGATTTCGTTCCGGCCGGTGAACGCCGGCTGCCTCGACAGGCGCAGGAAATCGAACGGGTGGTTCTGCCTGTACACACTTCCCCACGTGTGCTCCAGCACAATCGTGTTCCGCCCGCGCCGTGCGCGGAACTCGCTGCGCAGGGTTCGCCAGTCTTCGTCCGCGCCGAGCAGCGACGAATGCGCCACCCGCCCGTCAGGCAGGGTCGCACGCAGCGTCGGGTGCACCGCGTCGGGCGGATCGCGGTTCTTGTGGACCCGCCCCGCTCGCGTGCGGGCCACCTTGTGCCGGATCTCGAAGAGCCGGACCGCTTCGCCGTCGTCCTGCCAGGACAATTCGACCCGGTCGACCCAGGCCGGATTCGCCGAACCGGGCGAGGAAATGTTTCCCGTGAAATCCAGCTTGCGATGCACGCCGTTGCGCTTCAGCGCGTAGCGGAAGGTGTGGGTGGCCAAGTCGAAGCCGGGATGCTGCATCAAGACGCGGCTGATCGCGAACTCCCCGTTATGCCAGACCAGTAGCTCCTCGTTCGAGTCGTCCGGCACGCCGATCTGCCAGACGATGTCCGCCGCCGGGGGCGTGTCCTCCGCTGCCGGCCCTTGTCCGAATGCCGGGCCGCACAGGCAGCCGGCCGCCAGACACACGATCACCCGAGTCCATGTATCCCAGCCTGTCACGCGCGGTGGCGTTGTCACGGACGTGCTCCTTCCTGATCAGGTCAGGCCGCTACGCTGCTTCTCGCCCTGCTCGAAGAAGTGGCCCTCCCGCCGTCATTTGACGGACCATGCCTGGACAAAACGTTATATCTGTAATGATAGAACGATTTGGCAGTATTGTCAAGTGGCAGTTTCCGCGCCTTTACAGCAGCCGGTTGAAACGGAAACGGGCGAGCACTAAGTACTGCCTTTCGTAAATACGCTAACGTTAGCCGAGGCGATTTTGGCGCTGGGCAAGGCGCGCGGGAGGGGGCAATACCCGA
>JAFGHX010000075.1 GCA_016929905.1 Kiritimatiellia bacterium
CTCCTCGAGCGCGTAGTACCGGCTCAGCCCCTCGTATCCGGTTCCGGCGGCTTCGACGGTCGGGAACGAGACCAGGAGCCCGCCGCCAGCCGCCCGCAGGCTGACATCGAACGTGCTGCCCGGCCCGGTCGGGTCGGTACCGGCGATGTATTCCTCGATGTTCGACAGCCCGTCGCCGTCAGGGTCGGCGGCGGCGCGTCGATCGGAGGGGTCGGACAACTCGGAGAGGTTCTCGTTTTCCCAGTCGTCCGGCATCGCATCCTGGTCCGCATCCTCCGCGGCGGATAACGAATAGCGAACAACGGATAACGAGCCGTCAAACGTGAGGTCGCTGCTGTTCGCCGCGCAGTTGAACACCTGCACGGCAACGACGTTGCCGCCGGCCGTCAGGACGGGCATGGCGGCGCCGCGCAGCGTGGCGGTCCAGTCTCGCGGCTTGATCGAGTCGGCGGCCGTCGCGTCGTGCGCGTGGAATGTGCCGGCGGCCGCCGGCATGTTGGTTCGCCCGACTTCCCGGCCGTTGATCCACATGACGAACCCGTCGTCGAATTGAGCCGAGATGCGCAATTCCGAGATGAGTGCCGGCTGCTCAATCTCGAATGCCGCGCGCAGGAAGATGCAGGTGTACGAGTCTTTCATGTCGCCGAGTTCCGTCCCGTAGGGCCCGTCGCCGTATCCGAAGGGGGCCGGGCCTTGGGCCCAGGCCGAATCGTCGAAACCGGGCGCGCGCCAGGCGGCGGGCGGGGCCGCCGCCTCGGCCGTGCCCTTGCGGTATCGCCAGGTTGCGCCCGCATCGATCTTCACGTCCGCATCGGTATGCTTCGAGCATTCCCAGATCCGGACCTCGAACGGACCGAGCGTGACGGAGACCGTCGCGCCGTAGGCGTACGGGCCGCTCTCAGTGCCTCTTTCCGCCATCGGCAACACGGTCTTCAACGTGAACGGCCCGGTGCCGGGGATGACGCCGATCGAACGGTCGAACGTGAGCTGGAAAGTCTTGGTCGTGCTGGTCGGATTGCGCAGCGCGACCATGCCCTTCTGCGTGGTCCAGCCGGAATAGCCGTATACCTCACCCGCGGCCGGGTTGCCGCCGATCATGCGCCCGCGCAGGATGGCCTCCGAATTCGCGCGCGCCCAGTTGATCGCCTCGGCCGTGACGTCCCACTCTTCCTCCGTCAGGATAGACGGCGCAAAGTAAAGCTGCTTGAGCTGGCTGCCCCGGGCCAGCACCATGTACATATACTTGCGGAAATCCGCTATCGTGTCGTTGGGGAACAGACTCTCGTCCGGTATCTGCCCCTTGACCGGGCCGGCGTTGTTGATCCCCCAAGGCGGGATCTGCGCTTTGTTGATTCGCAGCGCGAGGTGCTGGCGGTAGTCCCGCCACGTCAGCGCCTGGTCTCGATCGCCGCCCTCGCCGATGAAGCCCTGATCGCCGCCGACATGGTAGAGCGTGTCGACGTACATGAGGAACCACGGGCTGACCCATGAGAAGTTGGTTAGGTTGATGAAAACGTCCTTGTCCTGTTCTCGCATAGCGCTGAAGATATCGATCAGCGCCTCGACCGCCGCCGTCAGACAGTATCGGCCCGCTTGGCCTGAGGGATGGCCGTGCGCCGTGTCGCCGCACGGCCAGCCGTACGGAAACAGCCCGTCCAGTTTCCACGCGTTCACGCCGTGTTGGCTCATGTACCAGAGGAATGTCGCCTTCAGGTCCCGGGTGTAGTTCGGTCCTGCCAGACAAGCGAATCGTCGGTTGTTCAACGGTTCGTCCCACACTTCGTAGCCCTGTGCGGCCAGCCAGTCGGCGCCTCCGTACCCGCCCATCGGGCTGAGCCACAGCGCCAGCCGCGAGCCGGCACGCTCGACCTCGGCTTGCACATCGCCGAACCCGCCGGGGAATTTCGCGGTGTCCACCTCCCAGAAGTGCGACGTGTCGCGCTTGTCCCAGCCGTCGTCGATCTGGTAGGCGTCCAGAGCCGCCACGCCGCGTTCGGTCAGTTTCTGGTTCATTAGGCGGACGGATGCCAAGACGTTCGACTCCGTGACGTTGTGCTTGAAGTCGTACCAAGAGTTATAAGCCACATACATGCGAGGCGGCCGCGCCCGGACGGCCTCGATATATGCGAAGAACGTATCCGCGACGCCTTCCGCGTCGGGCGCGGCCCCGCATACGGACGAATGGGTTGCGTACGGCGCCGAGCCGACCGTTCGGCCCCAGTCATAGCCGGCGGTAACCCGGCCGCGCGTGCTGCCCACAGGTCGGAACTCGATGTAATCCACGCGTGCCTGCTCGCCGCCCTCAGCCGTGCCTTCCAGGGTGACGACATCGCCTGGCTGAAGCACCACGCCGGCGGCGGCCATGCGCCGCTTCAGCGTGATCGCGTGCTTCGACGGGTCACCGAGATTCGCGCTCCAGTCCCATTCGTCCACCGGCGCGCCGCCATGGATCCGCACCTTCATATGCGCGTCGCCGTTGTTCTCATCGATGTAGCCTATCACGAGGTCATAGGCGCCCGGAATGCCGGCGAACGTCCAGGCGGCCGTGCCTGTGCCCGTGCTTCCGATCACTTTGCCGCCCGAGGCGTAGTGGCGGTCTCCTGCCGCGGTGTGGAGGAACTCTTCGGCTGCATAGCCCGTCAGCGCCATGTCTTCGGCTTCGATCCGGATGCAGGCCCTGTTGTCCGATGCCGGAAACTCGACACCCAAGAAGAGGTCCCCGGCATAGACCGGCTGGCCGAGCCACGGCCGCCATGCCAGGTCGTTCCAGTCCGGCGCGGTGCTGCCAACCCGCCGTCTGTCGCGATCATCGCGGAACTCGGCAGGCGGAAAGTCCTCGACGGGGCCCGGCAGCACGAGCGAGTCCACATCGATCCGATCCACTTCCACCACGCTCGTGTCGGTGCGTCGGATCTCCAGCCACTTCCGCAGAAACCACTCGTCGGGCTTCATTTCGACGTGAAGCGCTGCTTCCCAAGGCTCCGTCGCACCCGTCAGTCGGAACGTGAGCGTCTTGGCGCCCGCCGTCTGCTCGGTCACTTCCCATCGCTGCAGCATAAAGTGCGATCCATCCCGCCTGCTCCCATCCATGAGATGGATCGCGAACTCTTCCTCCGAGCTGACGTCCACGATCCGGCCCGAACGCTTGTTCTCGATGCGCTTGGTACACACGCGCTCGCCGGAAATGTCGAAGACCCGCGCCAGCAGGTTGTTGGCGATCGCGACCTCCTCGCCCGCCTGCGTCACCGCCACGCCGTCATTGGTCCACATCTCCGTCATAGCAGCCGCCAGGTTGGAATAGGGCGAGTTACCCGCCGTATTGTACGCGTTGACCTTGTAGTAGAAGTGCGTGTTCGCTGGCAGCCCGGTATCGGTGTGGGCGCTGGCATTCGGCGCCGGCGTCGCAATCCGCACCCACGGATCCGTGCCGCTCTGTCGGCGCTCGATCTTGAACCCGTCCTCGTTGTCGCTGTTGTCGGTCCAGCTCAGGTTGATCCGCGAACTCGAGGCCGGTACGGCCGCGAGGCCGGACGGCGCCGCGGGCGGCGTGGAAGCCGTGCCGTCCTCGAACACCAGCTTGCTCCAGCGCCCGCGGCTCCATTCGACGTTGTCGACCGTGCCGCACTGGGCCCAGAGGGTGATCGTGGCGC
>JAFGHX010000076.1 GCA_016929905.1 Kiritimatiellia bacterium
CTACAAACGGCAGAAACCACCAGATATGCCGTTTGTAGTTAACGCCGTAAGGCGTGTGGCAACGTGCGAGTCGGGTCTTGAGACAGCCGCAGGACGCTCGGCCCCCCAACCGCAAAACATCTGGAGGGCGAGCGTCTCGCGAGCCGCCCCTGCCCGAACGGCCGGCAAAAGCGGGCCGTTCGGGCAGTGGGACAGCGTTTGTCCCATCGACTTTGGTAGAAGTGGCACCTTTGGCTTTCGTGAAAGAGCGGGTCCGGCATTTGCGTCTTTGGGTAGCGCAGGCAGCCGCCTTCGCCCTTGGGGCTGCCACGCGACTGCCTGCGCTGCGCATCTTCTCGCAACAAGGAGGTTCGACCGATGACGGCGATGGACGAGGCGGCTCGGCGCTGCATGGCGGCACTCGGACTGGATCCGAACCGGCTGCAACGCTCGGCGAGCGGCCGATCGTACTATCCGCGCGACGAATTCCGCACGCCGTGGCGGTTTGGCGTCCTGTTCGATCGAGGGTCGGCCAAACTGTACGAGTTCCGGCCTGACGAGATACACGTATTCCGCGGCGGGGCGGCGCCGTACATGTGGTGCAAGACGATCGAGCGTCCGCAATGGGTCGGGCACAGGCCGCGTCCGTTCCGGGTGCGCGACATGATCATACCGGACAAGTTCAAGCGCGACGCGGGCATGCCGCCCCGGACATGGCGCCGATTCTGCAAGCCCACGCGCACCGCGCTGGCCTGGCAGCAGTTCTTCAACAGCCTGCCGCCGGCCGCCTGCGCGGCGGCCAGGAACGCGCGTCCGGACGTCGCGTGGGGCGTGCTGCAGGCGGTCAGCCGGGTCCCGGGCGCCGCGGACTGGTGGGCAACCGCCCCGGCCCTTTGCGTGATGGCGTACTGGCATTTCCTGTTCGACCCGAACCGGCGCACGACGAACCCGTTCGGGGTGACCCGGCGCCTGTTGAGCGGCAAGCTGAAAGGCGTGACGGCCCGCGCCGGGTTTGACGCGGCGGACACGGGCATTCTGCGCAAGATTCCGGGCCGCGACGTGGACATCATTCGCCTGTACGTGCTGCGCAAGGCGCTGCGCGAGAAGCCGCTGCTCAAGAAGGTCCTGCGTCACCTGCACGCGCCGCTGCGCGGCTACATGTTCTCGATGCTGCCCTGGCCGTGCCGCGAGTACCTCACCGTATCGCTGCTGGAGGAGGTGGCGTCGAACGAGCGCGGCGGCCAGCACATCGGCCTGATGCTGCGCAGCATCCACGAGATGGCGGAGCTGCTGCGCCGGAACCCGCCCGGCCCGTTCAAGACGCTGAACCGCGCGAGCATCGCGCACGACGAGCTCGCGAGCAGGCTCCAGAGAATCCGGCTGGAGGCGATGTACAAGGATCTGTCGTTTCCCGCCGCGCCGTTTGCGGAAAAGGAAATGCCTTCGCATCTGGGCCCGATCCAACTGGCGCCGATCCGCACGCCGTGCGCGCTGGTCGAACTGGGCCGGCTCGCGATGAACTGCGTGGCGTCGCCGTCCTATGTGGAGCAGGTGGCCGGGAACGCCTGCTATATCTACCGCGCCGACTGCGGGTTCGCGGGCACGCATACCCTCTCGATCGCGCGCCGGCCCGGCGAGCGGCGCTGGCGGCTGGCGGAGATTCAGGCGCCGCAGAACCGGCCGGCGCATGATGTGGTGCTGGATGCCGTGTTGCGTTGGCTGCGGATCGAACAGCGGGTGCCGGTGCGGGAGGACCCCCGCCAAGGCCTGTTGCCGCTGTTCGCCGACGTGCCGGC
Organism: Kiritimatiellia bacterium; assembly: GCA_016929905.1. Lineage (GTDB taxonomy): Bacteria > Verrucomicrobiota > Kiritimatiellia > JAFGHX01 > JAFGHX01 > JAFGHX01. The sequence goes on from JAFGHX010000076.1 coordinate 1,776, forward strand.
ATGAAGGGAGCAAGATGCGAACGCGCGCCAAATCGCTGGCCACGGGATTGTACCGGCGCTTCGAGGGGATAAGCGACCGCGTGCTTTACGCCGAGCATTACGTCTGGGGCGCGGGGGCGGACGGCCCGCATGCGACGCAGACCGGGATCACCTACTGGCCGCTGGCCCGCATGAGAGGCGCGCACCGGATCCCGCCGCGCGCCATCCGCGCGGTGATCGAGCGGCTGGACAGCTACGCCTGGTTCTGGCCGGATCCGCTGGACGTGGATTTCTCGCTCGACACGCTGATTCAGAGGCGCCTGATGAAGCCGCTCAGCCTGCTCGCCCGCCGGCTCGACGGGAAGTGGGAGCGCGTCCTGCTGCATATCGTGCCGGAATCCGTTCTGCAACGGCCGCGCAACCGGCTCAGCTTCTGGTGGTACTACGGGGAACCGTGGTGCCATCGCTGCAACAAGACGCTGTTCTGGGATCCGGCCGTCGAGGAAGTCGACTCCTACCGCCACGGCGACGGGCGGGTCTGCGCGCAGTGCGGATGGCATATGCCGAACTAGCGTAGTGCGTCCAACAGATCTTGACATGAGTGGGAGCGCCATTCGGGTCGGCGCGAAATGCGGAAGAATGGACGGCGTGCGCGGCCGGCGTTGAGTAGGGCGGCGTTCACCGAACGCCAGCCGCCGCGCTTGGTTCGAACTGCTTTGTCAATCGTCCGGGAACGTTTGGTATTCTTTCCGATGGAGGGCTGCCTGTCCGCCTGCGGCGGAAGGCTGTGCCGAGCCGCCCACCCGCACATGACTTGTTCACGGAAGCCTTGGGCGGATGTGCGCTTTCGAGCAAGTTATCGAGCAAGTTCCCGAGTTCAGCCAGAGGCTGATCGGCCTCCGGCCGAAAGTTCTCGAGCAAGTTAGAAATCGAAGGTCGCGCCCAGATCCGCGCCGAACAGGACCCGGCCGGACGAGGTATGGGACAGGCCGAACTCGAGTTCGGTAACGTGCGCGGTGGCGTAGGGCGTGAACTCGAAGCCCCATCGGCCGTGCGCCTGGCGCACACGCGGGCCGAACGCGCCGCCGAGCCCGACGCTCCAGGCGGACTCGTCCAGCCCGGCCCGCACGGCTTCCCAGCCGGGCTCATCGCTTTCCTCGCCGCGCAGCAGCGTGTAGGCCGCATAGGCCTGGCCGCCGAGCCCGATGCACCAATCGGTGCCGCAGCAGGACACGGCGCCATCAAACCAGACATCGCAGCCGGCGCCGAGCCGGAAGGAGTAGCCGGTCCCGCCGGAGAAGAGATAGTCGTCGGCCGTTGCGAACGCGGTGCGCGACAGCCCGGCGAAGGCGTAGAACTGGTCGCTCATCGGCACGGCGGCCAGCGCACGGACGGGGATGTCGGCGAACGGCATGCGGAACTCCGCGCCGAGCGTGAACCCGCTCTCGAACAGCTCGTTGCCGGAGAAACGCGCCACGCCCATGCGCACCGCTACCGCACGGCTGTTCTCGCAGCAGCCCGCGTCGGGACTCGCCGGGAGCCGCCCGATCTTCTCGCCCGAGTCCCCCTCGAGCGGTTCGCCTTTGTCCTTCTCCGCCTGCCCCGGGTCCGGGGCCGGGTTCAGGATGACGATCCGGCCGATCGGCAGCCCGTCCCAGCCTATTTTGACGAAGCGTTTCTGCTTCTTCTCCGCCTGCTTCACCTCGACGGCGATCGTCCCCTGCACCACCTGCTCTTCCCCGCCCGCTTTCGTCTCCTTCAGCTTCACGGTCAGAACGGCCGTGCCCTCCTTCTTCCCCCGGATCGTCAGTTTCCGCAGCGTGTTGGCCTTGGCATAGACGGCGGTCTCGTTGCTGTTATGCAGCGTGTCCTGGTCCATCCTGAGCTCGCGCGGGAAGTTGACGGACATCCGCTGGCCGACATTGAGAATCACCAGCCGGTGGTACGAATCGGGCTTCACGACCTTGACGGCCAGTCGCGCGCTGACCGGTTGCCGCGTCACGGACTCCGCGTCGTTCAGGTTCATGGACGTGACCCGCTCATACCCCTCGACGGTGACGACCGTCTCGCCCTCGGCCACCCCGGTGATGATGAGCGGGCCGTTCTCGTCGCGGCCCCATTCGGCCGTCGCAACGGCGGGGTTCTGGCTCTTGACCGCCGGCCGGCCGTCGAGCGCCTGCCGGCTCACGCGCCTGGTGACGGTCTCGCCGACCCAGACTTCCACGCCCCCCTCCTCCGCGCGCGCGAACGACAGGCCGGAAAGCAGCAGGCCGGCGAGCAGGAAGCTATTGAGAACTCCGGCGGCAGTTGGGCCGAGGTGCAGACTCGCGCGCGGATGGCCCGGCAGACCGGCTTTCGTGCGTCTCATGGCGAAGGCTCCTCCCTGTTGCGTCGTGATGGTTTGCGGGACGCGGAATGATGCCGGAATTGACTACCACGAAGTGAGGGCGGAGGCAATGAGAAAGGGCGGCCGGCTACTCGAAATCCAGCCGATAGCTGTAGACGTCCTCGTGGATTTCGGAGCTGAGCTTGGTATCGCTCTTGTTCAGCACGGCCTGCATGCGCTTGTTGTCGCGCAGGACTTCGGCGGTGAAGCCGCTGATCCCGTTGCGCCTGGCGATGCCGGCCAGGTAGTTGAGCAGGAAGCTGCCGATCCCGCGGCCCTGCCAGTCGTCGTGCACGGTGAAGGCGACTTCCGCCCGGTTCGTGCGCGGGTCGAGGTAGTAGCAACCGATCGCGATGATCTCCTCGCCGTGCGCTTCGGGCAGCGTGCCGACGATGGCGATATCGTTGCGGTGATCGACGTAGACGAAGTTCTGGAGTTCGCGGTACGAGATCTGCTTGGCGCGGGAGAGGAACCGGTAGTAGACGGTATCCTCGGACAGTTCATAGAACAGTTCCTTCACGCGGGGCACATCGGTGGGGTGAATGGGCCGGAACTGGATCTGGGTCCCATCGTCGAGCACGAGGTTCGTCCGCATGCCGGGCGGGCTGATATGGAACTTGCCGCCGACCTCCCGCATTTCGGGCCGGACGTACTTGGCCTCGACCGCGTCCTTGAGCAGCAGTTCGCGGAAGGCGGGGTGCGCGATGGCGATGAGCGCGATGGCCCGTTCCTGAACGCTCTTGCCGTGCAGGTAGGCGACGCCGTGCTCGGTGACGACGAAGTGCACGTCGCCGCGCGTCGTGACGACGCCGGCGCCGGGGCTGAGCCGCGCGACGATCCGCGAGACGTCGCCGCCGCGCGCGGTGGAGGGCAGCGCAATGATGGCGCGGCCGCCGGGCGAGCGCGACGCGCCCCTGTTGAAATCGACCTGCCCGCCGATCCCGGAATAGAACCGCGTTCCGAGCGAATCGGCGCAGACCTGTCCGGTCAGATCGACTTCGAGCGCGACGTTGATCGCCACCATCCGGCGGTGCCGGCTGATGACGAACGGGTCGTTCACGTACTCGGTGGGATGAAACGCGAACAGGGGGTTGTCGTCGATGTAATCGTAGAGCCGGCGCGTGCCCATGCAGAAGCTGGCCACGATCTTCTCCTTGTCGACGGTCTTGTGCCGGCCCGTGATGACGCCCGCCTCGATCATGTCGATGACGGCGTCGGTGAACATCTCGGTATGGATGCCCAGCTCCTTCTTGTCTTTCAGGAACTCGAGCACGGCCTGCGGGATGCGGCCGATCCCGAGCTCGATGGTGGACTCGTCGTCGACGAGGGCGGCCACATACTCGCCGATGCGGCGCGTGACGTCGTCCGGCTCGGGCGGCGTGACTTCGATCAGCGGCGTATCGCTGGGCACGAGCACGTCGATATCGTACACGTACAGGCTGGAATCGCCGTGGGTGCGCGGCATGTGCGGGTTGACCTGCGCGATGACGCGCCCGGCATTCTCGGCCGCGCTCTTCACGATGTCGACCGAGATGCCGAGGCTGCACATGCCGTTCGCGTCCGGCGGGGTGACCTGGATCAGGGCGACATCGAGCGGGAGCCGCCCGGAACGGAACAGCCCGGGGATATCGGACAGGAAGATGGGCGTGTAGTCGCCGAGCCCTTCCTGGATGACGTCGCGCACGTTCTCGGCGATGAAGAAGCTGTTCACCCGGAAGCAGCGCGCCAGCTCCTTGTCGGCGTAAGGCGCGGCGCCGAGCGTGAGCAGGTGCACGATTTCGGTGTTGGGCAGCTCGCGGCAACGGGCCGTGAGCGCGGCGACCAGGTCGACCGGCTGCGCGCAGCCGGTCCCGACGAAGATGCGCCGGCCCGGCTCGATCCCGGCGACGGCCTGTTTGGCCGTGGCGATCAACGGCTTGTATGTCGTCTGCCAGTCGGGGTCGTAGCTTATGCCGCCGGCCTTGCTCATGGTTGGGCTCCCGTCTGTGAAAGGCGGATTCTGGCGTCGGCGACGAGGGGTTCCGTGCCGGTCTTGCCGACGAGCAGCGGATTGATGTCCAGTTCGGCGATCTGCGGGAAATCGGTGACCAGCTGGCTCAGCCGCTGGAGCGCGTCGGCAATGCCGCGGACATCGACGGCCGCCTGCCCGCGCGCGCCCTCGAGCAGGGCGTAGGATTTCGTGCTCTTCAGCATCTGGAGCGCTTCCCCGGCGGTGATCGGGGCGAGGTGGAAGGTGACGTCCTTCATGACCTCGACGAAAATACCGCCGAGCCCGAACATGAGCATGGGTCCGAACTGCGGGTCGCGGGTCATCCCGACGATGACTTCCCGGCCGGGCGGGCACATCTGCTCGACGTAGACGCCTTCGAGCCGGGCCTCGGGCACGGCGCGCGCGATGCGGATCATCATAAGGTCGAACGCGTCGCGAACGGCCTCGGGCGTGCCGAGGTTGAGCCTGACCCCGCCCAGCTCGGACTTGTGCACGATATCGCTGGAGACAATCTTCATGGCGACGGGAAAGCCGATCCGGGTCGCCACATCGGCCGCAGTGGACGCGGTGAACGCCACATCGCCGGCGGGCACGGCGAAGTTGTAGGCGCGCATGATGTCTTTCGCGGCCGGCTCGCCCACTTGGCGCCGCCCGGTGCGGACATGGCGGGTAATGATCCGCTCGACCCGGCGCCGGTTTACCGGGAAGCGGGTCACGATCCGGGTCGGCCGGCGCCGCCATGCGGCGTACTCGCACATGGCCTTCAGGGCCGCCACGGCGCGTTCCGGCGCGGGGTAGTCCGGCAGGTTCGACGCGACCAGCTCTTCACGGCCGGGCATCACCTCTCGGCCGCCCATGAACGAGACGAGAACCGGCTTGGTGCCGCGCAGGCAGCCGGCGATCGCGCGCGCGGTCTCGGCCGGCCGCGTCATGGCCTGCGGGGTGAGAATGACGATGATGGCGTCGACCGACTCGTCGTCCTGCGCGGCGTTCACCGCGGCCGCGTACCGCTCGGGGTCGGCGTCGCCGAGCACGTCGATCGGGTTCCCCACGCTTGCGGCCGCCGGCAGCTTGTTCCGCAGCGCGGTGGCGATGCTGCCGGCCAGCGAGGCGACGTGCAGGCCCGCCTGCTCCACACTGTCGGCCGCCATGATGCCGGGCCCGCCCGCGTTGGTGATGATCGCCACTCGGTCGCCGCCCGGCAGCGGCTGCATGGCGAAAGCCATCGCGCAGTCGAACAGCGCTTCGAACGTATCGGCCCGAATGATGCCCGACTGCCGGAACGCCGCGCCGTAGGCGATGTCGGCACCGGCCAGGCTGCCGGTGTGCGAAGAGGCGGCCTTCCAGCCCGCCGCCGTCGTGCCCGCTTTCAGAATGACTACCGGCTTGACCGACGCGGCGGACTCGGCCGCCTTGATGAAGCCGCTGCCCGAACCGATGCTCTCCAGGTAGCCGACGATCACGCGCGTCTCGTCGTCGTGCGTGAAAGCCGTCAGGAAGTCGGTCTCGTCCAGGTCGGCCTTGTTGCCTATGCTCACCAGCTTCGCCAGGCCGAGATGACGCTGGGTCGCCCAGTCCAGGATCGCCGTGCACAGGGCGCCGGATTGCGACATGACCGAAATGGCGCCGGCGCGCGGCATCTGCGCGGCGAACGACGCGTTCATGCCGTGGTGCGCGTTGATCAGCCCGAGACAGTTCGGGCCCAGCAGCCGCGCGCCGGCCGCGGAACACAGGCGCGCGAGTTCCGCTTCCTGTTCGGCGCCTTCGGGGCCGACTTCCTTGAACCCGGCGGTGATCACGCAGACCGCCTTCGCGCCGGCGGCAAGCGAGTCCTCCACGGCCTTGCGTACGTGCTTTGAGGGAATGGCGACGACGCTCAGATCGATCGGTTTGCCGTACCGCGTGCAGTCCGCATGGCACGGCAGACCGAGGATCTCGTCGGCGGACGGGTTGATCGGGACGACGGCGCCCTTGAACCCGCCGTTGATCAGGTTGGCAACAATCTCGTGGCCGACCTTGCCCGGCGTGCGGGAGGCGCCGACCACCGCGATCGTCTCGGGGCATAGCAATTCGTTCAGCATGCGGCAACCCTTTGCCTTGGCCTTCTCGCTGCGCGCGAACGCGGTCGAAGATCGAAAGGCTCAAGTCTAAGGGCAAAGGGCGAAAGTCGAAAGTCAAAAGTCGAATGCCTCGAGGCTGGGCGCCGTGCCCGCTGTAGCAACGAGCCTGGCGTGGCGAAGGCGGGTCTCCCGAGCCGTCTTTTTCGACAGGCTCAACGTTCGTCCTGAGCGTTGTCGACAAGATGCTCGACAAGGTTCAGAAGATCCGCAGGCCCGTAGGCGGCGAAGGCGGGGGATCGGGAATGCTGCCGCCGATGCAAGCGGGAAAGCCGGATGGGTTCACGGCGCCGGCGGCGTCGACCACGTAGAGATAGACCGTTTGGCCATTCGTGAACGACCCCTGATTGACCGTTATGGTGATCGAACCGGCGGCCCAGGCGGTAGGGATCTGGATTTCGCGGTGCGTGCAGTCGGCATACGCCGCGCGATCGCCGATCTCGATCCGGGCCCAGGAGTTGTCGATGTAGGCGTCGTCGATGTAGAAGTCGTCCGAATCCGTGTTGGCGTCGTTCCAGGAGTCGTAGAACCCGAGAATGAACGGGCGCTTGAAGACGGCATAGTCCTCGCGGGTCTTGATCGCGCCGTTGTTCAGAATCTCCCTGCCATCGAACCAGACCCGAATCCGGCCGTTGGTCACGTCCAGACTGCTTTCGGCGAACTCGAACTGAAGGTTGTGCCAGGCGCCCTTCGTCATGTCGTCGCGATAGCCGGCCCAGAACCAGCCGCCGCCCGGACCGGAGACGTACTCGGTGGTGTAGATGACACTGCTGCCCCAGCCTTCGGTCGCCATGACGAAATTCTCGTTCGCACTGCCGGGATTCCACATTCTGAAGATTTTCACGTTCGCCAGGTTCTCGTCGCCGCCGCCGTAGGTGCTGGTGCCCCAGTCGAAGTTGGCCGCCAATAGAAACCAGTACTGGGCAAACCACCGCTCGGCCAGCCGGTCGTTCGGGCCGGTGAAATAGCCGTTCCCCTGCTTGGCGCCCGCTCCGCCGAAATCCAGGTGTGCGTGGTGGGCGGACCGCGGATGCCGATTCTGTGTGGAGCCGATCGAGAGGTGGTTAACCGAGTTCCACATCCCAACGGTCGCCGTCGTGTTGCAGGCGCCGTCTTCGAGATCGTCCCACGCGACGGGCGCGGCGGGGCTCTTGGCGCCGAACCCGGACCCGGCGATCGTGACGCCGGCCCCGTGCGAGAGAGTGCCGGTGACGCCGTTGATGGATGGGGCCGCCAGGCACGCGTAGGGGAGCGCGACCAGGAGGGTGGCGAGGACGAAGCTACACACTGTCGAAGTCGATTCCACGCCGCCCATCCTTATCGATGTGAGCACGGCAGGGCATTCACGATCGGGCGGCTCGCCGCGTCGCGCCTGCGGCAATGCATCAGCCAGTTTGTGAATCCTCATGTTTGCTCTGCCCCCCCCTACCCTCAGTCGAGCCATACCCGGGCACGGTAGCGGCCGGTGGCGCCCGGCGCGGTGTTGGTGTAGACCACCGTCTGGCCGAGCCCGGTGATGGCCAGGAAGCCGGGCACCCCCTGCCAATCGGCAAGCCCGTCGGGATCGTCGGTGTACTGGAGCATGTAGCGGCGCGTAAGTCCGGCGTAACCCGTCCCGGCAGCGGGAACGGTCGGGAACCCGACCCGCAGCCGTCCGCCGCGCGCGGCGATGTCGACGGCGAACAGGCTGGCGCCGCTCTTGGGGTCGGTTCCCGCGATGAATTCGGCGATGTTCGCATAGCCGTCGCCGTCGTAGTCCTCTTCCGCGTTGCCCAACGCGACGCCGGTCCCGCCGAAATGGGCGAGTTCCCAGGCGTCCGGGATGCCGTCCCCGTCGGGATCGGACGGGTCGGGTTCATAGTCGATCTCGAGCAGCGGCGCGCCGGCCGGATCGCCTTCAAAGGACTCGGCGACACGCTTGCCCGTACCGCGAATCATGATCACGAGCGCGTTGCCGCTGACCCAGCCGGGCCGGTTCACGAGCTCCTGAACCACCGCGGCGAGGTCCGGTGTGCGCTGTTCCGCGCCCGCGGCGCCGACCGCCGTCCACGCGGGCGGGGTCCACGCGACGGACGCCGCGGTGCGGGGCCGCGCGGTCACGTCGTACCGCTCGGAACAAAAGGGACGAGCGTCGTCCGCGGCCTCCCCTCGAATGGTCAGCGCGGCGGCGGCGGAATGCGGGGCTTCATCCGCCGTGAACTGGACGGCAGCGTTGCGAACGGTCGCCCCGTACGGCACACGGACGCCGGTGAAACGCAGCCCGACCGTCTGTTCGCCCTGTTCGGCTTCGGTCAGCTCCAGGTCGGAACTGTCGAGATAGACCTGTCCGGTCGCGTATTCCTCGACGTCGTCCGCGCCGGACCGGATACGGAATCCGCGGCTCAGTCCGGCACGTTTCCTGAACCGGACGGCGTCGGCGCAGGTGCCTTCGGTCGTGTTCGCGCTGCTCAGCACGCGGACGCTGCCGGCCCCGTCGAACGGGAACGTGCCCAGCAGGTTCCATTGGCCGCCGTTCACTTCCTGGTCCACGTTCGCGACCGCGGCGGTGCCGCCGGCATGCACGATGGTGTAGGTGACGTCGCGAGGCCGGCCCGAGCAGGCGGTCCACCAAGCGTAGACCTCGTAGACGCCGGCGGTCAGACCGGCCGCCGGCCACTCGAACCAGGCGCCGGCCTGATTGCCGGCGTAGAGGTAGTCCGCCCCGTAGTAGCCCGCCCAGTAGGTCGACGCCGCCCAGGCGCCGGCCCGCGCGGCGCCTTCGGCCGTATTGTCGACGATCAGGTCCGAAACGAGCGGTACGGACGGGGTCGTGGCGTAGGCGACGTCGCCGTAGGCGGAGTTGCCGGCGGCGTTGAACGCGCGGACCCGGTACCGATACGCGGTGTCGGGCTGCGCGCCGGTATCGGCATAGCTTGTGGCGTTGGCGGCGACGGTCGCGAGCGCGCCCGTCCAGTCCTGCCCGCTCACGCGGCGTTCCAGGCGGAACCCGTCTTCGTTGTCGCTTCTGTCCGCCCAGGTCAACGCCACGCGCCAGGCGGAGACGGGCGTGGCGGACAGCTCGGCGGGCGCGGCGGGCATCTGCGCGGGGTCGCCGGTGACGGTGATCTCGACCGTCTCGCTGCCCCAGGTCTGCCCGTCGTCGGCGACGAGTTGGAGCATGTAGGCGCCGGCCTGCGCGAAGGTGACGGTGGTGTCGGGCGCCTGCGCGTTGCCGAAGACGGCAGCGCCCGGCCCGCTCAGCTTGCGCCAGGTGACGCTCGCGCCGGCGCCGAACCCGAGCACGGTCCCGTCCAGACCGAGCGGCACACCCGTACTCGCGCTGCGGTCCGGCCCCGCGTCGACGATGGGCGTGCTGGGGGTCGGGGGCGTCCGGGGCGTCAGCGCGGTCCATGTCGCGCCGTTCACGCGGTAGGCGCGGCGGCGGTCCATGGTCAGCGCCTTTGCCGAGCCGCCGACCGTCACGGTGTGCGGGGTCAGCATCGTCTTGCCGGCGGGCGTACGCCGGTATTCGGAAAGGACGACATCGAGCGTCCCGTCGCCGGCAACGGCGCCGGTGAAGGCGGTCGCGCCGGCCGCGTCGGTCACGCGCACGGCCGTGCCGGCCGCCGCCTCCAGGCTCAGCGTCCACTCGAGCGCGAACTCGTGCGTACCGGACCGCATGGTGACCTGCTCGGGGTCGGCCCCGTTCTCGAGGATCGGGTTCCGGATCGTGTTGTTCTTGGAGGTGCCCGAATCGAACGTGACGAGCCGGTAGCCGGCGGCGCCGCGCAGGCGCACGAGCCGGCTGTCGACCACGTGCTGGTTCGAGCCGGTCCCGTAGTCGTCGCCGAGACAGACGTGGCGCTGATCGGTGATGAGCACGTTGCGCGTGTAATACACGGGTAGACACTGGTCCGCCCGCTCCGACAGGCCCTGCGCCACGAGGCAGGAGGCCAGCACGGGCGAATCGTCCTCGGCGGTGATCTTGATGATCCCGTCGCGCCAGACGTAGTTTTTCACGTAGGGGTCGGACGAGACCTGCACCCCGCGCACCTGGCGCCCGTCCTTCACGCGGATCACCACCACGTTCTCGTAGTAGAGATTGTCCTCGTACGGGTTCGTCGAGCCGCTGTACTGCGTGAGCCGAAACGCGTTGCAGCTCGCCACCTCGCCGAACTCGCCCGAGCGCTGGTCCGGGAGCGCCTCCGCCTTCAAGTGGATGAAGTTGCGGTATGCGGTCTGGCGGGTCCCCCAGCTGAACGCGCAGACGTGGTAGCCGCCGCCGAAAACGCGGTTCGCCCAGGCGCTGCCGCCCGTGCGCAGGCCGATCCCGAACGAGTTCGTGTCGTAGGAATCGATGTAGATCTCGTTATGGTGCACGGTCCCCCCGCTCAACCCGCCCTGGCGCGTGCGCTTGACCAGGTTGTGGTGGACCTCGCAATCGGGCGTGTCGGACGACCCGTAGAAAATGATCGCGCGGCAGCCGGCCCCGTGCCGGTTCACCAGCTCATGGCCGGTATCCACGAAGAGGTTATGGTGGATGTTCGCGCCGCCGCCGCCCCAGTGATTGTACATCCCGATCAGCTGCGGGCCGCCGTAGCCGACCGTCACACCCGCCACCTCATAGCTCGAGCACGAGCCCAGATACATCGGGTTGAACCCGATGGAGGAACTCTCGCCCGCGTCCTGCCCGGCGCCCTGCAGGATCGTCCCGTTCACGACGCGGAACCCGGACCGTTGCTGCGCCTTCACGCCGATGCTCGAGTTGTTGATGTAGGCCCAGAAGTCGCCGGCGATCGCGCCCATGTGCGCGTTGTCGTAGACGACCGTATGCCCGCCGAGATCCAGCGTGATGTTGTTGGCCTTGAGCTCGAAGGCGAGCCCGGCGATCGTGAGATCGCGGGTGACCAGATACGTCGCGCCGGCCTGGTTCAACACGTACGGGGGCCCGGACACGTCCTCCGGAATGCGGATCGCGTTCGCCAGCGCAGGTGTGGTGAGCGTCTGGTTCGCGGTCTCGACGCGCCGGCCGCGCTCGTCGACGGCTACGAGCCGGTAGTGGTACGTCACGCCGGCCTGCAGGTTTGTGAGGTAGTGCAGGTGCAGCGCGTAGGAGCGGTCGGGCTGCGGGGTCTGTGCGCCGTAGGCGGAGGTCGGCCCGTACTCGACCCAGCTCGTTGCCGGCAGGCTGGTGCGGAACCCGACGACGGCGGAGGACCGGCTCGCGTAGGTCCACGTGCCGCCCGGCTCGATCGCAAGCTGGGTGCCGAACAGGACGGAGACGAGCGGTTCGTGCACGAGCCCGAAGTTTCGCGTGCACCAGTCGTTGAACCACGCGTATTTCGAGGACGTGATCTCGGCCGCCGATGCGGTCCCGGCCCACAGCAGGAACGGGAGTACCCAGCGCCATGCGTTTCGCGATCGTCTCATGTTCACGCTCCTTCCCATCTCGGGCTCCTTCGATTCACCACGTGGCCACACGTACGATGAGCGCGCCCGGCGCGGCGGGCGGCGTGGTGTCCGGCGCGCTCGCGAGCGGATAGCCGGCGGCATTGACGGCGCCCGCCGCGTCCACCACGTACAGGTATTTGCCGCTCAAGTCCGGGAACGTGCCCTGGTTCAGCCGGGCCGATATCTGTGTCGAGTTCCACGCCGTTGCGATCTGGATTTCGCGATGTGTGCACGCGGCCCATGTGGCCGCATCCCCGATCTCGACCCGCGCGCGCGTGGTGTCGAAGTACAGATCGTCCACACAGATGACGCCCGTCGCGGAGGCGGGGTCGTCCGCGGTGTGATAGGAACCAAAATGCCACTGACGCCAGTGCCGACTGCTCGTGCGCGTGCAGTAAGCCGTGTCGCTGAGGTCGAGACGGATAGACGGCGACGCCGCGTGCGGGCGGTGGATCCAGGTCTGGAAGGCGCCGTTCCGAGTGTCTGGCGCGGACTGTTTCAGGTAAACCTCGATTCGGATCCATTCCGCCTGAATAGCGGCCAGGCCGGTGCCGCCCCAGAGCGTGTCGTCCGTCGTGCCGCCATTGTCCTGCACGGAATTGCGCAGGCCGCCGTCGCCGAGGTCCACGTTGCCGAAGCCGATGTAAGCCGCCGGCCACATGCCGTCGCCTGTCCCATACTCGATCCACGGCTTGCAGTTCCGGGTCCAGAGCGTGCTCGTCTTCGCGTGCCGCCAATAGTATGTGAAGTAGGCCTCGTCGCCGGTCTCCGGCCGCTCGTGGTAGAGCTCCAGCGAGATGTTGTAGTTCTGCCCGTAGTGCGAATGACGGGAGTGCCGGGCCGAGTTGGGCTTGGCGGCACTTCCGTCATAGCGCGGGCGTTCAACCGAGCTGTGATAATCGCTCCAGGTCCAGCCGCCGCCCATATTCTCGACGGCCGGCGCATGGCCGTAGACCAGCGCGCCGGTCGCGCCGCTCTCGAAATCGTCCCAGACCAGCGGTCCGGCCGTCGCCTTCGCGCCGAAGCCGCTGCCCGTGATCGTCACGGTCTGCCCGTGCGCCGGCGTTCCGGTCAGACCCGCCACGACGGGCGCGGCCGCGACCGTGCAAACCGTGCACAGCGCGAGGATGATGACGACGCAGACTATCCGCATGTTCATTGTCGTTGGGGCTCGCTGTCTGCTGTTGGATTCAACGCCTTTCGTGCGGGACGCTGGTCGCCGACCATTCGAAACAGGGCCGTTCCGGGGTCAACGCTGCGAACGCCCTCGGCAGTCGGCCTTCTCCTTCCGAACATTCGCGTTCATTCGCGGTTCATTCGTGTCCATTCGCGGTTCCTCCCCGCTCGACGAGCCGGCCGCTGATCGCCACAACCTGCGCGGGCCCGGTATCGCCTTCGAACCGGCGGCACAGGATGCGCGCCGCGGCCTCGGCCAGATCGGTCGGCTCCACCCGATAATCGACGGTGCCGGACACGCCGGCGGGGTCCAACTCGATGCCGCCTACCAGCGGCTCCTTCACACCCGCCGTCTGCCGCACGAGACCGACCAGCAGGCTGCCGTAAAAGCCGCCGATCGGGAAGAAGACCGCGTCGGCGCCGGTCGAGGCCAGCCGCCGGATGATCCGCGAGGGCCTGTCGGGCCCTTCATCGGCCCGCATGACCCATGCGGGGTCCGGCGTGATGCCCGCCTCGCGCAGGGCCGCCTGGTAACCCGCAAGCCGCCCCTCGTCGTTGAGTTGTTCGCGCTCACCCATCGAGCAATACAGAACCCGCGTCGCGCCACGCTCGATCAGACGCGCCGTGACCGCTTGCGCAATCGACGCGTTGGCCACGTGCACGCAGTCCAGCCCCGGACGAACCGGCGGGATATCCAGGAGAAGGATCGGTCCCGAAGCCGCCCCTTCCGCTTCCGCCAACATCGGGAGCATCGACGGCGGCCAGGGCCCGACGCACAGCACCGCGTCACGGGTCCCCCCCAACTCGGCAACCGATGAAACAGGCCGGAACTCCGCGGCGTAGTTCCGCACACGCAACGCAACAGAAAGATCCGCAAGCATCGCCTTCTGAAACGACTCCTCCGGAGCGGGAACCAGAACGTCCAGCCGAACCGCGTGCACCATGGGCGCATCACCGATGAACGTGCCGTGCCGCGGCCGGCGGTACAGCACCCCCGCCTCCACCAGCGGACCGAGTGCGTTCTTCACCGTCGTTGTGCTCACACGCAGCGAGGCGCACAGGTCCGGCTCCGGCGGAATCCGCTGGCCCGGCGAAAGCTCGCCCCGCGCCACCCCCTGCTCGATCGCCGCGCGAAGCTGCAAGTAAAGCGGCACCTTCGAACGCGGGTTCAGCCGGAAATAGCCCGGCGCGATGTCGCGTTGTTTGGAAGCTACCATGCCCACCCCACACAAGAACCCCAGCATCACTCAGATATTATGCAATCATTGTAATGATTGTCAATAAAAAATGTTGCGGATAGATTCCATGAGATACGAACACCTGCATGATACACGCAGGTGACCTGACGACCTGATCAGCCGCTTGACATCCACCTATGCTACCGTTATGCTACCGGTATGAAATCGCTACACATTCGAAGCCTTGAAGACGAGACGGTGGAAAGGCTCAAGCGACTGGCGCGCAGCCATCATCGGTCCCTGCAGGGCGAACTGCGTGCCGTCCTCGAACAGGCTGCGCGCCTGGCTCCGCCATGCTCTTCGAGTGGCGGCTTGAGACTGACGACCGTGGACACCGGGGGCTCATCGTCGTGGCGCCGGGAGGAAATCTATGGACCCGACGGAAGGTGACATTGTGTGGGTTGATACGAATGTCCTGTTGACCGCAACGGACCGTCACCGCGCCGGCCACCGTGACGCGCAACGGGTCATTGCCGGCATCGCGCGCAGTGGCATACACCTCGCGCTCAGCGGCCAGATTCTCCGCGAATACCTTGTAGTCGCCACTCGGCCGGCGGACGTGAACGGGTTGGGGCTCGCCCCGACAGATGCCCTTGCCAACGCCGAGGAATTTCTGCGGCACACCGCGTTCTACGAGGAGACCGAAGCGGTCGCCGCCCGCCTGCGCGAGGTCGTTCGAGCCAAGGGCATCACGGGCGCGCGCATTCACGATGCGAATGTGGCGGCAACCATGTCGGTGCACGGCGTCCGTTTCCTGCTCACGGAGAATGCCGACGACTTCGGTGAGATGCCCGGTGTGCGCGTCGTGCAACTTCCTGCGTTGGCCGCCCGCCTCCCCGCCGAGGAGCCGAATAGTGCCTGAAGTCCGCGAGTTCTTGCGGATATCGGGCGCCCTTTCCCGCCGGATCGGACAAGACCGCCGCGTGGTATTCGGCGGCGAAGCCGACGACTACCGGCCGCCATTGACACACGCGACGCCCGGGTACCGCGAGACATTGCCATAGCCGTTGAATGCCGATACGCGGTATTCGAAGCGCGTGCCGGGTGGGGCATCGCGGTCCACATACGCGGTCGCGTCCGGCGGCGTTTCGGCGATCTGCGTCCATTCCGCCGTCCACCCTTCCGTCTCGCCCGGCGCCGGGCGCCTGTACACGCGGAAGCCGTCTTCGTTGTCGCTCTGGTCGGTCCACTGGAGCGCAACGGCGTCTTGGGGGGTCCGGCTGGCGGTCAACCCCTTGGCGGGGTTCGGCCAGACGCCGAAGAAGTCGGCTTTGCGCGGGTTCGTACCGTTCAGGTATTCCTCGACATTCGTGTAGACGTCGTTGTCGGGATCGGCCGCCGTGTCGCCGGGATCGGCGGGGTCCAGCCCGTGCATGCGTTCCCATTTGTCCGGCATGCCGTCCAGGTCGGCATCCGCCGGAGCCGGGCCCGGCTTCAGATCCGGCCATCCGCCCAGGTCGTCGGGGCTCGTAACCGCGCCGATCTTCCGTTCGCCTTGCATGTCGGAAACGATCAGTTTGTCCCATGGATACCGCCTCGGGACGAAGCGGCCGTCTTCCGTCAGCATGGCGCTGGGCCCGGCCTGAGCCAGCACGGCCTCGAGTGCCGTCTCGGCCGGCGTTGCGCTCACCGGCGGCACGTCGAAGGGCTTGGCCGTGAAGTGCTTCCGCACGTGCGTCTTGTACCGGCCCCAGGCCGCCTCTTCCGGCAGGTCGAGGCTCGGCCGTTCGGGTGTGATCGTTCCCTCGCTGTAGAAGACGGCGATCGGTTTGCGGCCCAGCTTCTCGTCCACCTTCGCCTTGCCGCTGACCGCCACCTTGAACGGGGCGAACGTCTTCATGTCCGTGCGCGGCCCCGGGATGTACGTGTTGCCTTTCGCGTTGACCCACAGGTCGCACTGGTGGGTGATCCAGGAATCGCGCCAGCCACCGGGATCGTAGATGACATTGTTCACCACGTCCACGACTCCCTGGGACAGCCGCGGGTTGCGCCAGGCGTTATGCGCGAAGAGGTTGTGATGAAGCGAGACTTGCCCCGCGCCCGGGCCGCCGACTCCCACGCCGAACCCGTGATCGCCCTGCTTCTTGTGGTAACCGGCCAGGCCGGCCGCGACAACGCTCCACTGCAGGGTCGCGCGGCTCGCTCTCGAGAAATCCACCGTCTCGTCGGTCGCCAACGACGCATGGAGGTGATCGAGCACGACGTCACGCGAGCCCACCACCTGCAACGCATCGCCGGTGCTCGATGGCCGGTCGTGCGGCCCCCTGAGAACCGCCAGATGGCGCACGACCACGTCGTGTGTCTTGTTGATGCCCAGCGCGGGTCCGCCGAACCCGGGCCCGCCCCGGATCGCGATCCCGTCGCCCGGCGCCGTGTGGCCGGCTATGGTCACATACGGCGTATTGAGCTTGATCGGGCGGCCCTTGACCAGGATCGTTCCGCCGGTGCGGAAGAGGACGATCCGCGGCCCCTCGACCTTTTCGAGAAAATAGCGCAGCGTCCCCGGCCGCGGATTCTCCGGGTCGTCGGCCAGGCTGGTCACGAGACAGACCTTGCCCCCGCGCCCGCCTTTGGCGTGCGCGCCGAACCCCTCGGCGCCGGGAAACGCCGGCACCGATCTGGCGGCGGCAAATGGGGCAGCGGCAGCGCAGAAGAAACAGGCCAGGCTCGTTGTCAGGATCAGTTTGCGGTTCATGTTTACCTCCCCACTTCGTTCAGAACCTCGGCGCTTCGGCGCGGAGACCTTCTTCGCCAACCCTCGGATGGCTCCCGTTCAGGAATTCCTCGACGTTGGTGTAGCAGTCGCCGTCTGCATCGCGCGGGCCGTCGGCGGGATCGTTGGGGTTCAGGCCGTGCTTGCGCTCGAACGCGTCCGGCATGCCGTCGTGGTCCGAGTCCGCGTAGGGCGTGCCGGCCGCCAGGTCGGGCCAGCCGCCGACCTCAGCCGGGTGGTCGATGTGCTTGCCCGTGCCGGCGTCCACATCCTTGGCTACCCGGTCGTCCACGGGGTCACGGTTCGCTACCCAATTGCCCTGAGCATCCAGCCGTGCCCAGGCGCCGGCCCGGGCGAGAACCTGTCGGCGCGCCTCGATAGCCGACACGGCCGTCACGGGCGGCGCGTCAAATCGCTGCTCAACAATATGGCTCTTATCCCTTTCTCTCACCACGATCAGATCTTCGGGCAAATCGTCGCTTGGCCGCTGCGGCGCGATGTTGCCCTTGACATAGACTCTGCCCCAGCTCGTGAAGGGGTGGAAGTCCTTGGCCGTGCTCGGCCCGGGAATCCAGGTGTTCCCGATGACGTTTGCGCGGGTCCCGCTGCTCCATGTATCCGGATAGCCGCCCGTATTGTAGATCACGTTGTTCACGACGTGGATCACGCCGCTGCCGTCTCTCGGGTAGGGGTTCAAACGCGGGTTGCGCCAGGAGTTGTGGGCCAGGAGGTTGTGATGCAAGGACACACGATACGTTCTCGGCCCGCCGACGCCGAGTCCCAGCCCGTGAGACCCCTTGAAGTGAATGCTCTTGTGCAGGGCCTCCGAAATGATGCACCACTGCACGGTCACGTCGCGTGATCGGATGACCTCGACGGTTTCGTCGACGCTCCAACTCACCGAGCAGTGATCCAGCACGACGTCATGTGAATCGATCACCATCAGCCCATCCCATCCGCACGTGGTGCCAAGCCGTTTGAATTTTCGCCGTTCCTTCTGCTCCCTATACCAATCCTTTCCCAGCTCTTCCTGGAGTTGCAGCTTGAGCACGTCGGCTTTGCGCCGGATCTCCATCGCCTCCGCGGGACTGTGTCCGGCCGGGCCTGGCCGCACGCGCAGGAACCGGAGGACCACATCATGGGTTCCATCGACGGTGAAGGGGCCGCCCTTCACCGTGACGCCGCCGCCCGGCGCGGTTTGTCCCGCCACGGTGATATGGGGGGTTCTAATCTGCAGCGGGGAGGTCAGCTCGATCGTGCCGCCCGTTCGGAACACGACGAACCGGGCGCCTTCGGCTTCGCAGGCCGCGCGGAAGCTGCCGGGCCCGCCGTCCTCCAGATGCGTCACTTCGAAGATGCGTCCGCCACGCCCGCCGGGGGTCGTCGCGCCGAATCCTTCCGCGCCGGGGAATGCTTGAGGGGGCTGCGCCCCCTCTGTATCGGCCCTGGCGGCGCCCCCCAGGAGCGTCAGACAGAGAACGGAAAATGCGAGAACGTGGGTCGTCTTTCGTGCTGGCATGTGAGGGTCCTCCCTGCGTTATGGCTGACCACTTGGTTCATCAGGTCGCTTGCGTCACAGGACTATCTCCGGCACCCGGCCAAATTGAACATGGAAAACGCAAGGAGGTGCGCCCGCCGGTGGGTGCTTGCCCAGTAAGCTGTCTGGCTCGGAAGGGCGCTAACCCGTGCCTGGCATCAGCGTCCGAGTACCGGCGCGGCGTCTGGCTGATAGCGCAGGATCTGTACGCTTTCAGCCAATATACAACTATAAATCATGGCTGATATGGTGCCGTTGATACGTTTTCCGCCAGAGATTAGGCTTGACAACCTGGCTGATAACGCTAGACTGCCTACATGGTGAAGTACCACCAAATCCATGAGAACGCCTGTTTTGTTGGCCGAGAAAGCGAGATGTCCCAGCTGCGGGACATCCACGACGCCGAGAATGCGTCGATTATCGTAGTGTACGGCAGGCGGCGGGTCGGGAAGACCGAATTGATCGAGCAATTCTTCAAGGGGCAGAGCGTCCTGAAGTTCGAAGGCCTACAACCGGACCAGAAGAAGCGAAAATCCGACACCGAGGAGAGACGCTACCAGATTCAGGAGTGCGTCCGCCGCCTCGGGCTCTACAGTGGTCAGCAGACGATTTTCCGGAACGTACGCATTGAGAGGTGGTCCGAGTTCTTCGAGATCCTGTCCGAGTATCTTGAGGAGGGGACCATTCTCTATTTTGACGAAATCCAGTGGCTCGCCGACTACCAGGATGAGTTCTTCGCTGAGCTCAAGCCTTTCTGGGATGACGCTTGGCGCCACCTGAGACGGTTCCGCCTGATTCTCACGGGATCGTCCCCCTCCTTCTTGGTCAGTCAGTTGCTTGGCAACAAGGCGCTTTACGCGAGGTCTCAGCATCAGATCCACCTACAGCCGTTTCGATTTGCCGAGACAATCCAATTCTTGGAGAGGCAGTCGTCTCGAGAGCAAATGCTCGCGACGTTGTCTGTGGGTGGCATCCCCGAGTACCTGAAGCAGCTCGTCGACGAGCCTTCCATTCTGATAGGCCTTTGCAACAAGTCATTCCTTCCCAATGGATTCTTCGCCAACGAATACGAGCGTATCTTCGTGAGTAGCCTCTCCGACAGGAAGCATTATCACGAGATTATCCGCGCTCTGGCGAAGAACAAGAACATGACCCGTGGCGAGTTGGCCCGGGCTCTCAAGGTCCGGAATGCCGGGGGCAGCCTGACGGATGTCCTGCAGGATCTGGAGAAATGCGGATTCATTACGAAATACGTACCCCTGACCCATGCACCTGACTCAAAAATCGTGCGCTACTGCATTGCCGATGAGTACCTGAACTTCTTCCATCGCTTCATCCAGCCCCGCCTGCAGGCGATCCGGGATGGCGATTTTGAGACAGATCCCACCCGTGCCCTACCGCGCCAGGATTTCTCGGTTACGCTGGGATTCGCTTTTGAACGGTGGTGCCGACTGAACCATCGACTACTTGCCAAGCTCATGCGGTTCGACCAGATCGAATACCGGTCGGGCGCTTACTTCTCGCGTGATGCGGCTCCGGGATTCCAGATTGACCTCATGTACATTCGCAAGGACCACGTTATCGTGGTGTGCGAAGCCAAGTACCTCACGAAGACTGCATCGCCATCCGTAGCCGCGGACCTGCAGGAGAAGATTAACTACTTCAAGGGCCGCGAACAGAGGTACAAGAACTACACATTCAAGACCGCTCTCATCACGACAGAAGGACTACCAGCATCAACCGGGCAGCCGTATTTCGACTCGGTCATTACCTTGGAGGACCTGGTTGGATCAGCATGACGGTGCGAACCCGTAGCGATAACCATGAGACGCACTGCGGACCGTGATGACAAACTGACGCCTGCTACGGCAACAGGATGAGGGGCCAGCGTGACAGACGCGCCGCCGAAGAGGCCAAGGCCGCCGGCACCGGTCGAAACGGCCGCCTCTCCGCACTGCCGGAAAAGCGATGTCTTATCAGATCAACTCGCGACAGAATCTCGCCTATTTCAGGGCTGTCGCGGCTGTCGGGCCGGTCGCACGGGGCGGCGATCCGTTCAGGAATTCCTCGACGTTGGTGTATCCGTCGTCATCGGCGTCCGCCGGCCCGTCAGCGGGGTCGGCCGGGTCGAACCCGTGCAGGGCCTCCCACTCGTCGGGCATGCCGTCGTGATCGGTGTCGGCGCAGGGGGTGCCCGGCTCCAGCACCGGGAAGCCGCCGACCTCGGCGGGATCGGCGATCAGTTGGCCGGTCCGGGCGCGCACGTCGGCGATGATCCGGCGGTCCACGGCATCGCGATTGCTCTGCCACTCGCCGCGGGCGCTGAGACGGGCGTTGGCGCCCGCTTCCAGCAAGACGGCTCCGTGGGCGAGGGACGCCCGGTGCACGGTGACGGGGAAGAACGCCGGCTCGGTCGGAAACGCACGTCGCAGGCGTTCGGGTAGTTGTCCTCCAGTCTCGAAGTTCCGGAGCAATCGCCAGTTGTCCTGGCCCGGGTCGAGCGCGTCCGGCTCCACGAGGTTGCCGGCCACGTGGATGGAGCCTTCCGCCAACTCCGGCGTGTCGGCATTGGGCCGGCCCGAGTACTGCAGTACCGACCGGCTCGATGCGCGTCCCGGGATGTAGGTATTGCCGAGATAGTCCACGACGGCGCCCCGGACGATTATCGATGCGTCGCGCTGCCAGTCGTAGACGAGGTTGTTGATCACCCGCGCGTGGACGGGCCCGATCGACGGCATGCCATGGTCCACATGGGCAAACAGATTCCCGTGCACGCTGATTCCCGACACCGTCGCCGGCGTGGCCCACCCGCCGCCGATCCCCATCGCACCGTCGCCCGGCTGCAGGCCTTCGCTGACGATGTTGTGCTGGAAGGTCACATCATAAAAGCCGGCCGCGGCGCCCCACCGGCCGCCCGGCGACTGCGGCGGGCGGAGGTCGACGATTCCGTCGCGGGTCCAACTCATGGAGCAGTGATCGACAATCACGTTGCGCCCGCTACGCAGCAGCCGCAACGCACCCGACCCTTGCGGGGATTCATCGGGCTTGCCGATCCTGATCCGCAGGTAGCGCATGACGATGTCGTGTGTCTCGATTCGGATGCCGGCCCCTCTCAGGAGGATCCCGCCGCCGGGCGCGGTCTGGCCGGCGATCGTCGCGTAAGGACGAAGGAACTGAATCGGGCTATCGAGCTGGATCGCGCCGCCCACCCGGAACACGATCATCCGCCGCCCGCGCGCTTCGGCCGCCGCCCGAAAGCTGCCCGGCCCGCTGTCGTTCAGGTTGGTCACCTCGATGACGCGTCCGCCCCGGCCCCCCACCGCCGCCGCCCCGTGCCCTTCCGCTCCCGGGAACGCCGGCACGACACGGCGGAGTTCGAGGTCGTCCTCCCCGCCCGCAACGGCGGCAGTCTGTTCGGGCCCGACGACCAGGTTCTTGCCGTCGGAAATGCGCATCAATCGCACGGAACCTTCGATCACATGCAGGCGGCTTGTCTTCCCCCGGGCACACAGCACGAACCGCGTCCCCGCAATCCGCGCTTCGGCATTGGCCGTGACGATCCGCATCGGCCGCGCGCTCGGCTGTGCGTCGACCGCCGCACGCAGCCGGCCGGCCACAAGACGCAGACGCTTCCCGTCAGCGTGATCCTCGACACGGAGCGTGGAGAACGAGTGAATCTCGATGCGCGTCGTTTCCTCCGCGTAGGCGAGCGAGATGCGGCCCGCCTCCGGCGTGCGCAGCTCGTCGCCGGGCCGCAGGGCCAGCCCCGTGTTCAGCGGTACCGTCTGGCCTTCCCGCCGCAACGTCGTTCGCTCCGTGAACGCGGCGATGTGAGGAAGCCCCGGCAACGCCGCCGGGGCCGCCGTTCGGGACAGATGGAGCCGGTAGACGATGAATAGCACCGCCGCGGCCGCGGCGATCGGCACGAGGAGGCGCGGGAAGCGCACCGCGCGCCGCGCCCGCTGTCGCGCGGGCAGGAGCACCGTTCCGTCCCCGCGCCGCCCGCCGGCGCCCGGACCGGCCGGTGGCGTCTCCAGAGCCCGGGTCAGGCCGGTATCCGTCAGCCTGCCCTGCAGGAAATCGGGCGCGACCTCGCCGGCGTACAGCCAGCGGAGCGTCCCGTGCTGGTTGGCCAGGCGTGCCAGCGTCCGTCTGGCCCGGGCATCGCCGGCGAGGATGGCCGCCAATTGCCCTTGCTCCTCCTCCGTTGCCGCTCCGTCCAGGAAGCGGCAGGCCAGGTGCACGAAGGGCTCGTCTTCCGAATGGATGTCAGACATCGTTCAAGCCTCGCTGGCCAGGACCCGTTCCGTGCATTTCAGCAGGACTTGCCGGATCCGAACCAATGTCATGTTCACCGCGGCCAACGTCTTTCTCAGGTGGCGGGCCAACTCCTCGAGCGACCGGCCCCGGTGGTAGCGCATATGGAGCAACTCACGCTGGTCGTCCGGGAGTCTCTGTACGCATTGGACAAGCGCGCGCCGTTCGGCGGCCAGCAG
>JAFGHX010000077.1 GCA_016929905.1 Kiritimatiellia bacterium
ACCACGTTGCCCAAAATTCTTGGCGCCGTGGCGGCGCCGCGAATTTTCTCGGAATCAGGAGGTGGCATGCCGCGCGGGGCGTGGCTGACGCACGCTGGCGTTCACGACGGAGTTTCCACGTCGTTCTATCCGGCGCCGCTCTTCCGTTCAACGGGTTGTTCCGAAGAAATTCCGGATTCTGGCGACGATGCGCCTGGAGAGCGATGCGGTTTCGACGGCCGTGCCGGGCAGCTGGTCGTGGGCGCTTCTGCGTTTGGCGAGCAGCTCGGCGAGCTGCTCGGAGATGCCGGGGTGCGCGCTGATGATGGCGGCGAAGGCCTGCTTGCTCACGCGCAAGACGCGCACGTCGGCCACGGCCTGTACCGTGGCGTTGCGCGGCTCGCCGGTCAGCAGGCTCATCTCGCCGAAGAAATCGCCCGCGCCCATCGTGGCGATCTCGTGCGCGGCCGCGGCGTCGGTCTCGGCGACGACGCGGCAGGCGCCGGACCGGATGACGTAGAGCGACTCCCCCCTCTCGCCCTGGCTGACGATTGTCTCGCCGGCCCCGAATTCGATGGCTTCGGCCTGCTCGGCCAGTGCGCGCCGGTCATGGTCTTCGAGCGCGGCGAGAATGGGCACGTTGCCGAACATGCGCTCGATCTCGAGCAACTGCGCGCGGTGCTCGTGTTCCTCGCGGCGCCGTTCGACGTGCAGGTGTCGCACGTCGCGGATGGGGAACGGGATGCGGATGTTGTGCCGGCGCAGGGCGTACCAGAGGTCGTTATTCAGTTGCGCCTTGATCTGGCGGTCCTGTTCGAAATCGCTGTGCCGGAACCGGATTTCGTAGCGGATCGCGAAGTCGCCGAATTCGGCGAGGCGCACCTCGGGAGGCGGCTGCTTGCGGATGCCGGGGTGCCGGTCGAGCACCTCGAGGATGACGCGGCGCACGGTGTTCGGGGCCGCGCCGTACTCGAGGCCCAGCTCCATGCGCGAGACGAACTCGGGGTCGGGCCGTGAGTAGTTGCTGAACATGCCGGCGGTGAGTTCGGTATTGGGAATGCAGACCTGCACGTCCTCGCGCGTGCGCAGGATCGTCGATTTCCAGGTGATCCCCGTGACCTGCCCGATGACGTCCTTGTACTCGATCCAATCCCCGATGCTGAACGGGCTTTCGAGCTGCAGGATCAGGCCGGCGAAGAAGCTGCTGAGCGTGGCCTGGGCGGCGAACCCGATGACGGCCGTGAGGACGGCGGAGGTGGTGAGCAGGCTGGCCAGGTTCACCTCGCCCTTCGAGCCGAGCACGAGCACGGCGAGTACCGAATAGCTGGCCAGCAGCACGAAGTCGCGCGTGATGCGCGTGAGCCGTTTGCGCGTGCGCAGTTCGTACGGCCATTCGACGAGCAGCGTGAAGACCAGCTTGGCGACGGCCCACGCCAGGACGATCGCCTGCGCGGTGAGGAACCATTTCCCGTATTTCGACCACCAACCGAACCCTCTGAGCTGGGTCGAAGCGAACCAGATCGCGAAATAGACGACAAGCAGGCCGAACGGGAGCTGGGGCAGGTAGCGGGAGCGCTTCGCGAGGGTCTGGTAGACGCCCAGCCCGACGATGCCCAACACGATGACAAGCGGGTGCGACGTACTGTATTGGACGAGCCCGCGCCAGATGCCCATAGCCGGTTCCTTTCAGGCCGTGGATTGTAGTCCCCTCGCAACTCAGGCGTCCAGAGCGTTTTTTGCGGGGCCTGGTCCGAAACTTGCTCGAGAACATGTAGCAGCCTTCACCGCGGTTGGCTGTCGCACCACCTTCTTTTCTGCCCGCGAAAGGACGCGAAAGGAGCACGAAAGGTCGTTCGGTGAGCAGCGGGTCGCTGGGTAGTCGTGCAGCAACTTTGAACTGTTTGCGCCGTTCTCACCTTCCTGTTATCCACACCAACACACGGCGCAAACAACTCAAAGTTGCTGCGTACGCCGGGACACACGTTGAGGAAGACTTAACTTCAACCAAACAACCCGGGCTACGTTGCGGGAATCGAGGGTTCCGCAACGCTGCGTTGCGGAACCCTTGCGATTCCCGCAACAAACTCCTCGCACGCCGCGGATCGAGACGCAGGGCAACGGCCCTTTTCGCGCTCCTTTCGCGTCCCTTCGCGGGCACCTCTCCACCGCTGACCCGAAACTCATTCGAGGACTTCCGGCCTGAGGCAGATTCAGCACGCCGCAGGCCTTCTTCTCTGCAAGCCGAGCGGCGTTCTCAGCCCGCGGGGATGCGCACTTGGACCAAGGCGTACGGGGCAAGCGTCACGGACAATCCCGTCTGCGTCACCTCGGCTTGCTCCCTGACGGGCTGTACGGCGTTCGGGTGGGCTCTGGTGTTCGCGGCCCAGGGCACCTCGGCCGTGAGTCGGAAGATGTCGGCGGTTTCGCCGGTGATCGCGCCTGCGATTTCGATGTCCGCCGTGACGGGCCCGGCCGTGCCGGTGTGTACCATGGAGATCAGCAGCGCGCCGTCGGCGTCCGTGGCCGCCAGGACATGCAGCACGGGCAGATCCGTGCCGGTCGGCACGGGTCCAATCAGGCCGGGCGTCTTCTCGCAACCGCATGAGACTTCCACGCCTACCGGCGTGGCCCCGGCGAACGCCGCAAACAGCGATTGGGCGTGGTGGCACGGATTCGCGAAGACCTGCTCGCGCTCCTTCCTGAGCCCGCCGCCGTGGTTGACCGTGGCGGAATGGGTGATGAGTTCGACGAGCGGGGCGAGCCGCACGGCCATGTGGTAGTAGAGCGTGTCATACAACGCCTCGGCCAGCGTGGCGGGGCTGACGAGCGTCTCCTGAGTCAACCGCGCCTGTTCGTGCTCGGCCGCGGGGTCGACGCGTGCGAAGAGCTGCAGTTCCGTGATGGCGAGGCGCGGCTCGGCGACGCCGGCGTCGCGCATGGTTTGCTCCAGCTCGCGATACCTGGGCTCGTGCAGGGCGGGCAACGCCATGAAATCGCGATAGAGGTCGAGCGGATCGGTCGAGGCCGGGTGCCGCCCCCCGAGCAGTGCGTGGTCGGCTATGCAGCGCACGGCCGGCCCGTTCGCGGCCAGGAGCTGCCGGTTCCAGTCCGGAGACTTGGCGACGACCGGCGCGCCGCCGCAGGCCAGGAACCGGATAGTCGGGTCCACGGCCCGCATGGCCTCGACGTATTCGCGGTAGCGGTCGGCATAGCCGGCGGGCGTGGCCCAGCCGGCCTGCCAGCGTCCGTACAATTCGTTGCCGATCTCCCAATGGCGCACGTTGTGCGGGGCCGGGTATCCGTTTGCCGCGCGCCGCGCGCCCTGCGGAGTATCGGCGGCCCCGTTGCAGTACTGAACCCAGCCCGCGGCCTCCTCCGGCGTGCCGTCGCCGGCGTTGATGCAAATCAGCGGCTCGCACTCCACTTCGCGGCAGAAGGCGATGAACTCGTCGGTCCCGAACAGGTTGGGCTCGACGTCGCCCCACCCCAGGTTGGGGCGAGTCGGGCGCCGGTCGACGGGTCCGACCCCGTCCTCCCAGTGGTAGTAGCTCACGAAATTGCCGCCCGGCCAGCGCAGGAGCGGAAGGCGGGACTCCTTGAGCAACCGAACGACGTCGGGGTCGGCGCCGTTCACGTGGTCGGCGGGCAGGAGCTGAGCGCGCGCGATCACGAATTGACCGGGCGTGTCGGTCGCGATTACCAGGCGACACATCGCATCGGCAACAGCGTCGTCGCCTAGGTCGAGCGTGCCCTGGAATGTCTGCCACGCCCGCGACACGCCGTCGATGCGCGCCTCTGCAAGCGGTTCCGCGCCGGCCGCAGCGAACAGCCGGATGCGGAGCGCGTCCAACGCGGGCGAACGGGCGACGATCGTCCATTCGATCGTTCTGCACCGGTGCAGGGGCAGATATGTCCACTGTGCGACGCCCTGGCCCGCGGCCTTGACTTCAACACGTTGCGCGCGACCGCCGTGGGGGCCGGCGTCCGGGCTGACCCGAACGGCTTCCCTGGCGCCCTCCCGGATCCACCAGAAGGCGAGGCCGTCTCGCCAAGCCTCCTGCAACCGCTCCGGTTCAGGCCAGTCGAGGCGCTGCACACGCTGCCGGATCTGGACCGCCACCCGTTCCGGGTCCAGCTCCGGCCGGTATGCGCCGTCGGGATGCGCGGCCTGTGAACGAAACATGTAGTCCGCGAACGTGGGATTCTGGAGGATCTGCGCGTGCATCCCCTTGTTGATGTTATGCCCGAGGTGCTCGCAGAACTTCCCGGTCAAGTACCGGCTGATCCTGTGCGCGCCGCATTCGTCCGCGTTAACGCGAACGCGGGCCGTCGCCGGGTCATTCGTCGCCCGAAATCGAATCATCGACATCACGATCCTCCCCGCAAGCGCCAGAGGCGCACTTCCTGTTCAGCCCCGGACAACGCCCGGCGAGCCGCGGCCAAGGCCGATCCGCGCCAGAGGGATCAAGCCGTCCAGAAGCATAGCGCTTCCGACGCCGAAAGGGAACTGCTGTCCTCTCCCGGCATGAGCGTCAAGGAGCTCGCACGCGCGGCGGGTTTCCGCGATCCGCTCTGCTTCACCCGCGTCTTGCGGCAGGCGACCGGCCTGCCGCCGCGCGAATACGCGCGGCGTTGACGAGGATGACGCCGGCGAGTGCGAGCAGGCCGCCGAGCAGCGAGAGGGGTGCGGGCCACTCGCGCAGCCAGATCCAGGCCACCAGGATCGCGACGACCGGCGAGAGGTACAGGAAGCTGGTGGCGACGGACACGGGCAGTCTCGACTGCGCATACGTCCACAGAATGTGGGCGATCGCCGCCGGGAAGACGCCCAGGAAGACCACCGACCACGTCGCGCTCGGCGGTGCGTCCCGAATCACGGCCGGCAACCCGGGCAGGAAGACGAGCATGCGGAGCGTGCCGGCCCAGATGACATGGTCAGCGCCGCACGGCGACATCGTTCGTGGCCGCGCGCGCCAGCGGGTGGCGGCTCCCGCCAGCAGTCTGAGCCACGGAATCCGCCTCCTGGCGTCGGCGGCCACGTCCAAACACGGTTCTGCTCTATGCCGAACCCGCCACATCGATGCGCGCGGGCAGCTCTGCCTGGTCGCCGGTCCGTGCCTGCCACTGGCGGATGCGGTCCAGCATCCGATTCATGCGGTCCGCCTGCGCGGGGTCGGCGGCGAGGTTGTTCATCTCGTGCGGATCGGCGTTCAGATCGTAGAGCATGTGCTCGCCCATCGGCGAGCAGCAGAATTTCCAGCCGTCCGCCGTGATGAGCGTGCGGATGGGATCGCCGAACGACGCGCGAACCTGCTCGATGGTATAGTTCCATTCCGGTCGCCCGGCGAGCAACTCGCCGATCTCCTGAGGCCGGCCTTCGTGCCCATACCACTCGATCACCACGTCGCGCTTGCAGCGGTCGGTTCCTTCGATGGCCGGGCGCAGGCTCTCGCCTTCGAGCGTGTCTGGGATATCCACGCCCATGAGGTCCAGCAGGGTCGGGACGATGTCGAGCTGGCTGACGGGCTCGGCGACCTGCCGCCCGCCGCTGACGCCGGGCACACGGATCAGGAACGGAACGCGCACGGCCTCCTCGTACATGAGGGCCTTGGCCAGAAGCTTGTGGCTGCCCATCATGTCGCCGTGGTCGCTGGTGAACACCACGATCGTGTTCTCGTCCAGGCCGCACTCGCTCAGCGTGGCGAGAATCTGCCCGACATGCGTGTCGACCAGGCTGCACATGCCCCAGTAGCGCGCGATCAGCGCGCGCCAGTCGGCCTCGCTGCCGTAGGGGCGCCGGAGTTTGTCGGCCGTGACACGGGCGCGCAGGGTCGGGTAATCCGCATGCTCGAAGTTGGCCGGCAGCGTGATCGCGTTCGGATCGTACTGGCCGTCGCGACAGCTCGTGAACGGCATGTGCGGCTCGAGGAAATTCACGTAGAGCGCGAATGGGCGGTCCTTGTTCTCCCGGATGAATCGGGATGCTTCCTGCGCGAGATAGCGCGGCTTGGAATACGCCTCGGGCAGCGCGGCGCAGTAGTTGCGATTGAACACACCGTTCGGCGACTTGGGTTCATAGCCGTGTTCCACGAGCCAATGGTGGTAGTGGGACCGGTCATTGCGATCGCGTGAATTGGAATAGTACCCAATGTACATGTCCTCGATCGCGCGCCACTCGCCGAACCCGTGCTGGGCGTAGATCTCGTCGCCCAAGTGCCACTTCCCGTGATGCGCGCAGACATAGTCCGCAGGCAGCAGCTCCGGCAGGCACGGCACGTCCGCGGGCAACGGCACGTTGTTTGCCACACACCCGTTCGTGTGCGGCATCAGCCCGGTCAGCAACGTCGAGCGCGACGGCGTGCAGACCGGTTGCGTCACGTACGTGCGTTCGAACACCGTGGCCTGTGCCGCCAGGCGGTTCAGGTTCGGCATCGCGATGCGGGTGTTGCCGTAGGCGGCCAGCGTATCCGCGCGCTGTTCGTCGGTGTAGAGGAAGAGCAGATTCGGTTGTCTCACGGTGAACTCCTTAATTATCCTGAGTATTCTAGCTAAGATTTCATGGACGAGCGCTGTTGACACACCAAGATTCAGCAGATATTGTTACACATCAGGGCATTGATCGTCTTCCTTCAATGTCCTTTCGGCTTGGATCAAATTTCCCGGATTGTCTGAAACAGTCGATTATGCCAGAGCCGGCCGAAGCCGCCTGCCTGGCCGGCCCGTGCGGCCACGGGCCGGCTCGGGCACAGGCGAGCCTGCCAGGGAGAGGCTGTCTCAAGACCGGGGAACAGCCCTTACGGGCTCAACTACAAACGGCTGAAACCACCGGATGTACCGTTTGTAGTCAACGCCGTAAGGCGTGTGGCAACGTGCGACTGGGGTTTTGGGACGGCCTCGGGGAGTTCGGCCGGAGGCCGATCGTCCCGGGGCGGAGAGTTCTCGAGTAAGTTCTCGAGCAAGTTTCAGGGTAGAATGGTGGGGCAACGGTCATCCAGTTCGGGGCGAGGGCATCCGTCTTCCCGGCGACCGCAAACGTTGCTGGCCGTTGAGCTGCATCCGGGCGAGCGGGGCGAAGAGGCGCCGCATGCGCATGCGGCGAACGAGTTTTTCCTGTGCACGGCCGGCGAGGGCGCACATCGGACGCATCTGGGCGAGTACGGGTTCAGTGCCGGCGAGCTGTCGTTCTTTCCGCGCGGCCAACTTCATGAGCATTGGGCGGCGGGGCCGGTCTGCGCGGCGATTTCGGTACGATTCCGCGACGCGGCGCTGGTACCGGAGTCCGAGGTCGACCGGCAGGCACACGTGCGCTTGATGTTTCTGAAGCGGCGTTCGTTCGTGGGCCGTAACCGGATCGCGTTGACGGCGCCGGCCCGGCGCGAGCTGGAGCGTCATTTCCGGGAAGCCGTTTCGGAAGACGCGAAGCGAGTGAGCGGGTACAAGTGTCTGCTCAAGGGGATTGCGCTGCAGGCGATTATTCTGATCGCGCGGGAACCGGACGTCGGTTTTGTGGCGTCACGCCGGGATCGGGCGGCGGGCCTGGTGCGGGTGCTCGAGGCATTGGACGAGGACCCGGCGCGCCCGGTAACGGTAGCGGCGATGGCGAAACTGGCCGGGATGAGCCGCAGCCATTTTCACGCGGCGTTCAAGCAGGCGACGGGCGCGACGCTCCTGGATCATGTTGCGCGGCTCCGGTTCGGGTCGGCCACCCACCTGCTGAGTTCGAGCGCGACGCCGGTCGTGGACGTGTGTTACCAGTGCGGGTTCCCGAGCATGAGCCGGTTCTACGACGTGTTCAAGCGGTTCGCCGGCGTGCCGCCCGCCGCGTTCCGGAGGCGGACGGCGCAACCGGCAGCGGGCTGGCGGGGAGCGAGGATCGCGGATTGAGGATCGAGGATCACGGATCGATGCGCGCGGGGGAACCAAGGGCGAGCGCCCGGCGCAGCCACGCGGCTCCGTCAAGAGGCGACATCGGGCACGGCGAGGGGGGGTCGGAACGGAAGAGCGGAGGGGGTCGCCGCCGATCGGGGAAGTCTTGAAGCACGCGGCTCGCGAGAACGCTCGCCCTCCACGGGTTTCATCCCCGCCTGTTGACGTCCGGCTGGAGGGCGAGCGTCTCGCGAGCCGCGTATGCGGAGGCGCCTGCGAATGGCGGACGAAGCCCCGCATTGCACTTTCGACTCCGCCCTTCCCCTACTCCACCCGCACATGCAGGTGTGCGACGGCCCGGGTTTCGCCTTGCGCGTCGCGATGCGCGGCGCGGACGATGTAGTCGCCCGGCTGCTTGTAGTGGTGAGCGGCCAAGGCGTACCCGTCGGCGGCGCGCGGCTGGGCATTGCCGTCGGAACGGACGGTCTTTTCCGGCGTTCCGTCACCGAAATCCCAAATCTCCGCACCGCCCTGGGCGACCTTGAAGCTGCGCACCTTGAACACGATGGCCTGGTGCACCTTAAGGCCGAGCGTCGGGGCGTAGGCGGCGTGGATGGAGGGGGCCGGCGCGTCCGGCGTGGGGATCTGGACGGTAGCGAAGTCGTAGGCGGTGTGCCCGGCCTCGCCGGTCACTTTCAGGATTTCGCTGTAGGTGCCGGGCCGCGCGTAGGTGCGCCGCACTTCCGGCCCCTGCGCGGAGGTGCCGTCGGTGAAGGTCCACTCGTAGGCGGCGATGCGGCCGTTCATGCACCGCGACTTGTGTGCGTCGAGCGTGACGGTCTCGCCGGCGGCGGCGACGGCATGCGGCCTGGCGACGGCGATCAGGGCGGGCGCGTATTGTTCGACATAGGCCTGCCAGACGTAGGGATAGGCTTCTTCCACGCCCCAGTCGCCGGACGGCTGCAGGCAACGGATGACGTAATGCAGGTGCGCCCAGCCGCCGCTGCCACCCTCTTTGCCGAGCAGGCCGATCTTCTGGCCCATCTTCACCTGCTGGCCGAGTTCGACGCCGATCTCGCACAGGTGGAAGTAGCCGTGGAACCAGCCGCGCGCATCGGCTAGGTAGACCCCGTCGTAGGTCATCTTGTCCGGCAGGTGCTCATAGCCGTCCAACAGCTTCTCGCCGGCGGCGATAACGATTCCGTCCGCGGCGGCGAGGCAATCGATCATGCGCTCCGCTCCGCCGAAATCGAGTCCCCAATGATAGTAGATCTTCGGGCGCGGCGCTTCACCGCCATTGACGAAGGTGGGTTCGTTCGACATCTGCGTACCGGCCGCGAACCAACGCTGGCGCAGCGGATAGCCGAACGTGCCGGGCGCGATCCAGGCCGAACCCGCGGGCCAGAGCCGCAAGCGCGCGTCCTTGGCCAGCGCCCACTTGTTGCCCTTGTGTTCGTCCTGCAGGAAGCCGCGCGTGACGGGGCAGTCGACCTGCGCGGGGCCGACCGGCACGGGCAGGTTGTAGTTGCCCGATTCGACCCAGGCCTCGGCGCCGTCGACGCTGATCTTCACGCGTGCGCGGCGGATAGCCGAACGCAGCGAATCGCGGAGCTCCTCCAATTCGAGCAGCGTGACGGCAACCGTCGTTGCGCCATCACTCAGTTCGACGTCCGCCGATTCACCCAGAGCCAATTCGACGGAACGGCGCAAGGGTTCGAGCTTCTCCGGCATGGTCTTGTCTCCCGGCCGCGCGGAAGTGCCGCGGCCTATTGCGTGAGCCGACGCAAACGCGCCCGTTTCAGCGCTCCTTCCGCCGAGCAGTTGAACATCCGCCCATGATATGCGAGTATGGCGCCAGGTAAAGCGCAAAGGCGAAAATCGGCCGGTCGCGCCGCACGCGCCCGGCCATCAACCATCAACCATGAGTTCACTCCAGGAACCCGGCTCGCGAGGACGCTCGCCCTCCATTCGTACACCCTATAGGGTCAATTGGAGGGCGAGCGTCCTCGCGAGCCGCTTTTGGGGCACACTCAACCATCAACCATCAACCATCGACCATCGACCATTGACCATTGACCATTAACCATTCCCAGGAGTCACCCGATGCAGCCATGGACCTTCGTTCACGTGGCGGACATTCAGCCCGGTTCTCCGAAGTCCTTTCGCTACCGGCCTGCGTGGCAGGAGAACTGGGACACGGCCCGACAACAGATCATCGGCGTCGACCCGGACCTGTTGTTAATCGGCGGCGATCTGTCGGCCGACGGCTGGATCCACCGTTTTGAGTTGGCGGAGATCAAGGCCGACCTGGACACGCTGCCGTTCCCGTACTACGCGGTGCCCGGGAACATGGACACGGGCAACAAGCACACGGCTCGCAACGGCACGCGCTGTCGGGAGCGCGACGACATCGATCTGAACGTGACCTCCGCTCAGCTCCGCCGTTACGTCGGCATCTTCGGCCCGATGGAGTGGACGCACGTCCACAAGGGGGTCCGTTTCTCCGGCTTTTACGCCGCGGTGGCCGGTTCCGGGCTGCCGGAGGAAGCGGGCATGTGGCGGTGGCTGGCGGGGCTAAAGGACGCCGAGCCGCGGACGGCTGAGCACGTAATCATCATGCACTACGCGTTGTTTGTCGACGCCATCGACGAACCGAACTACGACATCACCGATCGGGACCAGTACCTGCCGTGGTATTTCGGGATCGACGAACCGCATCGGAGCCGGATCCTGCGCGCGTTCAAGGCGGCGGGCGTCACGATCTGCATCAGCGGCCACATCCACTGCCGCAAGCACGACGTGGTCGACGGGATCCGGTTCGACAAGGCGCCGGCCCCGAGTTTCGCGCAGTTCGGCACACACTGGCCGGACGGCGACCCGTCGCTCGGATTCCTGCGCTACGACGTCTCGGATGCGAGGATCGCGCGCACGTTCGTTCCGCTGGCGCGCGAGTCGGCCGCCCAAGGTTACGGGCCGGGCGGCCATCCGCGCCCGGCGCTGCGCGACTATTCGCTGGCCTGGCAGAAGACGGATCTGAGCGCCCTGCTGGATGAAGACCGGGCGTGAGGGAGGGCCCTCACGGGATTGAAGCAGACAACACCTTGTTCAGTCGCGTCATTGGGGCTGGCGCCCGTCATGGGGCCTTCGGCCGTCATTTTTCCGGAGCCTGACGCAAGCGCAGCGAGCCAATGACGGCCCGACCTGTCCGCCGTAGCCACGCAGGGCGAAGGCGGAAGCGCCACTTTTTCGAGCAGGGCGAGGAGAAGCGCACGGTCAAGGGCCACCGTTCGCCGCCGGGCCCGTCGACTTCGCTCCGGACGGGCCGTCGGCGCTTACGCGGCTCACCGCGGCCGCTTTCGTTTGGCGCGCGGGGCGGCACGTTTGGCCGTGCGGGCGCGACCGGCTTTCCGCCTGTCGCCTGCGACGGACGCGGCCGGCTTCGGCGCCTGCTCTTCCGCGCTTTGCGGCAGCGGCGCTTGTTCGCCGCGCATCTCGTAGATGAACCGGGAGGCCATGGTCGCCGCGCGCTGTCCGTACCGCGCGCGGGTGCGGGTGAAGGTCAACGAGAGGCGCCGTTTCGCGCGGGTCATGCCCACGTACGCCAGGCGCCGCTCCTCCTCGACGGTGCCCTCGGCGATGGACTTGGCGTGCGGCAGCAGGCCCTCCTCCATGCCGACGAGATAGACTTCCTCGAACTCGAGTCCCTTCGCCGAGTGCAGGGTCATGAGCGTCACGGCATCCTCCCGCGCCTCCTCCTCGTCTTCCATGTCCTCCGCCGCGCTCAGCGTGAGGTCCTCCAGGAAGCTGGCGAGCGTGGCGTCCTTTCTGCCGCGCGCGTGGAGTTCCGCCATATTGAGCAGCTCGTGCAGGGCGGCCCAGCGCGCGGTGCGCACGTCTTCCGCCGGATAGCAGCGCTTGATCTCGGCGAGATAGTCGACATCGCGGACCAGCCGTTTGATCAACTCGACGAGCGGCGCGCCGGCACTCAGCGGGCGCAGCGCGGCGAGCGTCGCGAGGAAGCGCTGCGCGGCCTCAACCGCCGCGGGCGGCAGCGCGGCGGATTGTGGGCCGCGTTCGAAGACGCGGGCCAGCGGCATGCCGTCCCGCGCGGCGATCGCGAGCGCCTTCTCGACGGTGGCCTGTCCGATCCCGCGCGGCGGCACATTGATCACGCGCAGCAGCGACAGCTCGTCGGTCGGGTTCGCGACGAGGCGCAGATACGCCAGCGCATCGCGGATCTCCTTGCGATCGAAGAACGACATGCCGCCCACGAGCACGTAGGGCATACGCCGCTCGCGCAGCTGCATCTCGAAGAGGCGGGGCTGCACCTGCGTGCGGAACAGGATCGCGAACTCGCCGAGCCGCGCCCGGCACACGGGCGCGCGGCGCAGGATGTCCTCCACGACGAACGCCGCTTCGGCCTCCTCGTTGTCCAGTTGCACGACGGCAATCGCCTCGCCCTTGCCCGCGGCCGAGCGCAGCGATTTCTTGTGCCGGGCCGCATTATTCCGGATCACCGCGTTGGCGCCGTTCAGAATCTCGGCCGTCGAACGGTAGTTCGTCTCGAGCCGCACGACCGTGGCCTCGGGGAAATCCTTCTCGAAGTGCAGGATTTTCGAGACGTCCGCCCCGCGCCAGCCGTAGATCGACTGGTCGTCGTCGCCGACGACGCAGACGTTGCGGTGCTTCTCCCCGATCCGCTTCACGATCTCGTACTGCGGGCCGTTCGTGTCCTGGTATTCGTCGACCAGGACGTAGGCGTAGCGTTTGCGGAAGAGGGCGAGCGTCTTCTTGTCCTGGAGCAGGCGAACCATGCACAGGAGCAGATCGTCGAAATCGAGAACGCCGCTCGCGCGCAGGCCGCGGTCATACCGCTGATAGGCGCGGCCGACGAGTTCATCGATTTCGCCGGCGGCGGCGGCCAGGACCTGTTCGGCGCCGATCAGCCGGTTCTTGAGCAGCGAGACGCGCGCCAGGCAGGCTTTGGCCGGGAGCGTGGACTCGGGAATGCGCAGGTCGCGCATCGCATTGCGCATGGCCACGAGCTGGTCGGCCGCGTCGCAGATGCCGAAATTGCGGCGGACGCCCACCCGGTCGGCGAACGGCCGCAGGGCGCGAACGCAGAACGCGTGAAAGGTGCCCACCGTGAGCCCGCCGGCCGAAGCGGCGGGCACGAGCTGCGCGATGCGCGCCTTCATTTCGTCGGCCGCCTTGTTGGTGAAGGTCATCGCCAGAATGGAGCGGGGCGCGATGCCGTTGGCCAGCATGTAGGCGATGCGGTGCGTGATCACGCGAGTCTTGCCCGTGCCCGCGCCGGCCAGAACGAGCAAAGGCCCCTTGATCGTCGTCACGCCTTTGCGCTGCTCGGGATTGAGCCCTTCGGTAAGATTGCGCGCCGAAACCGTCCGTCCTGCCATCTCCGTGCGTCCCCCTGCCGGGCGGCCTACCGACCGCCATGCGGCCCCGCACCCTATCAAATCGGCCGGGCCGACGGCAAGCCCGCTCGGTGCGGTCCCGAATCCGCGGGGCGCGGATTCGGGCAGGGTCGATGGTTGATGGTTGAGTTCACGCCAAGAACCCGGCTCGCGGGGAGAGCCCTGTCTCAAAACCGGGGAACAGCCCTTACGGGCTTAACTACAAACGGCAGAAACCACCAGATATGCGGTTTGTAGTTAACGCCGTAAGGCGTGTGGCAACGCGTGGTCCAGGTTTTGAGACAGCCTCGGGACGCTCGCCCTTCATGGGTACACCATGTAGCGTCAATTGGAGGGCGCGCGTCCCCGCGAGCCGGGTTCTAGAGCGGACTCATGGTTCATGGTTCAGGGCGAAGCGGTCCCCTCATCATCGGATTCGGCGCCATTGACACGCAGTCTTGTGTTTTCGCGTTTACGGCTGCAGTATGGACGCGGTGAACGCGGCTAACCATCGGCGGCATTTGGCTATTAAGCTGCAGGAGCGGCGATGAGCACACCGAACCAGGCGGCGGCGGAACAGGCGATCGAGCGGGTGAAAGCGGGCGAAATCGACGCGTACGCGACGGTCGTCGAGCTCTATGAGCGGCCGCTGCGTGCGATGATTGCGGGGCTGTGCCCGCCGGGCCTGTCGCCGGACGAGATTGCGCAGACGGTGTTTGTGGAAGCGTACCGACGGATCGACGAATACAAGCCGGGCACGCACCTGCAGGCCTGGCTGAAGGCCATTGCCCGCTTCACGCTGCTGGGCGAATACAAGAAGCGCAAGCGGGAAGCGGCCCACCAGCAGGATTACCTGCGCCATGCGCTCGTCAGCGGGCTGGGCCAGATCCTGCATCAGGAACGCGAGCCGCGCGACGAACGGATGGCGGCGCTGCACGACTGCGTGGGCAGCCTGGACGACAGGGCGCGCGACGTGCTCATGGCCAGATACCAGACCGAGACGCCGCTGAAGACGATCGCGAACCGGCTGGGCCGGACCGTCGAGGCGATCAAGTTCCAGCTCTTCGCGACGCGCCGGAAACTGCGCGAATGCGTGGAGCGCAAACTTGCGGAATGCACGTGATGAACGAGTTTGAACAACTGGCTTCGGACTACCTGGACGGGGAGCTAAGCGCGGACCGCACGGCCGAACTGGCGGCGCTGCTCCAGACGGACGAGCAGAAGCGGGCCGAATTCTTCGGGCTGTACCGCCAGCATCGCGAGCTGGCGGTGGAATTCGGCGGGTTCGACCGGGGGTTGTTCGTGGGCGAGGTGCTAAAGCGGCTGAGGACGGACCGCGACCGATTCGTGACGGCGGTGACGGAACAAGTCGGGGAAGTGGCGGCGAAGGCGGAAGCGCTGAAGCGCGAGAAGATCATCCGGCGCAAGCGAGGCCGATTGATCCGGCTGCCGCATGCCGAGCGGGAGGGCGGCCGGTCCGACGTGCCGCTGCGTCCGCGGCGGCGTCCGCCCTGGGGGCTGACGGCGCTGGCCGCGGCGCTGTTGGTCGCGGTGGGCATCCAGTTCCACCGGCGGCCGGGCCCGGGGCCCGCCCGGGCCGCCGCGCCGGCAGTCGCCGAGCTGCGCGAGGTCCGCGGCGCCGTGCAGATCGTGCGGGACGGCGCCGGCGTGCGGGCGCGCGCGGGGGATGCGGTGCTGGCGGGGGATACGGTGCGGACGGCGGCGGCGGACAGCGGGGCGACCGTCGTGTTTCGCGCGGGCCGGTCCGAGCCCGGCGAGAAATCGGTCGCGCCGGACGTGCGGGCGACGGGGCCCGACGCGGTCATCGTCGCGGAACTGCGGATGGACGCCGGCACCGCGCTTACGGTGTACCGCGCGGCGCCGGCATCTCCTTCCGACGCGGCGCGGCCGGCGATGCCGCGCACCACGGTTTCGAACGGCGGCGTGGAGGTGCGGGTCGTGAGTGTCCCGCGCGCGCCCGAGCTGGTTCTCGAAACGCCCCACCTCGACGTGTACGTGCTGGGCACGGAGTTCCGGGTGAGCGTGGACGCCGTATGCAGTTTCGTCCACATGCGGCAAGGCAAGGTGCGCGTCGTCGACAGGCGCGAGGGGACCTCGACGGTCCTGGCCGCAGGCGAATCGCTGGGGTTCGGAACCGGCTACGCCACGAGTTTCGACACACCGGAGAGCGCGCGCGGGTGGAGGGCCATCCGCGGGCAGTGGGCGATTCAGGACGGGCAATACGTGCACACACGGCCGACCGACGACGGCAATTACGCCTACGCGGCCTCACCCTTCCGCATGCGCGACGGGACGCTCGAGGCCCGCGCCACGGCCACGAAGCACAACGAGATCAACAAGGGCGGCTGTTTCGGGTTCCTCAAATACATGGATAAGGACAACTGGTATGCGGTCCGGTTCGGGTCCTACGGCAGCCTGGCGGTGCTGGTCTATGAAGGCGGCAAACAGCGTGTGATCGAAACGGGCGTCATGTGGCGGCCCGAAGTCGGCCGCGCGTACCTGGCGAAGGTGGTCGTCGACGGCGACCGGCTCATGATTTCTCTGGATGACAAGCCGATGGCCGTGGTGCAGGACGTGCCGCTGTTCGGGCAGGCGGGCGCCGTCGGGTTCTACGGCCTTTCATCCTGCGCCTTCGACGATTTCCGGGTTTCGGCCAATCTGCGCGTCGCCGAGACGCGCGCGCGATAGATCAGATGACCCGATCAAAGGGTCCTCTCGTCCGACCGGTCCGAGCGGTCCGGGCTGTGCGATGAGCCGATGGAGAGATCATGTCACAGATCAAAGTGCGATACGACACGCTCTGGATGCTGGCGGGTGCGGTGGAGGAGCGGCGCAACGGCGGCGTCGCGATCCCGGCGGCCGTCGACGCGATTGTCCAGGATGCGCTCGTGAAGGTGAACTTCGAGTCGTACATGCGGGACGAGTTCCCCGCCCGCCGCGCGGAGGTGCTGCGGATGCTGGAATCGCTCGACGGGCCGGGCAGCGGCGCCGGCGCCTACGAGCCGCCGGCGCAGGATCTGTATGCGGACCCGCCTCGCCTGCCGCCGTTGGAGACGCGCGGCTTCTTCACGGCCAACGTGCTGAACGTGGGGCTGAAGGCCTATCCGTACGTTGTCGATTTCAACGGTGACGGCCGGCCGGATCTGCTGGTCGGCGACCATGACGGGTTCATCTATGTGTTTCTCAACGAGGGCACGGCGGCAGAGCCGCGCTTCGGGCCGGGCGCGCGGCTGCGCGCCGCGGACACAGGCGACCCGTTCATCGTGCGGCTGAACCCGAAGATTGCGATGGGCGATCTGACGGGCAGCGGCTCGCTCGACCTGGTGCTCGGCACCTACGAGGGGCGCGTCGCGTTTGTCCGCAACCGCGCGGAGCCCGGCCGGTTCTCGTTCGCCGTGCGGGATCTGGATTTCCTGCGCACGAGGGACGGCTACATCGACGTGCGGCAGTACGCCTACCCGGAGCTGGTGGACTGGAACGGGGACGGGTTGCTCGACGTCGTCGTCGGCAACATCGAGGGCAAGCTGATCCTGTTCCGAAACCTGGGCGGGTCCGGCGGGCCCGTCTTTTCGGACGGCGAGGAGGTTCCAGGCATCGAACGGCTCATGTATCCGTACCCGGTATTCGCCGACTGGGACAACGACGGGCGCAACGAGCTGATTCTGGGGCACCGCGACGGGACCGTCATCGTCTATGCGAATGCGGGCACGGACTCCGAACCGCGCTACGCGCGGCAGGATGTGGCGCGGCATGCCGACGGCCGGCCCGTGGATGTCGGGCTGCTCAGCCATCCGTGCGTGGCGGACCTGACGGGCAGCGGCCGGAAAGATCTGCTGGTGGGCAACGATCCCGGGCAGGTCATTCTTTTCCGCAACATCGGCACGAACGGGCGGCCCGTCTTCGACGAAGGGCGCCGGCTCACGGCGCCCGGCGCGGAGCTGATCGCGGGCGTGCATTCGGTCTTCACCTTTGCCGATTTTCGGGGGACGGGCGTACCCGATCTCGTGGTGGGGCACGAGGAGGCGCGGCTGCGCATCTTCCCGAACGCAGGCGAACCGGGCGCGCCGGCATTCGACCAATTTGACTATGTGCCCGGGGTCGAGGTGAGCCGGGAGCGGCTTGCCGCATCCGACCCGGCTACCGCCCCGTTCTGGGACTTGGCGGGCCTGGCGTTCAACACGGAGTATCTCGGGAACCTCGCCCCATGCGCGGTGGACTGGCGCAATACCGGCACGCTCGACTTGCTGGTGGGCCATTACACCGGACTGGTCTACTGGTTCGAGAACGCCGGCACACGGGACAAGCCGCGGTTCGCGCCGGGCGTCGCGTTGCGGGCCGGCGGGCGGCCTTTGCGGGTGGCCGGGTTCGCCACACCCGTGGTCTGCGACTGGAACAACGACGGGCGCAAGGATCTGGTGGTGGGCGATCTGCTCGGCCGCGTCCGCGTGTTCCTGAACACGGGCGCGGATGATGCACCCGAGTTCGAGGCCGGCTGTGCCGTGACGGTCGCGGGCCGCCCGCTCGCGCTGGGTCCGCGCGCGATTGTGGAGGTGGCGGATCTGGACGGCGACGGGAAGAAGGATCTCATCGTGGGCAACCGGCTGGGCGACGTCTATGCGCTGCTGAATACGGGCACGGATGCAGAACCGCGCTTCGACGCGGTCGAGCGGGTCCGCGACAAGAGCGCGCTCTGGCGGCGGCTTTATGCCGGCATGCAGCACGTGGCGAGTTGGAAGGGATTGTACGACCGGCTGCCGTCGCCGGGGCAGCCGAAACCGATGAATGTTGTGGAAACGGCCTGCCCGCGGGTCGCGGACCTGAACGGCGCCGGGCGGCCGGAGTTACTCGTCTCGCAGCGGTACGGGCGCGTGTTTCGGTACGGAACCGTCCCCCATCCGCCGGCGCCGCCGCGAACCGAAAGAGAGGGGGCCCGATGAGATCGTCGTCCACAGCCTCACGTCTGGTCGCCATCGCCACGGCAGCTGCCGCCGTGACCGCGGGACCGGCCGCCACACCGCAGGCGGAGAGGCCCGCGCAGAAGCCGGGCGTCGTCTTCTCGACCTATCGGGCCACCTCCATCGTCAACGGCTCGCTGTATATCTACATACGCAACGCCGGCACCGCCGGCATCGGACTGGAGAGTATCAGCCTGAATGGCCGGGATATCGATGGGCTGAAGGCTGACGGCGTGGAGACCTGGCATACGCTGCGACCGCGCCTGATACCGCCGGGCAAGCTGGGGGAGCTGCTGATCCGCTTCGAGTCGCTCCCGGCCGAGTGGGTCGTCGGCTTCTTCACGGGCACAAAGGAGTCGGTCGAGGCGCGAGTCACGGTGCGCCTGACCGGCGCCGAGCCGATCGA
Source organism: Kiritimatiellia bacterium (assembly GCA_016929905.1). Taxonomy (GTDB): domain Bacteria; phylum Verrucomicrobiota; class Kiritimatiellia; order JAFGHX01; family JAFGHX01; genus JAFGHX01. Next base: position 18,642 of record JAFGHX010000077.1, read on the forward strand.
GACCTCCGTGCGCCTCAGCGAAGCCCATGAGCCGGTCCAGATCAACTTCGTCGGGTTCAGCGCCGATCTCCGGACGCTCCACCTCTACGCGCAGAACAATGACTGGCTGCTGGGCGACCACGGCAATGCTCACCGCGTGAAGGCTGTCGGCGTGAACGGGGAGGACGTGACGGCCCGCTGCCGATTCGGGAACCGTACGCTCACGGATACCGTCGTGCCCATCGAAGTGAGCCTGCCGGCGCCGCTGGCCAAGGGCAGGTACACGGTCGTAACGCTGGAGACCGAGGACGGGTATCGCACGGGGCTGACCGTGCGCGCGCTGCCCTCCGAGTTTCCCATCCAGGTCGTGCTGTTCCAGGAGCTGCGCGCCGATGGCGTGGCGGACGTCTACGAGCACGGCTTCACCGCCGTGGGCCAGTGCGGCTGGCGCGACCAGAGCCTGCGCGAGGCCAAGCCGCTTGGCCTCGATCTGTTCTTGTTCGATTCCGAGAAGAACCTCGAGTGTCTGCACCGGTACTCGGGGCCCGCGTACCCGGAGATCAAGGGGTACTGGATGGACGAGATCGACCGTTACCCCGAGAAATGCTTCGAGGCGATCCGCCGGGCGGAAGTGCACTACGAGGAGCGGGGCCGCCACATGCCGCTGCACACGCTGAACATCATGGCGGCTTCGAAGCCGCGCGGGGCCGACTGGTTCGAATTCGCCGACGCCGTCACGCAGGGCTACTGCCTCGAGGGCGTGGGCGGCCCGCGCTCGGACTTCGCGTGCCACGCCGCGCTCGCCAAGCGCGAATACCGACGCGCGCGCCGCCCATTCCTGCCGTATCTGCGCAACGCGGAAGTCGGGTTCGAGCTGGACGTGACGAACCGCACGGTGATCGGCTTGTCCCCGATCCGGCCGTATCCGATCATGCCGGCCGAGGAGCGATTCCTCACCTACGGCTGCCTGATGCAGGGGGCCAAAGGGTTCCTGCACTGGGGCTATGGCCACATGCTGTTCGAGAACCGCTGGGGCTGGTTCAGCCACACGTATCCGTCGCTGCGCCTCTCGATGGGCGGGCTGCCGGGCGACATGGCGCGCGGGTACACGATCCCGCGCGACGTGGTCGAGGATCTCAAGGCGGTGTGGGGCGAGATCGGTCGGATCAACGTCGAATTGCGCACGATCGGCCCGCTCGTCGCGCTCAGCGACGTGTCGAACCTGGCGCGCATCGAGCGAACCATCCCCGAGAAGGGCGTCGGCAAGTGGGGCGACCGCACCGCCGAGGTCGCTTCGCTTGTCTGCGGTCTGGACACCGTGATCGTGCTGCTGCTCAACATGGATTTGCAGACGGGCTGGTCGGCGGCACGCCAGCGGGACAATCGGATCGTCAGATATGAGCCGGTCGATGTGACGCTGCGCGTGCGCGTGCCGCCGTGGCTCAAGCCGGTCGACACGTTCACCGTCGATGTCCAGCGGCTGGCCGATGCCCGGCCGCTGAGCGTCGAGAGCGGGCTGACGTTCCGCTTCCCGCGCCTGGCGGTCTCGCAGATCCTGGTGGTCACCGCCGATCAGGGCCTGCGTGCGCGCATGGCCAGGAGGCTGGCCGACGGGCAGGCGCGCCTGCGCGCCGCCGCCCGGCGCCAGCCGCAGCCGCTGCCCGCGTGCTATGAGGATCCGGACGCCAAGAAGGAGAAGACGCCATGAACGACACGGCGGGCGTGAATGAACGCGAATGCGCTTCGAGACGCGACCGCCCCGGACATCCCGCCGAGCCGAGAACGGAGGCGATCCTGGGTGCGCGGGTTCATGAATGCGCTGACGTATTCCCGGAAGCGGCTCGTCAGGAGCCTCGCCCTCCAAGGAGACAAACAGGGTGTAGTCCGGAGGGCGAGCGCCTGCCCGCCGAAGGCCGGGCGCAGGCGGGTCCTCGCGAGCCGCTTCCTTCAAGTGGATCACCGCATTGGCAAACCGGTGCGTCAGGCCGCGGAACGCCGTGTTGCGCAGCCCGCGCGCTGGCCGGCATGATCGCCGCCTGTCTGCTGGCTGCCGCCGCCCCGTGCGCGGCGGCGGAGACCTATCAGAACGGATTCGACGGCCCAGACGCCACCCAGCGCTGGCGCCCGATCGTTGGCGAGTGGCGCATGTCCGACAGCCGCTATGCCTGCGTGAGGGACCCCGTCACGGGCGGTCCGGCCGGCCGTACGGTTTCGACTGTCCCACTCGGCGACGGCACGATCGAGGCGCACGTCAAAGCCACGGCGCGCGACAAGCCCAACAAGGGCGGCGGGTTCGGCCTGATGAAATACGTCGACGAGCAGAACTGGCTCGCCGTGCGGTTCGGCTCGTGGAAGAACGTGACGCTCGAAATCTTTGAAGATGGCAAGCGGCGAATCGAAGAGTGCGGCTGCATCTTCGATCCCGAGATCGGCCGCGCGTACCGCATCCGCGCCATCTTCCGCGGCTCGCGCGTCCTGATCCTGCTGGACAAGCGCGTGGTCGCGGTCATGGACGGCCTGCCCGTGTTCGAGGGCGCCCGCGCCGGCCTCTTCGCCATCTCCGCCTGCGAGTTCGACGACGTGCAGGTCAGCCCCGCCCCATAGGGTTCGCGCAGAAATACGTTCACATGTGAAGCTACTTTTGCTCGGGCCCATAGCCGGCCGGCCCCGGCGGCGGCGCCTCGCTGCCGCAGGCGAATCTTGGACGTGCTGAACCTGCCTTCCCATTCGTCCCTGTTTTCGGACTACGCCCTCTGGGGGGCTTGATTTTTCAGAAAGATATGGGTATAATTCAAGTACTTATGGGGGTAACTTGAATGCCGAAAGGGCGTAAGGGGGCTGTCTCGCGGTATGGCGGCATTTGTGCGGCGCTGCAGGAGCGCATTCGGGCCGGGTACGCGGGCCGGCTGTCCGAAGCGGCCATCATGGCGGAGTTTGGTGTGGGGCGCAACACGGCGATGCGGGCGCTGGACATGCTGGAGGCCGAAGGGTGGGTGCGCCGGGTGCACGGCAGCGGGACGTATCCGGTGCCTGGGGGGGTGAAGCCGCGCAAGGGGATCCACGTTGTGTTCACCGACGGCATGCTGGGCCACCTGCGCCAGGGCGGGATGACGGCCTACCTGCTGTTCAGCCGGCTGCAGGGCATTCTGGCGTGGCCGCAGGCGGCGCAATGTCTTGTGAAGATCGTCATTGTGCGGCTGGACGAGTCGCAGGCGGCGAAGCGCGAGACGCTGCTGGGGCTGGGTCCGCGCAGCGGCCTGATCTTTCCGGTTTACGAGGGGTTCGAGGATCTCATCGAGCTGTGCCGGCGCGAGCGCATGCCGTACGTGGCCGCGGCCCCGCCGGGCTGCGCGGTGAACAGCGTGGGTCTGGACCACTATGCCGGTACGGCCAAGGTCATGGAGCACCTGGTGAATCAGGCGCGGCGCCGGCACGTGCTGTTCGTGACGCAGTCTCTGGACAGCCCGTGGCTTCAGCCGCGCTACGCGGCCTACCGGGATGTTCTGCGCGCGAACCGGCTGCCGCTGCGCGAGGAGCTGGTGTTGACGATGGGCGGGAGCGGGAATACTTCCGCGGCCGCCGCGCGGGTGGCGGCGGTGCTGCGCGCGCAGCCGCAGATCGACGCGATCTTCGCCTCGTCCGGGCGGCACTTCTCGTCGATTGCCGAGGCGGTACGGCGCCTGCGGCTGAAGGTGCCCGAGCGGCTGGCCCTGGTCGTGTACGACGACCCGCCGGAACTGGCCGAGCACCGGCCGCCGGTCACGGCGGTACGCACGCCGCTGGAGAAGATGGGCGAGATCATGATCGAGAAGGTGGTAGAGATGATCGATTTCGGGTTCCGCGACGACCTCCGCATCGTGCTCGAGGGGGAACTCGTAGTGCGGGCAAGTTCGTGAGGCGGGGCGCCACTTGGCGAGAGGAGGACAGGTCATGAAGCATAGACGTTGGCTGGCGGTGCTTGTGGCGGCGGGCTGGGCATGCGGCGGGGCGGCGCCCTGTGCGGCGCGGCCCGCGCGATGGCGCGCGTTGTTCGCGGACATTCCGACGTCGACGCAAACGGTGCGGCTGGTGAACGCGGATTTCGAGGCGGGCGACAAGCTGACGGGTTGGCTGGGCAATCCCAGCGCGGCGGTGGACACGGCCGAGCGGCACGGCGGCCGGCGCAGCCTGCGCCTCACGAATCCGGGCCGGGACGGCAAGTTTCACCCGCAGATCACGCAGCAGATACCGGTGCGTCCGCTGGCCGATTACACGGTGCGCGCGTTTGCCAGGACGCGCAACCTGACGGACCCCGACAGGAAGCAGGATCCATCCGGGGCGCGGGTGATCATCCAGTGGGTCGACAGCGACCATACGTGGTTTTGCGTGGGCGACAACACCAGCCGTCCCAAACCGGATGCGGACTGGCAGGAGATCAAGTGCACGGCGACCGCACCGGTCGGCGCGGCCTACGCCACCCTCTTCATCTCGCTGCGCGCCAACGGGACGGCGTGGTTCGACGACATCGAGGTGAGTGAAGTCGTCCGCGCACTCGAGCTTCGCGAGCCGGCCGACGGCGCCCGTGTGCGGGACAACACGCCGGCCTTCTCCTGGTCCTTCGTGCCGGGGGTGGACTTCGAGGTCCAGGTCTCGCCGGATCCCGCGTTCCCGCCGGCGTCGGTGCAGGCGCAGAGGACGGAAGAGATGGCGTTGGACTGGGACACGCCGCTGGCGCCGGGGGTCTGGTACTGGCGTGTGGTTTCGCCCACGGCCAGGGTTGAGTCAGCGCCGTGCCGTTTCGAGCAGACGGCGCCCGCGGACGCCGACACGGCCGGCCCGCGGCTCGAGACCTGGCATCACTGGGTGGGGCCGAAGCCGCTCGAACTGCGCTACCGTGACCCGAGCGGGATTGGCGCCGTCCGTCTGACGCTCGACGGGCAGGATGTTTCCGCGGCCGTGCAGTGGGGACAAGAGACGGCGGTCTACCGCCCGCCGGCGGACTGGCCGGCGGGACTGCATCGTGCGCGTGTCGAACTTGCCGATCGCGCCGGGAACGTGACGCGCCGGGATCTGTGGCTTTCGCACTCGGCGCCCATGCCGAGCGTGATCTGGCGGCCGCGCGGCGCGCTGAGCATCGGCGGCCGGCCGCACTTCCCGCTCGGCCTCTACCAGGTGAAGCCGGAGGACATGGCGAAGGTGGCGGCGGGCGGCTTCACCATGGTGCACGATTATCAGTTCGAAGGCAACCGGGTCGACAACGCCGCGGCGCTCGATTATCTGACGGCGGCGGGGCAGGCCGGGCTGACGGTGTTCATGGGGCTGAGCCGCGAGGCGCTAATGTCCGCCGACTTCGCCTGGGTGGCCGACCGCGTGGCGGGTGTCATGGGCCACCCGGCCCTGCTGGCCTGGTATCTGTTCGACGAGCCGGGGCACGGCACCCAATACTGCCCGCCGGCCCTGCTTGCGGCGCATCGCCGTCTGATGAAGGCGTTGGACCCGTTCCACCCGGCAATCGTCACGGTGCCCGGCCCCGCGCGAACGAAGCAATTGTACGAACCGGCCTTCGACGTGCACTGGACCCAGGTCTACCGGAGCCCGGAGCAGATCGCGAGCGCACTGGACGACGATCGCGCGGCGCTGGCCGCCGACAAGGCCCTGATGGGCATCGTCAATTGCGGGATCGGCCGCGAATACCTCAATGCGGCCAACGTCCGCTCGCAGGGTGCGTACGAGTCCTTGGCCCGCGACCGGTTCCGGCCGGAAGCGTTTATGGCCCTGGCTCACGAATCCAGCGGGCTGGCCTGGTGGTGGTTCGGCAAGAGCGGCAAGGAGAAGAAGGTCAGCATCGGCGACGTGCCGGCCGCTTGGGCCGCGCTGACGGGCGTGGTCACACAGGTGCGCAGCCTCGAGCCGGTGCTCGTGGCCGAGGGCGAGACCCGCCGCTGGACATCAGGGCCGGAAGGCGCGTCGGACGCCGTCCACCTCTGGGAGAAGCGGCATTCCGGCGGCACGCTGATCGTGGCCGTCAACCGCAGGTCGCAGCCGTGTCGCGTCACGTTCAAGCCCAGCGCCGTGCCGGATGGCGGCACGCTGGATGTGCTGGGGGAGAACCGGAAGGTTGCCGTCCGCGGCGGCTGTGTCGAGGAAACCTTCGAACCGCTGGGTGTCCATGTCTATGCGGCCCGCCCCGCACGCTGAACCGGCTCCAGCCGCGGCGGGCGGACAGGCTGTAAGTTTTGTCGATCCCCCGCGGGACGGGCTTTCCGGGGCTGTTGCCCGCCGGCATACGATTCGACCACTCAAATCGACCCGGTCCGCAAGACTTTGCGGCTAACCTTGGCGCCGATCCGGCTATAGAGCTAGTGGATAGACCAACGTCGCCACGCCCCGCTGCGTGCGCACGATCCGACGGTCCGGAATGCCGGTTCGCACTCGGGGACCAAGCCGCGGAGGAGACCACGCACAAGGAGACGCCATGAGACCGAAACACCGTGAATGCCTTGGGCGGCTGGCCTGCGTGCTGACCCTCACGGCCGTATCCGCTTGCGCCGCGATCGGGGGAGGTTCCCCCGTGCCGAAGGTGAATGCCGAATTCCACACGTACCGCCCGACGACGGCGATCAGCGGGTCGCTCTACATCTACCTGCGCAACGAGACCGCGCAAGCCGTTGCGCTGGAAAGCGTGCGGCTCGACGGCAAGGACCTGGAGGCACTGAAGACGGAAGAGATCGTCGCGTGGTATCGGCTGTGGCCGCGCACGCTCGCGCCCGGCAAGCTGGGCGAGCTGTTGATCCGCTTCCAGTCGCTGCCCGCGGCGTGGGCCACCGAGCTGTTCCTGGACGAGCACGCGCAGGTGGAGGCGGCGCTCGACATCACGCTCGAGGGCGGCATTTCCGTCCGTCAGCCGGTGAAGCTATCGGCGGCGCCGGAGCCGGTGCAGATCAATTTTGTAGCGTTCGGGCCGGAGCTGCGGCGGCTCTATGTGTATGTCCAGAACAACGAGGTCATGCCGGGCGGGCGCCAGGCGACGTATCACCTCTCGCATGTCGGCGTAGACGGCGCCGACGTGACGGCGCGAAGCCGGTTCGGCCAGCCGGTGCTATCCGACACGGTCGTACCGGTCGAGGTCACGCTGCCCGAGCCGTTGGCGCGGGGCGAGCCGGCGGTCGTGACGATCGGCACGGAGGAAGGCGTTCGGGCGGGCCTCACGGTGCGCGCGATCCCGTCGGAGTTCCCCGTTCAGGTGGTGCTCTTCCCGCAGTTGCGCGCGGACGGCGTGCAGGACGTCTATAACCACGGGTTCGATTGCGTCGGTTTGTGCGGCGGCGGGGACGAGCGGCTGCCGGAGGCAAAGAAGCTGGGCATGTACGCGTTCCATTACGGCGGCGGGCAGAACCACGAAAAGGCGTTCCGCACATACTGGGACCCGGCCTTCGCGGAGTTCAAAGCGTATTGGCTGGACGAGATCGACCGGTATCCCGTCGGCCGCTGTGAGGAACTGCTGGTGAACGCGGAACGGCGTTCGCGGGAGAAAGGCCGGTTTTTCCCGTTCCACACGCTCAATATCATGGCTGCGCAGGCCCCGCACGGCGTGAACTGGTTCGAACTGGCCGACGGGATCACGCACGAGTACGGGCTGGACGGGATCGGCCCGCACAAGGAGTTCGCGGCGTACAAAGCGCTTGCCAAGCGCGAGTACCGGCAGGCGCGCCGCCCGTTTCTCCCCTACCTGCGCAATGCGGAGATCGGGTTCGAGATTGACCGCGAGAAACAGGCATTGATCGGGTTGCCGGCCAACCGCCCCTACCCGCTGATGCCGGACGAGGAACGGTTCCTGACCTACGGCTGCCTGATGTTCGGCGCCAAAGGCATGCTGCATTGGGGATACGGGCACATGTATTACAAGCGCGCCCCGAACTGGTTCAGCGACAAACACCACGCCTTGCGCCTGTCGATGGGCGGACTGCCGGGCGACCAGGCGTACGGCTGCACGATCCCGCGCGAGGTGGTCGGGGACCTGCGGGCGGTTTGGGACGAAATCGGCAGGATCAACGTCGAGCTGCGGACGCTCGGCGATCTGATCGCGATCAGCGACGTGTCCAATCTCGCGCGTGTAACCGAGGCCGTGCCCTCGGAAGGGCCCGGCCATTGGGACAAGCGGCCGGCGGAAGTGGCCTCGCTGGTATGCGGCGCGGACACGATCGTGCTGCTGGTGTTGAACATGAATCTCAAGACCGGCTGGTGGGCGAGGCGCCAGCGGGAGCATCGGATCGAGAGCTACCCGCCCGTCGATGTCACCGTACAGCTCCGCATACCGCCGTGGCTGAAGCCGCAGGATTGCTTCAGCGTGAACTTCCAGCGCATCGCGCCCGTGCGGGCGGTCCCGGTGCAGGACGGGCTCGAGTTCCGGTTCCCGCGGCTGGCCGTGTCGGAAGCGGTCGTGCTGACGGCCGACCGCGCGCTGCGCGGCCGCATGGCCGGCACACTGGGCCTGGCGCAGCAGCGGTTGCGCGCCGTGCAGACGCACAGAGCTGAACCGCTGCCCTTGTGTCTCGGGGAGGGCAAGTAGGCGTGGGCGGGGCGGAGGTGTCAGGTGTCAAATGCCATCAGGGTGGCGGAAGGCAGCGCCGGCATAAGTGAGGAGGAGGCCGACATGAAGATATTCGGAACGATCCGTGCATGGCTGTTGGGGCTCATCTGCGTGATGCCGGCGGCGGCGGACGAAGTGCCCGTCTACGGGACGGCGTTCGACGGGCCGGAGGCGGTGCGGTCCTGGCGCCCGGTCTCCGGCGGGTGGCACGTGGCGGATGGGCGCTATGTATGCCCGAACAACGACGGGGGGGCCCAAACCGTGTCGCCCTTCCCGATCGGCGACGGCGCGATCCGGGCGCGGGCGGCGGCGACGCAGCGGAACAAGCACAAGGAGCGCGGGTTCGGGCTGATGAAATACGCGGATGCGGACAACCACATCATCGTCCGGTACGGGTCCTACGGGAACGTGACGGTGGTGGTCCAGGAGCACGGCAAGCGCCGGGTGATCCAGACGGGCTACAAGTTCAATCCCGCCTCAGACCAGACGTACGGGCTGGAGGTCGTGATCAAGGGCGACCGGCTCATGATCCTGCTCGACGAGCGGCCGGTGGCGGTGGTCGAAGACCTGCCGGTATTCGCCGCGCCGAGCTACGTGGGGTTCTACGGCATCTCCGCGTGCTGGTTCGACGACTTGCGCGTGACGGCGGACCCGCGCGGACTGCAGGGGCGTTAGCCCTCAAGTGAGCGAGGAATGTGTTTGACTTCGCGGATGCGGACAGCCCATAAATGTGTCAAGAATCCGTGACACCGCAAGAGCAAAACGAGGTCCTCAGGAATGCCGTGCGTTTGCTGGCGGCGCGCTGCCCGCGGCTCGTCGCGCGCTGCTACTGGGCGGGCACCTCGGCGATTTCTCTGGAAGAGCTTTCGCATAGGCAGTCTTTCGATCTCGATTTTCACACCACCCGTGCACTGCAGGACGTGCGCCCCATCCTCGCAGAAGTCCGCAAGCGGTTTCCCGACGCTATCGAGACGATTCAAGCCCCGGACGAATTCGGATCCGGCTTCCGCGGCATCCTGACGTTGCCTGACGGAGCGCAGGTGACCCTGGAAATCCTTTCCAACTACGAGGATGTCCCTGAGACGGACCTCGTCCCCTCGTCCGTCGCGCCGTCCGTCCGGCGGGTCTCTCTGCCGAGGTACCTGGCCGACAAGATACAGTGCGTCGCCGAACGGGCGGAAGCGAGGGATTTGGCGGACATTGCCGCCGTACTCGCCGCACGGCCGGATCTGGAACAAACAGCCCGGGAATTTACGGCGGCACAGGACGCACTCCTGCTTGCCGAGCGGCTGCTGGCCTGGACAGACGAAGCGATCGCCGAAGACCTGGCCGCCTACGACGATGTGCAGACGGCGGACGCGGCCAAAGCACGCGACCTGCTCCTGAAATGGCTGAAGGCGGACAGAGGAGAAGGAGGCGCGCCATGAAACGCACCCGCCACTTCGCCGAACCTGTCGGAACGGTGGAATGCCGACTGGCGTCCGGAACGAAGATCACCGTGCCGCTGGTGCAGGGGCTACTCAAACACCCGACCACGGATTCCCTTCGATCCCTGCTTCAAAGACCAGCGGCACTTCGAAAATATACGCACGAAGCCATTCGGACCGCCCCATGGAATGTGCTCCGCGCCTTCCCCCGGGCCTGGCTCAGGCAGTGTCTGCCTCAGGCGCGAATCCGGCCCGGTCGCCGCAAGGCCCTGGAGTTCATGCTCGGCCCGCCGCCCGGCTATTCGCGCAGCGTGATACCGAAGTGCGTGTAGGTCGGCCGTTCCTGTCCGCGGTTATCGCAGGGCACGTTGCTGATGCCGCCGAACCGGCTCAGGAACATGCAGGTGGATCCGCCTTCGTCGCAGAGCATGGCGTTGTGTGCGCCGAACGCGGTGAGGATGCGGCCCACCTCTTCACGGCTCAACCCCATGCTATAGCCGGGCTGCCTGCCGTCCACGACGAGCAGGTAGAGGCGCCCCCCCTCGCGGTCGATCCCCATGACGGTTCGCGGCTGGCGCCCGCGCCAGTTGCCGGTCACAACCTGGCCGTCGAGCACGGCGTCCATGCGCCCCCAGATCACGTTGTACATCTGCGGCACGGCGTTCGTCTCCACGGCGGCGGCGGGCGAGTAGCGCGCCCGGTTCGAGGGGTCGAACGAGAGGAAGGGGCGTTTGTCCGTGTCTTTCAGCAGGATCACGTTGCCTTGGCGGATCAGGTTGCCGATCCACTCTCCGAACCCGCTATCGGGTTTGGGCGAGCGGCCCGCCTCGCCGTTGACGGCGACGGTGCAGTTGTTTTCACGGGCGAACTCGGAGGTGAGCCGTTTCCTGTCGATGGTCGTACCGAGCCGGATATCGATGCCCGGCGCGCCGAGATCGACGACGGCGAGGAACGCCTGCGCGAGCGGGTTCTCGATTCGGACCAGGACGACGTCGGTCGCGTCGTCATAGATCAGGGGGAGAGTCCGGACCTTGCCGAAGGCAGCCGTCAGTCCCTCACGGGCATGGTGTTCGTCGAAGAGGAAGGCCTTCCGTTTCGTCTGGCGTTCGCAGATGAGGTCGAGCAATCCGATGGCCTCGGTGCTGCCCTTGCGCCGCAGCTCGCGGTTCTCCTTCAGCAAGCGCAGCGTATGGCGGTCGATCAGCCAGGCGGCGACGCCGAGCGCCAGCACGGCGAGCACAACCAGCAGCGGCGCGAGCCACCGGCTTCGCCCCTTTCGCCGGAGCAGCCACGCGGCCACACCGCCGGTTCCCAGGGCTATGCCGGCCAGGCCCGGCAGCAGGAGGATGAGCGGGAGTTCGACGAGGCGCAAGCCCGTGACGTACAGGTTGTCGATCGCCGCATTGACGACCACGCTCAGCCGCCTGTCGGCGTCCAGAACCGAACCCGGCTCGCCCGCCGCGTGCGGCTCCGCCGGCGGCTCCGCCGCGGCGGCGGGGAGCGTCCATTCCAGAGACAGGGCGGGGCCGCTGCGGCCCTGGCTGCCGTCGTACGAAAAGGCCCGGCGCCGGCCGGTGCCGGTGATGAGCAGAACCAGGGCCTGGCCCGGCCGCCATTCGCGGCTGCCGACGATCTCCCGAACGACCGGCGCCAGGTCCGGCGTGCGCTGTGCCGGGCCGGCCTGGCCCGGCAGCCAATCGGCGGGCTCCCAATCGACGCGCGCGTGTGTTGCAGGGCGCCGGGACAGGTTCTTGACGCTCTTGTTGAAGGCCGCCGGGTCGGCGGACGCCTGGCCGCGGATGCACAGGCGGCACGGCCCCTCGGTCGGGTCCTTGGCGGTGAACTGGACCGTGGCCTGCGTGACGGAAGCGCCGGCGGGTATTCGCACGTCGCGGAATCGGATGCCGACGACCTGCTCGCCTGCCGGCGGGTAGCCGTCATCGTAGACCAACTCCAGGTCCGAGCTGCCGAGCTGCACGATGCCGGTGCGCCCCTCCTCCGCGTCGTCGTCGCCCTGCGCAACGCGGGCCTGCAGCGAAGCGGCAGGGCATGCGGCTGCCAGAAGCAGGCTGCCGGCGACGGCGGCCAGGGCAAGACGCGCTTTGTTCCCGTGCATTCCGGCTCCGCCGACATACCGCGTGCTTTCGGAGCAGGCCCTAACGGTTTCCCATTGCAACGCACGTCTCCCTTCACGCCAGGCCGAATACGCGCAGGCATTGCCGGAAGTCTGCGGGCAGTTCGGCGCAGGCTGTCGCGGGGCGGTTCGCGAACGGGCAGAGGAACGCGAGTTCCGCCGCATGCAGCATCTGGCGCGGAACACGCTTTTGCTTTCCGGTCAGCTCGGCGCCGGCGCCGTAGGTGCGGTCGCCCAGGACGGGGTGCCCCATGGCGGCGAGGTGGCGCCGGATCTGATGGGTACGGCCCGTGCGGATTTGGAGCACCAGATGGCTGGCCGCCCGGTTATGCGTGAGCACGCGGAAATCGGTGACGGCGCGGCGCGCATCGACGGGCGCGCGGATGGTTCCGGACTCCTCGCGCACGGCGCCCGAGACGATCGCGTGGTAGTGCTTGGTGATCGCGTGCCGACGGAAGAGCGCCGAGAGCCGTTCGCCGGCCTGCCCGCTCTTCGCGAAGAGGATACAGCCCGACGTATCCCGGTCGAGCCGGTGCACGGGCACGAGCCCGGCGCACGGAAGCGTTTCACGCAGCCGTTGTTCCAGGCTGTCGGGGCCGACGGCCACGAGTCCGACCGGCTTGTCGACGATCAGGTAGTGCGGGGTCTCGAGCAGAATGGCGGGCCGGTCTGCCGGTTCGGCGGCCGCGGACGGGGCGAACAGTTCCACGCGGTCGCCGGGTGCCAGGCGGTGCCGGGCCATCCACACACGGCGGCTGCCGACGAAGACGCCGCGTGCGTCGAGCAGGGCCTTGGCCTTCTTTTTCGAGAGCCCCAACCGGCCGGCGAGAAACTCGATCAGCGTGATCCCGGCCTCGGAGTGGCGCACGCTGAACTGGTTGGTCGGCATCGTGGGTTTTCCCCGGCAAAGGCGCTCTTGACAACGGCCCGGATCTCGCTCCATACTGAGCGCTCGCGCGACCGTAAAGTCAGCGTCTTATTATCCGATCAGGTCCGAGGAAACGTCAATGATCAAAGCGAAAATCGTGGGCGCCGGAGGCTTCGGCGGGGTGGGCATGGTTGAACTGCTGCTGCGGCACCCGGAGGCGGGCATCGGCTGCCTGGTGGACGTCACGGATATCGGCACGCCGCTGAGCGCGCTGTATCCGCACCTGGCAGGGCATTGCGACATGCCGCTGCTCGACGCGTCGGACCCCGCGGCGCAGGCGCCCGTGGACGTGGTCTTCATGGCGACGCCGGACGGGGTCGGCATGAAGCTGGCCGGCGATGTGCTGGCCGGCGGCGCGAAGGTGATTGACTACAGCGGCGATTTCCGATTCAACACGGAGGCCGCCTACGCGGAATATGCCCGGCGGATCGGGCGCGACCCGAACCACGCCGCGCCCGACCTGCTGCCGGGCGCCGTTTACGGGTTAAGCGAGATCCATCGCGCGGAGCTCAACGCCGGCACACGGCTGGTGGGGAACCCCGGCTGTTTCGCCGTGAGCTGTATTCTGGGGCTGGCCCCGGCGGCGAAGGCCAAGCTGATCAAGCTGGACAACGTCGTCTGTGACTGCAAGACGGGCGTCTCCGGCGCGGGCAAGAAGCCGAACGCCGTGTTCCACTATCCCGCGCGCTACGATCACATGAACGCCTACAAGCTGGCCGGCCATCAGCACGTCTGCGAGCTGGAACGCGAGCTCGGCCTGCTGGCGGGCGAGCCGGTGACGGTCACCTTCACCGCGCAGGTCGTGCCCGTCTGCCGCGGCATCATGTCGTCGCTGTACGGCGATCTGATCGAGACCCGCACGGCGGACCAGGTGCTGGCCCTGTACCGCGATTTCTACGGCGACAGCGCGTTCGTGCACATCCACGACCGCAACGCGGCGATCGGCTCCATGCACGTGCGCGGGACGAATGCCTGCCGGCTGGTGGTCGACGTGGACGAGCGGGCGAACCGGCTGCGCGTGATCTCGTACATCGACAATCTCGTGAAGGGGCAGGCCGGCTCCGCCCTTCAGAACATGAATCTGATCTTCGGCCTGCCGGAGACGGCGGGGCTCGACAGGCCGGGACAGTACCCGTAACAGGAGCGTGGAAAACCCGAGGACGCCATGTCAAAGATACGCCATATTCTGGAAAACGACTCGATCGGCACCGGACGGTCCGACGGGCCTGCTCCGCCCGCGATGGGCAGGCAGGAGCCTGTCCCAAGCCTGAGGAGGGAGCAAATGGACGAGCGCGAGACGATACTGACGGCGGACGTCGAGATCACGGGCAGGATCGAGAGTTCCGGGCCCATCCGCTTCGACGGCAAGCTGAAGGGCGACCTGATCTGCAGCAAGGACGTGACCGTCGGGAAAAGCGCGACGATCAACGGCAGCCTGTCGGTGGGGTCCGTGGTGATACTGGGCGAGGTGATCGGCAACATCACGGCCGAGGACAAGATCGACATGCAACCCACCGCCCGGGTGAAAGGCGACATCAAGGCCAAGCGGCTGGCCGTGGAGGACGGCGTCAGCTTCGTGGGCGGGTCGCAAGTGAACCCGCGGGGCGCGGCCGGCGGCGGGCGATAGGCAACGCGGGCGCCGGCACGGCGAGCGCGGGCCGTCAGCCCGATTGTGGATCATGACGCCCGCTGCGGGCATCCCGCGGCGCTGCCCGGCGCTTCGCGGGCCGGCACCGGGCCCAGGCAGTTCAATCCCCGGAGGAACCTCTCGTGCCGAATCCCCGGAAGGCCAGCGTGGTTGACGGGTTCACGACGCTGACGGCCGCGCGCCGCGCGATCGACAAGTCCGCGAAGGACAAGGCACCCGCCAAGAAGCGTTCCGGGCCCGGGTCCGGCCGCAAGAAGGCGAAGAAGCCGGAGCCGGGCGTACACATCGCGCGCACGGCGCTGCCCTCGAAGCAGGAGATCTACTGCTACGAATGCACGTATGTGTTCAGCGTCACGGGGCAGTCCTCCAGGACGGTCTGCCCGAAATGCCGGGCCGTGCTCGAGCGCACAAGCCCGATCATCGATTCGGAGTGGAGCGCCGAGATCAAGACGGCGGGCACGGTGCACGTGAAACCGACCGGCGTTATCGCCGGCGGCTTCGTCCTGGCCAACGACATCATTCTGGAGGGCACCGTTCGAGCCGGAACGGTGCAGGCGTTCAGGCGTCTGGAACTGCGCGCGGGCGCCGTATTTCCCGAGCATCTGATCCAGGCCAAGGACCTGATCATCGCCGCCAAGTCGAGTTTTCGGCTGGAGCAGGACGCGCGCTGCCGGGACCTGGACGTGCACGGCGAACTTGACGCCACCGTCTATGCCGAAGGGCTGGTGACCGTCCGGGCGAACGGGCGGCTGCGCGGCGAGATTCACACGGCACACCTGAACGTGGAAGACGGCGGCCGGCTCGAGGCGCGCGTGTTTCTGGAACGGCATTTGGACAGCGGTGCGAACGGCTGAAGGAGCGGAACATGAGTGCGAAACGCGGACTGGGCAGGGGGCTCGGAGCCTTGATGCGGGATGACGCCGTGGAGGAGGAGCCGCCGCCGAGCAGCGGCATAGAGACCGTGCACACCGACAGGATCCAGGAGAACCCGTTCCAACCGCGGCACCAGTTCGACACGGACGCCTTCGACGAACTGGTCCGCTCCGTAAGCGAGAGCGGCGTGATCCAGCCGCTGCTCGTGCGAAAGGTGAACGAAAACTACCAGCTTATCGCCGGCGAGCGGCGGCTGCGCGCGGCGCGCGCGGCCGGAATCAAGGACGTGCCGGTGGTCGTGAAGGAAGTCTCCGACCAGGAAGCGCTGGAACTGGCCCTGATCGAAAACCTGCAGCGCGAAGATCTGAACCCGCTCGAGGAGGCCGAGGGCTACCAGATGCTGATGGACCGATTCCAGCTGACGCAGGACCAGGTCGCGCGCCGCGTGGGCAAGGCGCGCGCGTCGGTGGCGAACAGCGTCCGGCTGCTCGGGCTGCCGGCCGACATCCGGCAGCTGCTCGTGGAGAAGAAGCTCAGCTCCGGCCATGCCAAGGCCCTGCTCTCGCTGGACCTGGAAGAGGAGCGGCGGTTGTACGCCAACCGCGTGGTGAAAGAGGATCTGTCGGTCCGGGTCCTGGAGAAGCTGATCGAACACGCGAAGGACAAGCCCAGGGCCCCGCGTCAAGGGTCGACCGATGACATTCCGGCCGATTACCAGGCGCACCTGCTCGACATCCTGCACCGGCACTTCGGCACCAGCGTCCACATTGCGCCGAGCCGCACGCTGACGAACGGCAAGAAGGCGAAAGGCCATCTTCAGATCGACTTCTTCTCCAACGACGAGCTGGACCGGATCCTGGGGCTGTTCAACCTCACCGAACAACCGTAACGCAAGGGCTGGAGGCGCATGGGAGCGAACCCGCAACCGGAGCCTGAAGCGGCGCGCGCCAACGAAGAGCTGGCGCGGGAATATGAGGGCATCCAGAACAAGCTGTTCGCCCTGAAGGTCCTGGTCGTCCCGGTCGGCCTGCTCGTGTTCCTGCTCTGCGGCGCCTCGGCACGGCTTGCCGGCGGGCTCGCGCGGCGGTTCGCCTCCGTCTGGCTCGTCAACAGCCTCTACACCGCCGTGGCCACGTTCGGCTACGCCGCGGTCTTCTTCCCGCTGGAGTACTACCAGAGTTTCGTGCTCGAAAAGCGCTACGGCCTGCTGCGGCAGCGGTTCGGGGGCTGGTTGCTCGACTTCTGCAAGTCGCTGTTGATCAGCACGGCGATTCTCGTGGTGCTCGTCGATCTGGTCTACTTTCTCTTCCGGGCGGCGCCCGCGACCTGGTGGGTCTGGGCGGCGCTGTTCTACGCGCTGTTCGCCGTGGTCCTGTCGAATCTGTACCCGGTGTTGATCATGCCGCTGTTCCACCGGTTCGAACCGATCGAGGATCCGGACCTGACGCGGCTGGTGACGGGCCTGGTCCGTGACACCGGGCTGAAGCTGGTGGGCATCTTTCGGTGGGGCCTGAGCGAAAAGACGGCCACGGCCAACGCGGCCCTGGCGGGCTTGGGCAACACGCGGCGCATCATCCTGGCCGATACGCTGCTTTCGGACTACAGCGCCGACGAGATCGCCAGCATCGTGGCGCACGAGGTCGGCCACTACGTGAACCGCGACATCTGGAAGCTGCTCGCGTTCGGCACGGGGCTCGCGTTCGGCGGGTTCTACGCCACGTCGTGCGTGCTCGGCCCGCTTGCGGTGCGGATGGGTTTCGCGGCGCTGGCCGACATCGGGACGCTGCCCCTGTTCGTGCTGTGCATGTTCCTCTTCTCGCTCGTGACGATGCCGATCGCCAACGCTTATTCGCGCCGGCTCGAATTGCGCGCCGACGGCTATGCGATCCGGCAGACGGGCCGGCCGGAGGCGTTCATCTCGGCGATGGAGAGACTGGCGAGTCAGAACCTGACGCAGAAGGACCCGCCCCGCTGGATCGAGGTGCTCTTGCACAGTCATCCGTCCGTCGCCAGGCGCATCCGGCATGCACGGGAATCCGCCGCCCGGGCGAAGGAGTAGAAACGGGGGGCATGGCGCTCTGCCCATCTGAAGCTTGCTCGAAACCCCGCCGGAGCGGCGGGATCGACAAGACCTCCGGCAAAGACGGGCGAATCGTAGGACGGGCTTTCCAGCCCGTCCCGCACAATCGCAAGCCGACGGGAAAGGGGGACGGGCTGGAAAGCCCGTCCCACAGGGAATCGCCAAAGCTTACAACCTGTCCGCGGGAGGCACTGCGAAGGCGGAAGGGCGCGGAGACGGCGGCCGATCAAGGGGCGCGGGGGGAAGGCGGGGCCCGTCGGCCCCGCAAGCGGCGTTGTGGAAGCGGCGAGACGCCGCTTCTACTCCGTTCTGTCACAGGCGGAACTTGGTCCAGACCCCGTAGTCCAGGTCGTCCAGATCGAAATCGCCGAGGTCGTTCCAGGACTTGTAGACGTAATAAGCGGCCAGATTGAGGTTGAACTTCTTCGTGAACTTCAGGCCGAACCCGGCGACCCACTGCCAGTAGGCGTCGCCCCATTCGTTCACCTCGCCGAGCTGATAACTTGTGGTGCCGCCGAGCCCGAACGTCATTCCGCTCTGCTGATAGATCAGGTTCAGCTGCGGCTGGATCACTTCCGAGTCCGGGGCATAGGTCGCCGCCAACTGCCAGAGCCCGGGCCCTTCATGGAACTCGTAGCTCAGGCCGTAACCCCACTCCCCTTTTTCATACGGACGGTCCAGGTACTGCGAGTGCTCCGCGAACGTACGCGCGCCGATCCCGGCGTACGTATTGAACATCCGCGACTTCGTCCGCTTCTGTCCCCGCGCGACCCGCTGACCGAACGCCGGGGGTTGAACGACGAGCGAGGCGGCGAGCGCTACCATCAGGATAACAGGCCACGTAGTTCGTTTCATAATGGGTCCTATGCTAGGCCGATCCGGCCAAAAGACAAGCGTTAAAACAGAGATTCGGCGAGCGCACGCACGCGAAAGCCTGCATGCTGCCGGGGGCCCTCCCTGTCGACTTCCCGACGATATATCGCGTTTCGCGAAGCGAAGCGGACTGTCGGACTTGGGCGCTCCGCTCCCGAGTCGGACAGTCTGCTAGCGCGTGTACCAGGCGATGGTGCGTTCGAGGCCCTGCTCGAAGGGAACGCGCGCCTGCCAACCCAGCCGCCGGGCGGCTTCGGAGACGTCCGCCTGGGAATCGCGCACGTCGCCGGGCACGGGATCGTCGTGGATGGGCTGAACCGCCGCGCCCATGATCGCAATGAGCTGCTCGGCCAGCCCTCTGACGGATATCCGTTGCCCGCACGCGATGTTGAATACGCCGCCGGCCGCCTCGGCGGGCGCGTCGCACGCCGCCAGGTTCGCCCGCACGACATCCTCGACAAAGGTGAAGTCGCGGGTCTGCCCGCCGTCGCCGTGAATCGTCGGGCCTTGCCCCTCATGCAGGCGCTTGATGAAGATCGGGATGACGGCGGCATACTGCGTCTTCAGGTTCTGGCGCGGGCCGAACACGTTGAAGTAACGCAGCACAACCGTCTCCAGTCCGTAAAGCGAGTGAAAGATCCGGCAGTAGTGTTCGCCGGCCAGTTTCTGGACGGCGTAGGGCGACAGCGGCGCGGGCAGCATGTCTTCCTTCTTGGGCAGGACGGGCGTATCGCCGTACACCGATGACGAAGACGAGAACACGAACCGTTTGGCGCCGGCATCCCGGGCGGCGACCAGCAGGTTCAGGGTGCCGGTCAGATTCGCCTCGTTCGCCCGCACCGGGTCTTGAACCGAGCGCGGCACCGACGGCAACGCGCCCAGGTGCAGCACGTACTTCACGCCCTGCACGGCCTTCGCGACGGCCGCGACGTCCACGAGATCGCCCTGCACGAAGTCGATCTGGTCCAGCACGTCGCCGATGTTCGCGATGTCGCCCGTGGAAAGATTGTCCAGCACGCGCACCGGCCGCCCCTGCTCCACCAGGAACCGCGCGATGTGCGAGCCGATGAATCCTGCTCCGCCCGTAACGAGATAATCCATGTTGCCGCTCCTAGGGATGCCGGTTACCCGACCGTGCCCGCCGTGTTGTCCGTCGAGGCCCGGCGGAGGCGGAAGCCGGGGGCCGGATGCCGGATGCCGGACTTCTCCGCCGTGGCCCGGCGAAGGCGGAGGCCCCACGACGGCGCATCCCTACCCTTCCACCCTTCCACCCTTCCACCCTTCCACTCTTCCACCCTTCCGCCAGCGCCTTGTGGCGCATGGGCCATAGAGAGCGTGGTTCTACCGGCCGACCGAGAGCCCGACTTTCGGGAAGGCGGTCAGCCACACTTCCAGCCAGACCTTGAATTCGTCGTCGCGCTCGGTTCCGTCGCTGCGTGTATAGGCGGGGATCTGGCTGACCCCCAGCTTGGCGACCATGCAGTCCATCCGGCGCTGCAGGGAATAGGAATGCTCTTCGAGCCGGGAGTCGTCCAGCTCGTAGCGCAGTCCCGCGCCCACGCTCCACTCGCTGATTTCGGACCGGTTCAGGCGGTAGTCGGCGCGCGCGGCAAGCAGGCTGCTGGAGAGGATTTCGTCGTCGCGGAACCGGTATTCGGTGGCGAGCTGCCAGTCGTCGCGCTGTTTCACCGCGATCTGGGTATTGAATTCTTCGAGTGCGCCCTCGTCGGGGTTGTAGCGCGAATCGAAGTCCACGCTCAGCCAATCGACGACCCGGAGTTCCGCGTCGAGGACGAGATCGTCGAGCGTGGTATCGTCATCGCTTTCGAGGTGATAGGTCGTGTAGAGGTCCACGTCGGCCAGGTCATGGACCCGGCCGGCGCGCCGGGTTTGGAGCTTGTTGCGCATGCCGAAGCGGACGCGGTTGCGCTCGGATAGCGTATCGACGCTGTCGAACGGATACAGTTCGGCGGGGGCCAGGTTGGGCTCGGGCACGTAGGCGTAGTCGGCGTAAGGCTGCGCCACGTGGCGCAGGCCGTCGAACAAGTCGGTACGCGGTACGGTTCCCCACGCCTTGAACGCCTTGAACGACATCTCGGCGCCCAGCTCGTACAGCGAGCGCGTGCCGGCGCTGCCCTCGGCGGCGACGCCGGTGAGCGCGTTGGTTTCCACCGTCTTGGAGTAGTAGGTCAGGCGGTAGCCGAGCCGGGGAATCAGGTTCAAGAAGCCCCAGTACTTGTGCGGATAATGAATTTCGTTCGCGCAGTCGAACCGGAACACGGCGTAGTCGTCGTTGGTCGCGGCGGACTCCCACGCCTTTTCGACGGAGGCGAGCGTCGTGCGGCCTTCGTAGAACAGGGGTGTGGCGCCGAGCGGCTGGCGCGAGAGTTCGAGTGAAAGCTCGGGAACGCGGTCGACGCTCGTATAGAAGTCGTTCAGCCGCTTGCGCAGCAGCAGGCCCATCGCGTGCTGCCGGCCGCGGCGCGTGAGCGAGACGAAGTTGTCCGGCTGGAACCCCTCCCGGTACGCGTCGGCGAAGAAATCTTCGAGCACGTCGGGGTCGCTGAGGTAGTCGAAGGAGGAGAGCAGATAGGTTCTGTCGTCGAAATGGTGGGTATGGCGCAGGGCGAGCCGGTGGCGGTTGCTGTCGACCTCTTCGAGTTCGGGGTCCTCGTCGTCTTCGTTCGGGTACTGGTCATCGGCGTAGTAAGCCAGGCACCGGCCGTACCAGTCGAGGTCCGGGTCGCGCCAGCGGAACTCCTGCCCGATGCCGAGCCCGCGCCGGGTGCGATAGTCGAGCCGGGTCTGGGCTTTGAGCAGGGGAGTGAGCCGGTAGTCGTAGCTCATCAGCAGGAACGCGCCCATCAGGCTGGTATAGCCGGGCACGACATTGAAGCCGGTGTCCTCGCCGGCGTTTCGGGTCCAGCGCGGCACGTGCATCACGGGCACCTTGCCCATGTAGAAGGTGACGTCGTGCGCCTCGACGCGTTCACCGGGCGTGACGATGGCTTCGCGCGCGCGGATGTGCCAATGGGTATCGGGCGGATCGACCTTGCAGGTGGTGATGATCGCGTCGTTGAGCGAGAAGGCATTGCCCTCGCGGCGTCTGGACGTTTGCGCGCGGACGTAGAAGGGGGCGACAAACACCTGGATCCGGGCGGTATCGATCGTACGGGTCCGCAGGTTGTACCAGGCGTGCTCGCCGCGCGCGGTCATGCCGGGCCGCTTGAACAGGACGCCGCCGCGCGCTTCCACGTCCTGGGTCAGCGGGTGGTAGGTAACGTGATCGGCCTGCAGTTCCATATCCTTGTAGCGCATGACGACATTGCCGGTCGCCACCCATGAACGGCGTTCGAGGTCGAACTCCAGGCGCTTGGCGGACATCTCCGCGCCGTCCTGGATCATCACGGTGGTCGGCGGCGCGGGGGGCGGGCTGGCCGGCGGAGTCGCGCCGGGCGGCGCGGCGCCGGGGGCCGGCTGCGCCGGCGCCGCGGGCAGCGCGGCGCCGAGCAGGACGCAGGCCAGTGCGGCCGCGCACCTACTGCTGTTTCTCGGCGCCAGTCGCATACAGCTCATTTTCCGTCTCGGCATCATAGATGGCAAACGACTCGATGTGAAGCCTGGGTTCCGCCTTGAAACTCAGGCGCGTATTGTACTCCTTCTCCAGGTCGACGAGAAGCCTTTCGTCCTCCTGTTGCAGCCGGCGCAGCACGGTTGGATGCACGGTGACGCGCACCTGCAGCGTCGCGTCCTTCTTGCGGCAGCGGCGAAGGGTCTCGACCAGCCGGCGCTGGAGTTCGATGCTCATGGTCATGCCGGACTTCACGACGCCGTGCCCGGCGCAGTAGGGGCAATCGACGTACATGGAGGAATGCACGCTTTCGACGACGCGCTGGCGCGTCATTTCGAGCAGGCCCAGCTTCGAGATGGGCAGCACGTTGGTGCGGGCCCTGTCGCGGCGGAGCGCGTCTTTGAACGTGCGGTAAACGTTGTTCTGGTGTTTCTTGAGCCGCATGTCGATCAGGTCGATGACGACCAGCCCGCCGACGTTGCGCAGCCGGAGCTGGCGCGCCACCTCCTGCACCGCCTCGGTGTTGACCTCGAGGATGACGTCCTCCTGCGCGCCCGACCCTTTGTGCTTGCCGGTATTGACGTCGACGGCGATGAGCGCCTCGGCCTCGTCGAAGACGACATAGCCGCCGGAGGGCAGCGCGACGCGGCGCCGCAGCGCGTTGCCGAGTTCGCGATCGATGTCAAAGTGTTCGAAGATCGGCTTGTCGCCCTTGTAGTGCTCGATGCGGCTCGCGGCGCGCCGTGAGATCTGGGCGGCGACCTTGCGCACGCGTTCGTACTCGTCGCGGGAGTCGATCACGATCCGCTTCACGTCTTCGGTGAGGAAGTCGCGCACGATCCGTTCCACGAGGCACGGCTCCTGGTAGAGGCAATGCGGCGCCTTGGCGTCCCGGATCCCGTCCAGGATCTCCTTCCAGGTGGCCGTCAGGGCGCGGACATCCCGCACGAAGCTGGTCTTTCGGGCCGTCCCGCTTGCCGTCCGCGCGATGACGCCCACGTCCGCCGGCAGCGGCACGCGCGCGAGGATCCGGCGCACACGCCGGCGCTGCTTCTCCTCTTCGAGCTTGCGGGATATCCCCTTCAGGTTCGTCCAGGGCACCAGCACCAGATAGCGGCCCGGGATGCTGATGTTGGCGGTCACGCGCGGCCCCTTCGTCCCGATCGGCCCTTTGGTGACCTGCACGACGATCTCCGCGCCGACAGGGAAACGCTTGGCGATCTCCTCGTTGGAAATGCGCTTCCGGCGCCGGCGCCCGCGCTTCTCCCGCCCGTCTTCCTCGTCGAGCATACGCGAGACGTCGCCGGGGATCATGTCCCAGTAATGGATGAACGCGTTCTTGCGCATTCCGATATCCACGAAGGCGGCCTGCAAGCCGTCCTCCAGGTTCTGGACGAGCCCCTTGTAGATGCTGCCGACAATGCGCTGTTCGGTCGGGTGCTCGACATGGAATTCCTCCAGCCGGCCGTCCTCCATGACGGCGACCCGCGTTTCCAGGCTTTCGGCGTTGATGATGATCTCAGTTCGCGATTTCGAACGACCTCTCAGTAGACCGAACATGATGACTGTACCCTTTCTTCTTGAAATGCGTCCCTAATGCCGATACCGGCGCACGTAAACACTCTGAACGATTCCCAGTGCGATCAGGCTGACGATCGTGAACGACCCGCCGTAGCTGATGAGCGGCAGCGGCAGGCCGGTGATGGGCATGATCCCGATGGTCATGCCGACATTCACGAACACGTGGAAAAACATCATGGCCGCAATCCCCACGCAGATCAGCCTGCCCAGTTTGTCGGTGCCGACCAGCGCGGCGCGCATGCAGGCGGTCAACACCCCCACATACAGCAGCAGCACGATCGTCGAGCCGACGAACCCCTTCTCCTCCGCTATCACCGAGAAGACGAAATCGGTCGGGGCGACACTGCGGGGCAGGAACCCGAGAATATTCTGCGTGCCGCCCTTCCATCCTTTTCCGAGCAAGCCGCCGGAGCCGACCGCGATCTCCGACTGCATCTTGTTCCAGCCGGCGCCGAGCGGATCGCGTTCCGGGTTCACGAAGACCGCCAGCCGGTTCTTCTGGTACTCATCCATGGCAAACCAGCTCAGCGGCGTGAGCAGCACGCAGGTGAGCATGAGGATGCCAAGCGTTCGGGTCGAGACCCCGGCGACGAACATCATGATAATGGCCACGGGCATGAAGACCACCGCCGTGCCCAAGTCCGGCTGCTTGATGATCAGCAGCGCGGGCAGTGCGACGATCAACGCGACCCGCAAAACGTGTTTCGGGTGCTTCAGGTTGAGCCCGGGCCTGCTCAGAAGCCTCCCCAAATACACGATCGCGGCCAATTTGGCAAGCTCGGCCGGCTGCACGTATACGCCGAAGAAGCTCAGCCAACGCTTGGCGCCGTGCACGCGCCGGCCCACAAACAGCACCAGCAACAGCAGCACGACACTGATACCGTAGAGCCACCACGAGACTTCGCCCAGCCGCCGGTAGTCCATAACCGCGAAGACGACAAAACAGGCCAGCCCGAGCAGCGCCCAGACGAGCTGCTTGCGATAGAACGCGTTCACCGGCTGGTCCTCGCTCTGATAGCACGCGCTGTAGACGAACAGGACGCCGATGACGAGCAACGCCAGGACGGCCAGCGCCATGGGCCAGTGCAGCCGCTTGAGCAACCGTATGTCCTGCGCACCGATCATGTGCGGCCGTCCTTTGCCAGGCGGATGAGTCCCGTCGTCAGCGCCTTCATGCGCGGCGCGACGTCGACGCTGGCCGACTCCACATCGTCGAGCACGATCGCGACAGCGTAGCGCGGCGCCTCGAACGGGGCGAACGCAATCATCCAGCCCCGCTTCTTGTTCCGCCCCTTCTCCCCGTATTCCGCCGTGCCGGTCTTGCCCGCCATCACGAACCCGGACGATGCGGCGGCGCGCCCCGTTCCGTGCAACCCGTGGATGACGTCGTGCATGCCGCCGCGGACCACATCCAGAGTCTCCGCGGACCAGTTCATGTCGTTCGCCGCGGGCCACGCTCTGTAGTGCGGCGGGCCCGTTCCGTCGGGCGCGGAACCGAGCACCAGCCGCGGCTTGTACACACGGCCGCCGTTCGCGACCGCGGCGGTCATCACGGCCATCTGCACCGGCGTAACGGTGAGGTAGCCCTGTCCGATGGCGATGTTGCACGTGTCGCCCGGCCGCCACGGGTGCTTCTGGGTGCGCAGCGTCCAGGCATTGTCCGGCAGCAGGCCGGCCGATTCGCCGTCGAGTTCGATGCCCGTCTTGCTTCCGAACCCGAGCGCCTCGGCCATGTGATAGACATACGGATAGCCGCAGTCCAGCGCGAGTTTGTAGAACAGCACATTGCACGACTGTTCCAACGCCTGCCGGATGTTCACCTCGCCGTGGCCCGGCGCGTGCCAGCAGGCGAACTCGATCCCGCCCAGTTCCAGCAGGCCCGTGCACCGATAGGTCGTGCGTGCGGACGCCTTCCCGTTCGCGAGTGCGGCCATGGCGACCACGGGCTTGAACGTGCTGCCGGGCGGATAGCTGCCCGCCACCGCGCGATTGAACAGCGGCCGGTCCGCCGCGTCGAGCAGCTGCTGCCAGCCCTTGGCGGAGATGGCCGGAATGAACCGGTTCGGATCGAACGGCGGCGAACTGGCCAGCGCGAGCACCTCTCCGTTGCGCGGGTCCAGCACCACGGCGGCGCCGGGCCGGCCCGCGATGGCGTCCTCGGCAAGGCGCTGCATGCGCACATCGATCGCCAGATAGACGTCACGCCCGCACATCGGGTTCAACTGGTACTTCTTCAGCTCGTGATGCCGGAAGCCGGAGACGTCCACGCGGATGAGACGCCCGCCCGCCTTGCCGCGCAACGTCTCGTCCAGGCAGCGTTCGACCCCGCGCTTCCCCTCCATCTCGGGCAGGTAGTAGTGGTAGACATAGGGTTCTTCGTCCAGCGGCGGGTCGCGCCGGCCGATATACCCGACGATATGCGCGGCGAGCGTGCCCTGCGGATAGATGCGAACGGCCTCGGTGTAGACGCCGACGGAGGAGGGCACCGAATCGCTTTCCTCGAGCCGGGCCAGCGTGTCGTGCCCCACGTCGCGCCAGGCCAGCAGGGGCAGCGGCAACCGCCGGCGGATATGGGTGCGAATGTCGTCGGCGTTAAGCTGGGGCTCGAGCCCGATCGCGCCGGACAGGTGCGCCACGACCCGCTCGACCTTCTCGACGGTGGCTTCCCACCGGCCCGGCTGGCGCAGCTCCTCCAGGTAGACGGCGATCCCGTAGCTGGGCCGGTTGTCCGCAAGGGAGACTCCGTTGCGGTCGAGAATCCGGCCGCGCCCGCCCGGGATGCGGACGCGCCGCATGCTCTGCCTGTTGAGGCTGGTCTCGTAGCGGGCCCCGTGCACGACCTGCACGCGCCACAGGCAGAAGACCAGCCCGGCAAAGGCGAGCACCATCCCGCCCAGCACCAACCGGACCCGGAACTGCTCTCTCTCAAATGGACTGAACGTCGGCATTCGGCACCTCAAGACTCTTCTGCGCGCACGTTTCCCACGAACTGGTCCAGCCGCTCGGTGGCATGGAACACGACGGGCGTCACGAGCATTCCCCACAGCGCCGTACCGGCCGTCTTGACGGCCACGCGCGACCAGCGGTCCTCGATGACGCCGCCTCTGGCCAGCAGGCCGTAGAGGATAACGGTGGCGCAGGCCGCCGCGGCGGCGCCGAACAGCATATGGGTGATCAGCTTGCGGCTGAAGACGACGTCGTGGAACCGGTTGATCGCGGCCCCCACGACGCAGTAACAGAACGACGAATAGCCGAGCGGGATCTTGCTCAGGCTGTCCTGCACGAGCCCGGCCAGGATCCCGGCGGTCAGCATGAGCTTGCGTTCGCGCGTAAGCGCGTAATACACCACGACGCCCAGCAGGAACGGGGCCTTCGCCTGGCCCAGCGCATGCCAGGGCGGGAACAGCGTCTGGAGCACCGCCGCTGCGATCATCACGAATGCCATTACCACAAGCGTCATGGGTCCTGCTCCGCCACGGGCTCGGCAGGCGGCTGCCGGTCCTCCGCTTGAACGACGAACACGTACCGCAGCGCCGCCATATCGGCTGCCGGCACGATGTCGGCCGACTGATACAGGCCCGACTCGGCCCTGTGCGCCCGCTCCACGTACCCGATGAGCAGCCCGGCGGGGAAGACGGGGCCGAGCCCGGAGGTGACAACTTCGTCGCCCGGCCGGACGTCGGCGTCCTTGTCGATGAAATCCATGCGGCAGGCCGCCTCGCCGCGCAGGGAGACGCCGGCGCCGCGTACGATCCCGAAACTGTCGACCCGCGGCAGCCGGGCGGACGCCTTGCAGTTGGGGTCGACCAGCAGGAGCACGTCCGAGGTATGCCGGGAGACGTCGGTCGTCTTGCCGATCAACCCGTCATGCGTGATCACGGCCAGGTTCGTCGTGACCCGCTCGGCGCTGCCTTCCCCGAGCCGCACGGTCTGCCACCAGGAGCTGATGTCGCCGCGCGCAATGACTTCGCACGCGACCAGCGCCCGCTCGCTGCGCTGGGCGAAGCCGAGTTGCACGCGCAGATCGGCATTTTCCCGCTCCAGCGCCCTGAGCTGGAGCGCCTCGTTACGCAGCCGCGTGAGTTCCTCCACCATCTTGCGGTTCTCTTCGGCCAGGTCGCCCGCGTGCCGCATGTCTGAAAGCCGCTTTTCCAACCCGTGCGTGAGCCCCGAAAGCGCACGCTGCAGCGGGGCCAACCCCTCACGCAGGCCCATTTTCGCCCGGCGCAGCACGGGCAGAGGCAGGTTGAGCACGATCAGAAAAACCGCGCCCAGCACGATCCACACCAAAAAACGGTTCTCCCGCACTCTGCTCCCCTTGCCCGCGCGGGCCGCGCGGTCTTGGCGCGGTCTGCGTCATGTTCCGGAGAATGATGACGGCCCAAGCGCTTGCGCGGCCACAGTGGCGACGCGGGGCACGGAGGACCACCTACCGGCTGGTGACAGGCGGCGGGGCTGGGACTCAGTAGCGTTCGGTCCCGGCAACCTTGCGAAGGAAATTGAGCTCGTGCAGGACGATGCCGGTCCCCTCGGCCACGGCGCTGAGCGGGTCGTCCGCCACGTGCACCGGCAAACCCGTCTGCTCGGCAATGAGCTTGTCAATGCCGGTCAGCAGCGCGCCGCCGCCCGCCAGAATCATGCCGCGGTCGACAAGATCGGCCGACAGCTCCGGCGGGCAACGCTCGAGGGTGATTCGGATCGCTTCAACTATCGTGGAAATTGGCTCCTGGAGTGCTTCGCGGACTTCTTCCGAAGTCAGCGTCAACGTCTTTGGCAGTCCCGCGACGAGATCGCGCCCCTTGACCTCCATGCTCATTTCTTCGCCTACCGGATACGCGGAACCGATCGTGATCTTGATCTCCTCCGCCGTCCGGTCACCAATCATCAAATTATACACCCGCTTCATGTACTGGACGAGACACTCGTCCATCTCATCACCGCCAACGCGCACGCTTCGGCTGAACACAATGCCGGCCAGAGAGATCAAAGCCACTTCCGTCGTCCCGCCGCCGATATCCACGATCATGTTCCCGGCAGGCTCCTGGACGGGCAGCCCGACGCCGATGGCCGCCGCCATCGGCTCTTCGATCAGATAGACCTCCCGCGCTCCGGCATGTGTCGCCGAGTCTTTCACGGCGCGCTTCTCAACCTCCGTGATGCCGCTTGGGACCGCAATAATAATGCGCGGCCGCACCATCTTCCGCCGGTTGTGCACCTTGCGGATGAAATACCGCAGCATCGCCTCCGTGATCTCGAAGTCGGCAATGACCCCCGACTTCATCGGGCGGATGGCCACGATGCTGCCCGGCGTACGACCCAGCATTCTCTTGGCTTCTTCCCCGACCGCCAGCACGCGGTTCGTCCCCGCTTGGATCGCCACGACCGACGGCTCGCGCAAGACAATCCCCCTGTCTCTGACGTAGACGAGGGTGTTGGCCGTTCCGAGGTCGATGCCGATATCGTTGGAGAAGAGGCCCAGCAAACGGCTAAACATCAGCTTTTCCCGGATAGGTACCCGAAAACAGGCAGAAACCTTGGCGTACTTTGCCCCAAAAAGTTGGGGGCCGTCAAGAACGAAAAGAGGGTTGAATGTGCCGCGCGATTCGCCTAACCTGTTGCTCCGTCATGGACTACGACCTTGCCGAAATCGTGAAGCATTTTCCGCTCGCCGGCACCTTCGCCGGGGCCGCCCCCTACGGCAGCGGCCACATCAACGACACGTTCCGCAGCCGGTTCCGGCTCGGCGCGAGAACCGTCTATACCATCCAGCAGCGGATCAACCACAACGTATTCAAGAATCCGCCCGAGCTGATGGACAACATCCTGCGCGTCACCGAGCACATCCGGGGCAAGCTGGCCGCCGCGCCCGGCGCGGACCCGGACCGCGAAACGCTCACCGTCATCCGCGCGGCGGACGGCAAGCCCTATCACCGCGACGCGGCCGGCAACACGTGGCGCACGTACATCTTTATCGACGGCGCGCGAACCTACGACGTCTGCACCGGCCCGGCCCAGGCGCGCGAAGCGGCCAAGGCGTTCGGGAAGTTTCAGCAGATGCTCGTCGATCTGCCCGGCCCGCGCCTGCGCGACACGATCCCCTACTTCCACCACACGCCGCGCCGGTTCGCCGCGCTGGAGGCGGCGATCGCGCGCGACAGCCACAACCGCTGCGCCGCCGCCAAAGCCCAGATCGAGTTCGCCATGGCGCGCAAGCACGAGACGACCCTCGTCACCGACCTGCTCGAAAGCGGCGCGATCCCCGAACGCATCACGCACAACGACACGAAGCTGAACAACGTGATGCTCGACGACGCCGACGGGCGCGGCGTCTGCGTCATCGATCTCGATACCGTCATGCCCGGCTCCGCACTCTACGATTTCGGCGACCTGGTGCGCACCACCACCCGCACGTGCAAGGAGGACGAGCCGGACCCGGCCAAGGTCCTGTTCGATATCGCGATGTTCGAGGCGCTCGCACAGGGCTACCTCGAAACGGCCGGCGCGTTCCTCGCCCCCAAAGAGCGCGACCTGCTCACGTTCGCCGGGCGGCTCATCACCTTCACCATCGGGATCCGGTTCCTCACCGACTACCTCGCCGGCGACGTCTACTTCAAGACACACCGGCCGGGCCAGAACCTGGACCGCACGAACGTCCAGTTCCGGATGATCGCACAGATGGAAGACCAGCAGGAGCGGATGGAGACGATCGTCCGCACCTGCGCGCCGTGAGACTTAAACGTAGAAACGGCGTACCTGGCGCGCCGCAGCCGCTGGGCGAAGGCGGCCCGCCGGGAGGAAGAGCCGAGACGGCTCTTCTACGCGGCCAATGTGAAGATTCGCCAGGCGCACTACACTGGAAAAAACCAGGCAACGCGAGGGCCCCCGCGCCCTTGCGGGCGCGGGGGCCCTCGCGTTGTTGATCAGCTTCGCTGGCGGTAGGTAATGCGGCCTTTGGCCAAGTCGTAGGGCGAAATCTCGACGGTCACCTTATCGCCCGTCGTGATCTTGATGAAATGCTTGCGCATCTTGCCCGAAATGTGCGCCAGCACCTCGTGCCCGTTCTCGAGCCGAACCCTGTACATGGTGGCAGGCAGCACCTTGACCACAACGCCGTCTGTTGTGATGATGTCGTCTTTGACCTTGGCCATACACTCTCCGTAGCATGCAGAAACGAGAGGGAACCTTACACCGCGCGCGCTAGACGCGCAAGATTATTAAGAAAAAAAATGGAGGGCAGCCGACATGGACTGCACGCGTATCGGACGGGATGATCCCCGCTACCCGGCCCCGCTGGAGTTGTACCTGACCGAAAACCCGCCGCCCGCCATTTCGGCGGCCGGCAACCTCGCGATCCTGGAGCGCAGCATGCTGGGCCTGTTCTGCTCGTCCCGGTGCCCGGGCACGGCGGCCTCGCTGGCCTACGATCTGGCGCAAAGACTCCGCGACGACGGCCGCACCGTCATCAGCGGGTTCCATGCCCCTATGGAAAAGGAATGCCTCAAGGTGCTCCTCCGCTCGCCTTATCCGGTCGTCCTCTGCCCGCCGCGCGCGCTGGAAACCATGCGCCTGCCCGGGGAATGGAAGCGCCCGCTGGCGGAGGGCCGCCTGCTCGCGCTTTCCGCGTTCGAGCCGGCCGTTCGGCGCGCCACGGGCAAGGAGGGGCACCAGCGCAATCTCGTCGCCGCCGCGTTGGCCGACGAGCTGCTCATCGCGCACGCGGCGGACGGCAGCAAGCTGTGGAAGCTGGCGCGCGAGACGGCCGCCTGGGGCAAACCGCTCTACACGCTGCCCGGCGCGTGCAACGCGCCGCTGCTCGCGCTGGGCGCGAAGCCGTTTCCGCTCTGATGCGGGCTTTGCCCGCGGGCCGGAGCGCAGAAACCAGAGATCGGTGAGGCCGAGATCTGTAGGACGGGCTTTCCAGCCCGTCCCGTGCACGCGTGAGTTGGCGGGAACAGAGCGTCCTCGCCTTAACGGCTTTCCGATCAAGATATGCGCTTCCGCGTGTATCGGCGTCGGGACTCATTCAGTCCCGCGCCAGAGCCCCCGCTTCTGCATCGCCCCGCCTGCGCGGGGCCAGTGCGGCGATGCGGCTCATGATCAGGTCGGCGATCCGGCCGTAGGCTTCCTTGCTCGCGCCGTACTCGGCATACTCCGCCGGCAGGACGGGCGGCCCGTAGAAAACGCGGATCTTCGCCGGGCGCATCCACTTCGCCCCTTTCGGGTACGCCTTGTAGCTGCCGTCGATGTAAACCGGCACGACCGGAACGCCCGCCTTCGCCACCAGAAACCCGACACCCGGCTTGGGCGCGTGCAGCGCGCCGTCCGGGCTGCGGGTCCCCTCCGGAAACAGAACCAGCGCGCCGCCCTCCTTCGCCGTGCGCAACGCGAGTTTCAGCGCGTGCACGTCGCCTTTCGCCCGGTCGAGCGGCACGCAGCCGATGTGCAGCAGCGCCCAGCCGAACCACTTGAACCGGAACAGCGACGCGCGCGCCATGTAGCGCAGCAACCGCTTCACCTTCACCCCGAGCAGCGGCGGGTCCAGAAAGCTGACGTGGTTGCCGGCCAGGATGCAGCCGCCTTCCGCCGGCACATGCTCCACCCCGAACGTCTCCAGCCGGAAATAGAGCTGGAACCAAACGCGCATGAGGAACCGCGCGAGCCGGTAGAGGGCCGGCACCATCGTGTCGTCTCGCATGGCCGAGAGTGTCGAATGTGAGCTGCCCGCTGTCAAGCCGCCAGATCCGCGCGGCTCCGCGCGGAGCTGGCGGCTTGATGGTTGATGGTTAATGGGCGATGGGCGATGGCTCGCGAAGCTTGGCCTCTGAAACTTGCTCGAGAACTTACTCGCGAACTCACTCGCGAACCCCCGCCGCAGCAATGGGATCGGCGAAGCCTGCAACACAGACCACCGGGTCGTAGGACGGGCTTTCCAGCCCGTCCCGCACAGTCGTGTGCCGACGGGAAACAGGGACGGGCTGGAAAGCCCGTCCCACGGAAAACCGACAAAGCGTACAGCCTCGCCGCCCGCGCCGCCGGGCGCCGGCCTGGCCTGAAACTTCAAAGTAGAAGCGGCGTCTCGCCGCTTCCTCCGGGCCGAAGGCCCGGGCACCCGGCTGCACTCCGCGCAGCCGGGGCGAAGAGCCGAGCCGCCGTCGCCCTGCGGGCTATGGCGAGCCAGGGACGGCTCTTCTACTATGGGCGACACGGCCCCAGACGAAGTCT
>JAFGHX010000078.1 GCA_016929905.1 Kiritimatiellia bacterium
CGTTCACCACGAAGCTGCCGTGCGGCAGCATGGCGAGTTGTTGCGCCCCGATCATTCCGGTGGTCGCCGGCGTCTTGGGGACCGTGCATACGATGGCTTTCGATTGGCGGAGCAGGTCCGGCAACCTGTCGATTCCCCAGAGCGCACGGACACAGTGGGGCTTGTCCCTGGCGATCGGGTCGATCGCCAGGATGTCCATCCCGAAGGCGTGTGCGCGGGTGGCGACCGCCCGACCGATGCGCCCGAGCCCCAGGATGCCCAGCGTCATGCCGGCGATGTCCTCGCCCGTCTCGATGGTCCACTCCTTCCTGTGTTGGTGATCGCGCTGCAGGTGCAGGTTCCGCGCCAGTGCGAAGAGCAGGGCCAGCGCATGTTCGGCCACCGTCACCGTGATCGCGGCGCCGATCGTCGTGAGCTGGATCCCGCTTTCCTTGAACGCCGGGTACATCATCGCGTCGGCTCCCGTCGAATTCATCTGGAGCCAACGCAGGCTGTCCGCCCGCGGAAGTTGCGCCTCCGGCAGGAGGCCGTACATGACCTCGACCCCGGCCAGATGATCGGCGAGATTGTCGTCCCGCCCGAGGAAGCGGGCTCGAGGGACAGGCCGAGATCCACGCCCAGATCGAGCGTGGCCGCATGCGCGATCAGGCCAAGAGGTCCGTGCCGTCGATATCGAAACAGGGAGCCGCCGCGAGGAGGTGTCGGTCATGACTGTAGATCGTGGCGAATCCGTTTGCCGCGGCGCACACCAGATGAAGCGCATCCGCGGAACGAAGATATACGGAATCGGGCAATCGCCTCATCTTCTGGCATGCGTCGCGAACCAGCGCGCCGGAAATCGGGATCCAGTTCCACAAGCCGACGGCTTCGTCCGATTCCAGCCGCCGAAAGGTCCGTTCCGCGTCACGGCGAGCCAGCCGCTTTTCCCGGACATGCCCCTTGACCGCGGCGAAGAACTCCAGCCGCCCGAGCAGGCAGCAACTCAAACCGGTCTGCCCCGCCAACCAAGCCAGGATTTCCTCCGACCCCGGCTCGCGAAGATAGCACTTCACGATGTAAGATGTATCCAAATACGGCATCAGCTGTCCCGGTCCTCCGATATCAGGCCGGTGGAGTCCACGTCCACGCTCGGCAGATCGGCCGCCTTGCGATTCGGAAATCGTTTCCCAGGGACATCGTCGGCCGAAAAGCGCTTCAGTAACGCCACCCCGTTGCCGTGATCCGTGATCAAGATGGGATGAACGCGCGCCTCTCGGACGAACTTCCCCGTTGTCTCATGCAGTTGCTTTATCGATATCGTCTTCATGTCCGTTATTGTGTCACCGGTGACACATCCTGTCAAGTTCCGTTTGTTGTCGCCATGGTCCTGTCCCACCGATCCAAACGTGTCCTCCCCGTGTGGAGAACGGACGAAATCCTCAATCTGTTTCGAGCCAGACTCGACCGCGATACAGGTCGCGGGGGCCCGGCGCTGTATTGGTATAGACGATCAGCTGATTCATTCCCGGGATGTCGGCCAGGCCGGGAACGGCATGCCAGGCGTGTGGTTCCTGGGTGGTGCATCTCTCGAGCGCATAATGCCGGCTCATTCCGGCGTAGCCGTTTCCGGTCGCCTCGAGCGCAGGGAACGAGAGGACAAGTCCGGCCGCGGACATTTCGAGCTGGACCGCAAAACAGCTTGCAGGGTTGGTCGCATGCGTGCCGGCGATCCACTCCTCGATGTTCAGCAATCCGTCCCGTCGGGATCGTCATCCCACGCCCACACGCCCGCCCCCCCATACTCTGCCGTCTCCCACTCATCGGGCGCGCCGTCCTGATCGCCATCGTCCGCCACTGACAACGGATCACTGCTCCCAGACAACTTGGCATCAAACGTAAGGTCACTGCTGTTCGTCTCGACGTTGAAGACCTGCACAGCCAGCACGTTCGTACCGATCCGCAGCACGGGCAGCGTGCCCGCGGTCCAGGTATTTGACCACTCGGTTCCATCCCCTACCCCGAGGGCAGCCAACGCGTCGAATGGAACAAACATGCCGGGCTCGCCCGCCATGTTCCAGCGCGCGATTTCTTCGCCGTTGAGCCAGGCAATGAAGCCATCGTCGCAAAGCGTCCAGAGCGTGAGCGCAGTAACGATTGCAGGGCGCTCGACCGCAAATGTCGTGCGCAAGAAGATGCAGTTGTAGCTGCCCGGCATACCCGCCACCGGCGTGCCGTACGGTCCGTCGCCATAGCCGAACGGCGCGGGGCCCGTTGCCCAGTCCGAATCGTCAAACCGGACTGCGCGCCATGCGTCCGCCGGCTCAGATGCTTCGGCCGTGCCCTTACGCCAAGCCCAGGTTGCGTCGCGCGCGATCGGGATATCCGCGGCGTCCTGCTCCGAAGTCGTCGCTTCGGGCTCATTCGAGTACGGGGAGATGCCGGCGGCGTTCGTGGCGCAAACACGATAGCTGTATGTGCTCGATGCATTCAGCCCGGCGTCCGACCAGCTTTGTGCATCGGCGGCCACGGTTGCGACCTCTGCCCAGTTTGGCCCGCCGGCGAAGACATAGCAGGCTCCGTCGTAGGCGGCCTCGTCACAGCCGAGCGTGACGTCGCCGGCCGCCGAAATCGTCTTCTGCCAGATGGTCCATCCACTCGATACCGATGAGTTGCAGGTCAGGCCGGAATCCGTCCATGTGCCGTCCATCCATGCGAGCTTCGCACCGCCGTACCGGGGATCGAGCGGCAGGTAGATCGTGCATGGGCCGGAGACCGTCACGACGTACTTGCGCGCCGTCGGCGCCTGCATGCGGTCATCGCGCGCGGCAAGCAGCCGCGTCTTGCCGTCCAGCGCGGCGGGTACCGCCGCCCACGTGTCCGAGCGGTCGTTCACGACGAGCGCGCCCGCCTTGAATGAATTGGCGCTGCCCGCAAGCTCGACCGTCGGTGTTGTATTCGCGCCGTTGTATGTCTTGAGCGTCACCGATAGGGCCGAAGGGCTTCCGTTTGTGCGCTCGATCCGGAAGCCGAGTTCGTTACTGCTATTGTCCTGCCAGTTCATCGACATCACGATGACCGTCAAACGCTACAGCTCCATCCAGTTGTCGTGGAAGTGGGCCGCGCCGTAGGTTCGGTAGCGGCGTCTACGGACACGTGGCGCTGGTGCTGATGAAGCAGCCCGTTAGTGCCTTAGTACTGCCCGACGCAAATACGCTAACGTATGGCGGCGCTCTTTTCGCCTCTGGCAAGGCGCGCGCTTGGGGGAATGCCTGGA
>JAFGHX010000079.1 GCA_016929905.1 Kiritimatiellia bacterium
AGGGTTCCGTGCCGGCGGCCGACCTAGACGTGTCTCGACACGCCTTCGCCCGGCCGCCGGCACGCGCCCCTTGATCTGCCGCCATCTTCGCGCCCTCGCGACGACGTTCATGAATAGATCAGGCTAGAAGGGCGAAGGTCGGGCAGTCGAAGGTCGACGGTGCGGAGGGTGGGACGCTCGAAAGAGAACAGGTCGGGGGCTGGTCTTCTTGACCTTTGACTCCGACCGAGGCGCAGGCGATGACGAAGCGGCGACAAGCCAGAGAGTGGGCCGTGCAGGTCCTCTTTCAGATAGACTTCAATCCGGAAGACCCGGCCGAAGCGCTGGCCGGGTTCTGGGCGGACAAGACACCGCACGACCGGGTGAAAGGGTTCACCGAGCAACTGGTGTTCGGGGTCGTTGAGAACCGGGCGAAGATAGACGCGACGCTCCAGGAATACGCCGAGAACTGGGATATCAAACGCATGGCCGGTGTGGACCGCAACGTGATGCGGGTGGCCATCTACGAAATGTTCTTCTGCCCCGACATTCCGCCTGTGGTTTCCATCAACGAGGCGATCGAGCTGGCCAAGGAGTTCAGCGGCAACGAGTCGCGCAAGTTCGTCAACGGTATCCTGGACCGCGTGCGCCAGACCCTTGACCGGCCCGCCCGCACCCCCGTGTCAACGGGAGAGGGCGAGGCGGAAGGGTAGGTCGCGTTTCCGCTCTGCCGGCATTTGCGGTTCAGTTTCGGCGCCGGGTGTACGCACATGGTCAATTGGCTGAATGCTCTTGGACGGACGCGTCGGGCCATTCTGGCCGGGCTGACGGGCCGGTTTCTTCGCTCGCAGGCAGACCGCCTGGCGGCCATCGAAGAGTGGGAAGAAGCCTTGTTGCGCGCGGACGTGCCCGTACGCACCGCCACGGAACTCCTGGACGAGTTGCGCGATACGGCCAAGCGCGATAACCGGCCGATCCGCGCCATTCTTGCCGATTCGCTCGCGACGTCACTGACGCCGCATGACGCGTTCTCGTGGCAATTTGCTGAGCGGCCGGGTACGGTATTGCTCGTGGGCGTCAACGGTTCGGGCAAGACGACGACCGCCGCCAAGCTGGCGCATCTCGCCGCGGGGCAGGGGTTGAAGCCGCTGCTGGCCGCTACGGACACCTTTCGGGCGGCCGGCAGCGAGCAGCTCAACGTGTGGGCCGGCCGAGTGGGGTGCGACGTCGTTACCGGCGCGCCGGGCGGTGACCCGGCCGCCGTGGCGTTCGATGCGCTGCAGGCCGCGAAGGCGCGCGGCGCGGATGTGATCATCGTCGATACGGCCGGGCGGATGCACACCAAACAGCCGCTCATGCAGGAGTTGAAGAAGATCTGCAACGCGATGGCAAAGTGCCTGCCGGGCGCCCCGCATGAGATCTGGATCGTGCTCGACGCGTCTGTCGGCAACAACGCCTTGGCGCAGGCGGCAACGTTCAATGAGGCCGTCCCGCTTACCGGTGCGGTCATCGCCAAGCTGGACGGGTCCGCCAAGGCCGGCTTCGTACTCGGGATCGACGGCCAGATGAGTCTGCCCGTCCGTTTCGTCGGCGTCGGGGAAGGCGCGGAGGACCTCGTCCCTTTCGAGGCCGAAGCGTTTGTGCAGGCGATGCTGGGGGAGGAGTAGCTCGCTGCGCGGCTGTCAGAGAGCCGCTGCGCGGCTGTCATTGGCTCGCTGCGCGAGCGTCAGAGGGCCGCTGCGCGGCCGTCATTGGCTACAGCCGATGACGGGGCGCGTAGCGCCCCCCATGCCGCGCCGCAGGCGCCCAATGACGCGAACGCAGTGAGCCAATGATCGCGAACGCAGTGAGCCGATGACGCGCCGCAGGCGCCGAATGACGCGAACGCAGTGAGCCCAGTGAGCCCATGACGACGAACGACGAGCGATGGATGCGCGAAGCGCTCGCCCTGGCCGCGCGCGGGGAGGGGCGCACCCGGCCCAACCCCCCGGTCGGGGCGGTGCTGGTGAAGGGGAACCGGATCGTGGGCCGCGGCTATCACCGCCGGGCCGGCGGCCCGCACGCGGAAGTCGTCGCTTTGCGCGATGCCGGCGCGAAGGCGCGAGGCGCCACCCTCTACGTGACACTCGAGCCGTGCTGCACGTGGGGCCGGACGCCCCCCTGCACGGACGCGGTGCTCGCCGGCGGAGTCGCGCGCGTGGTCGTGAGCGTGCGCGACCCGAACCCGCGCCATGGCGGCCGGGGCCTAGTACGGCTGCGGCGCCGCGGGCTCGACGTCACGGTCGGCGTGTGCGGTGCCGAAGGCGAACGCCTTATTGCCCCGTTCGCGAAATGGATCACGAGCGCACGCCCGTTCGTGACCCTGAAGCTGGGCATGTCGCTCGACGGCAAGATCGGCGACCGCCGCGGCGCGTCCAGATGGATCACGTGCCCGGCTTCGCGCCGGGCCGTGCAGGCGCTGCGGCGCCGGGCCGACGCCATACTCGTCGGAGCCGGAACCGCCTGCGTCGACGATCCGGGGCTGCTCCCGCGCCGCCCGGCCGGCCGGCAACCGTACCGTGTCGTTGCGGATTCGAGAGGCCGGCTGCCGCTGACGGCGAAGCTGTTGAACGACGCGCAGCCGGCTCGGACGATTCTGGCGACGACCCGGCAATGCAGCCCGCAACGGCGCGTCCGGTACGAGAAGAAAGGGGCGCAGGTCTGGCCGTTGCCCGCGGCGCGCGGCGGTGTGTCGCTGCCTGCGCTGTGCCGGCGGCTTGGCAAGCTGGGCATTTTGCACCTTCTGTGCGAAGGCGGCGGGGAACTGGCCGCGAGTCTCATCCGCGCCGGGCTGGTGGATGAGTTGCTGATCTTCGTTGCGCCCATGGTGATCGGGGGCCGAGGCGCGGTCCCGGCTGTCGCCGGCATGGGCTGGCCGTTGAAGGCCGCGCCCGGGTTCCGGCTGATCGAGACGGCGGCCGTCGGCCGCGATCTGCTGATCCGCGCGCGACCGGCGCGGCGGAATCGCCGGTGAGCCGGAAGGTGAGGCTTGGGGGGACCGGGTGGAGGTGAGACGATGTTCACGGGACTGATCCGGAAAGTCGGACGACTCGGCGGCCTGAACCGGACCGCGGAGGGCGGTGTGTTGCGCGTTGCGCTCGATGAGCCGTGGGACGAGCCGCCGGCGAAAGGCGAAAGCGTCGCCGTCAGCGGCGCGTGCCTGACGGTGGTCGAATCGAGCCGCAACGGGTTCGTCTGCGACGTGCTGGCGGAGACGCTGGACAAGACGAATCTGGGCGGCAAGACGACGGGCGCGCCGCTCAACCTCGAACGCGCGCTGCGCATGGGCGACCGGCTCGGCGGGCACATGGTCAGCGGGCATGTGGACGGGACCGGGCCGCTCGTAGCCAGGACGGACACCGGCCGAGACTGGGTACTGGAAATCGGCTGCGGCGCCGATCTGCTTCCAGAGATCGTGCGGAAAGGCTCGATTGCCGTCGACGGCGTCAGTCTCACCGTCGCCGCGCTCAAGCCGCATGCGTTCACCGTCCACATTATTCCCTTCACCTGGCAGCACACCGCCCTGCATGCGCTGAAGCCCGGCGAATCCGTCAATATCGAGACCGACATCATCGGGAAATACGTCCGGCGCTGCCTGGCCGGCCGCGAGGAACAGCCCGGCGTCACGCTTGATGACTTGAGGCGGGCCGGATTCCTGGAGTGAGACGCGCTCAGCGCCGTCGTTGTCCGGCGACACGCGACAGGCGCAGCACGGCATCTTGGCGGAACGGCGCGGCGAACGCGCGTCTTGCGCCGCCCTTGACCCGCCGGCCGGGCACAGCCGGGCCGCCGAGCGGCCGCAGCCAGGTGGCCGTGAACCGGGCGCTCGACGCGCGCAGATCCACCGCCACTCGCCCGCCGCGCGGCAGATACACGACGTACTCGCGGCCGGGCCACGCCAGGCAGTAGGCCGACGAGGCCAGCGCGTTGCAGGGCCGCATCTTCTCCATGCGCAGCCCGCGGGCGCAGGCCAGCGTCTGGCCCATGGCACGCCGGGCCCGGCGCATCCCCGCACGCTTGGCCGGGTCGGCGCCCGGCGCCGCGCGCTTCAGGTCGTCCATGAAGATGGGGTTGTGGCCGCGGCAGAAACTCTTCCACACCCACACCTGGTCGCCGCCCACGCCCCACAGGTGGTCCGTATCCGAGACGATCACCTTCGAGCCGTCCGTCGCCGGCGGATTGTCGCGGTAGCCGCCATACGGATTCGGCGAGATCCACTCGGCCGGGCTGTTGAACAGGTTCTCGTTACAGCCGCTGTTGAGCGTCTGGAACTGGAAGGTCATGCCGACCGGGTGGCGTTTCGGCAGGCGGGCTTCGACCTCGTGAATGAATCGGATCATGTCGTATTGCCATGCGGTCGAGTAGGCGCCGCTCTCGTTGGCGATCTCGTAGAGCACGTTGTCCAGATCGTTTACCGCGGCGATGACGCGCCGCACGTAGGCGCGCTGAATGGCCAGTACGGCGCGCAGTCCGAGCGTATGGGTGTCGAGCCCGCGCCCCGTGCCGCGCGGGTCGCCGTCAATCCCGTTGACGTTGTTGGCCGGGTGGAACGGATGGCCGTGCCAGCACCACGGGGGTTGCGAGGCGTGCAGGCCATGCCCCTCGAACAGCATGATCGAGACATACATGCCACGCGCACCGGCCCGCACCACGCGGTCGCGCAAGCGCGCGAAATACGCGCGGTCCAGCCGCTTCAGATCGAATTTCGGCTTGCCGTCCAGCGCCTTGCCCGGGCCCGTGCGCGGCCACGGGAACGGCGCGTCGTACGAGTACGACACCGGCGGTTGCTTGCTGTAGCTGTATGTCGTCAACTCCCAGGTCCACAGCCGGATGAAGTTGTGGTTGTGCTTTTCGAGGAAGGCCAGGTACCCGTCGTAGTCGAACGGGGCGGGCGGATCCGTCGGCCCCTTGTCCTTGAGGTTCGCCCAGGTGTGCGATCCCGTCAGATACACGGCCCGGCCGCGCGCGTCGGCGAAGTAGCGCGGATTCTCCCGACAGACCCGAAGCGGGCCGGCAACCGGTGCACGCGGCGTTCGTTTCGTCTTCATGCGCGATCCTCCTCTTTCGTCTTCTCGATCGAACGGTGGCGCTGAGGCTGCGGCGCGATAGCGACGCTAGCCTCGAGCGCCTTGTTCGAACCCTTCCGTTCTCTTGTGCCCTGGC
>JAFGHX010000080.1 GCA_016929905.1 Kiritimatiellia bacterium
CCCGGCGGGGTACGGGGGGGGGGGGGGGGGCGCATGCGCAGGAACCTGCGAGAGGCGGGTTACTCACTCTCGCTCAGCCAAACGCGAGCGCGGTAGCAACCCGTCCGGGCAGCCGGCGAATGGGTGAAGCGGATGAGGCCGCCGGTTCCCACGATGTCGGCGTAGCCGGCGCCCACCGGCAACCAGGAGCCTGTTTCGTTCCGGGCCTCGAGCGCATAGTGCCGAGTCAGGCCCGCGTAGCCTGTCCCGCCGGCCGCGACGGTTCGGAACGACACCTCGATCACGCCTGCGGCCAACCCCACATCAACCGCAAACCGTGACTCGCGCTGCCGGGGATCGGTGCCGGCGATGTACTCGGCCAGGTTCGCCAGGCCG
Source organism: Kiritimatiellia bacterium (assembly GCA_016929905.1). Lineage (GTDB taxonomy): Bacteria > Verrucomicrobiota > Kiritimatiellia > JAFGHX01 > JAFGHX01 > JAFGHX01. The sequence continues at coordinate 376 of JAFGHX010000080.1, forward strand.
TCGGCGTCGGGGTCGGCATCCGGCTCGCCGTCACCGCCCAGGCAGGCCGTCTCGTAGTCGTCGGCCATACCGTCGCCGTCGGCGTCGTTCGGCGCCATGCTCCACGGCGTGACGCTGATGGCGGCATCGATGAGGCAATCGCCGCTGCCAAGCGAGTTGTTGAAGAGCTGGACGGCAAACGCGTTGTTGGCGTGAAGCATCGGCAAGGCGGCGCCGGTGAGTGTGCCGGTCCAGTTTGCGCAGGGGTTGGTCACGTAGCCGGAACAGGGCTGATCGCAGGCCACAAACGAGCCGCGGTCGCCTGCTACGTTGACGCGCGCCACTTCCTCGCCGTTGATCCACGCGATGAACCCGTCGTCGTAGTCGACGTCGAGGTGCACCGCGCCGACCGCCGCCGGGTCAGGCGTCTGGAATTCGCGGCGGAGCATGACGGACACGTACGACCCGCTCATATCGGGCAGCGGTGTGGCGGCGGCGTAGGCATACCCGATCGGCGTCGCGCCCGCCGCCCAGTCGGAATCGTCGAACTGGCGCGACCGCCAGGCGTGGGCGGGCGCGGACGCTTCGGCCGTCCCGGCGCGGTAGCGCCACACGCCGCCTTTGGCCAGGATTTCGGCCGGCGCCGCACAGGCGAGTGTCGTGGCATCGGCGACATTCGAATAGGGCGAGTTGCCGTTCGCGTTGTAGGCCTTGACCTTGTAATAGTACCGGGTCTCGGCCTCCATGTCCGTGTCGACGCGGTTCGTCGCGTTCGCGCCGGGCGTGGCGACCCGGACCCAGTCGGTGAAGCCGCTCCGGCGCCGGTCGATCTTGAAGCCGGTCTCGTTGTCGCTGTTGTCCGTCCAGCTCAGGTCGATCCGGCCCGTCGCGACGGGCCGGGCGGTAAGGTCGGACGGCGCCCGGGGCGCGGGCGCGCCGCGGGCGACCGAACCGGACGCGCCGTCGAGCGCGATGTCGACGTGTTCGGTGCTGACCTCGTGGCCGTTCGAGTCGGTGAGGTTGAGGTAAAACACCTTGGCCCCGGCCGGCAGGTCGGCGCGTATCGTTCCCGCACCGGCGTCGATCTGTGCGGCGGTTGTGTACCACGTCATGTTCCGCCAATCGGACCACGGCGCGTTCATGCGCGTATAGACGAGCTTCGCGGATTGCGCGCCGCTCGGTGACGAGTACGTCGCCGAGATCCGGTTCGTGCTCCAGGTCCATGAGCGGAACTCGGGCAACGGCGTCGCGTTCAGGAGGTGGCTGTCGACGTAGCGGCCGATCTCGGGCGTATTCCAGGGCGGGCTGTGGCCGTGCGGGTAGTTGACTTTCGTGATGATCGTGTTCTTGCCCTGCGTGAGCCGGTAGCTCTTGCGGTGTATGTTCAGCGGGTAGTGCGGATCGGTGTTCCCCGTCAACCACAGCATCGGCAAATCGGCGTTCGGCAGGCAGTTTTTGGGGTCGATCGTGTCGATGTAGTACGTGTCGCCGCCGAGCGCGCTGGACCACGAGCTGTTCTCGTAGATATAGCCGCACCCGTAGACGGCGACGGCCGCGGCTAGCCGGTCGTCAAGGCCCACGGTCGTGCTGGTGTAGTAGCCGCCCCAGGAAATACCGAACAGGGCGATCCGATCGGGATCGACTTCCGGCCGCGCGCACAGGAAAGAGACCGCCGAAGCTATCGATCCGACGTTGTTGACGTACCCGTCATAGCCGCTGCCGCCCGGCTGAGTCATCGCAAAGGCCGCATAACCCTTGTTCCGCCACTGCGTCACCCAGTCCGGGAACGCTTCTCCGCCGCCGCCGTGCACCAGGACGATGCCCGGGATGCGGCCCGTGCAGTTGTCCGGCACGCCGTAGTAGGCGAAGGCCGTCACCTTCACGCCCGGCTGGCCTTCGAACGTGTAGTTCAGCGAATAGAGCGGGCCGGCACTGTCGATCCACGCGACGGCCGGCGTTTGGCGCCATGCGGTCATGTTGAATACCCCGGCACAGGCCGGCACGGCCGGACCGAACAGCACGGCGCCGTGCAGGCTGAACGAGGCGAGAACAGGCATGATGCGGCGTTGCGACATTCTTCGCTGCATGACGTGCTCCTCCCACTTCGATGTAACGTTCCCTTCATCCCGCGCACCCTGTCCCGTCCACGCGTCCGCACAACTAAGTGCCGTTCCCGGCATTCCGGTTCAGGCCGGCGTGGAACCGGTTTTCGATTTCGGAAGCGGACAGAGCGCGGCTGTAGACGGCGACGAGATAGTACCGTCCTATCCAGGCATGGCCGGGAACGGTGGCCGCGCGGCTTCCGAGCACGAGCAAGAGGGTGTCCGACCAGTTGGCGAAGTCGCCGTCGAACGTTCCGGCCCAGGGCGTGGCTTTGTTGTTTCCGGGATGGAGTCGCTCGGCGCGCTCGATTCCGTTGACGAAGAAGCGCGCCCTGCCGGACGGCTCCCTGGCGAACACGACGTGATCCATGTTTCGCGCCACGAGTCCGGGCGCGCTCAGGATCTCGGGCAGAAGCGTGGGGGTGCGCAGGGTTTGGAGCCGGACCACGTAGGCGGGCGGTTCGGTGGCGAAGCGTTTGAGACCGAGCACGAAGCCGCCTTCGTTTTCGGCGGGTGCGCGCAGCGTCACGATCCGCGCGGGTGATTCGCCCAGATGCGCGAAGGCGGTGGGCTGCACCCACGCTTCGACGGTGAACGCGTTGCCGGCGCGGCAGGCGCGAACGAGCTGCGTCGCCGGTTGCCGCGAGACAAATCGTGCAGGAGCGCGCAGCTCGAGCCCGCCGCCCGGAATCCAGCGGAACGCCGCGGGGTCCTCCGCTTCGAGGTCGAGCGGCGTGTCCGTGCCGGACACGTCATGCACGACGGCGCCGCGCCCTTCCCTGAACGTATAGAGCACCTGCAGGCCCGGCATGACGCCCGGGCGGACAGGCGCCGCTTTTCCGTTCGTACCGGGAATCTGCCCGGTGTGAATCGTGTCGGTCACCACCGCGTACTCGCCCCGGCCTATGATCGCGGGTTGTCCGGGCCGGGCCCTTGCCGCGACTTCCAGCCGGCCGTCCTGCATGTCGATCCGCGTCGCGCGTGTCGTCACGGCCACGGTGAACCGAGTACCCAGCACCCGCAGTTCGGCGTGCGGCGTCGTCAGATACGTTGGCGGCGGCGTTCGCGGTGTCACGGTCGCCAACAGCCGGCCCACACGCATCTCCAGACGGCGGCCGCCGGCCGCGCCGGCGGGCTGAAACGAAATCTCGGTTTCCGGCTCAAGCGCCAACTCGGTGCCGTCCGGATATCGAACGGTGACGCGGCCTGCCGGGGCTCTTGTCTGGAGCCTGTCTGCAAGCAGAAGGCCCGACCCGACCGCTACGGTACAGGCCTGCCCCCCGCGCCATAGCCGGACGTCGCCCGCGGCGGCCTGCACCGTAGCGACTTGCGCAACAGGCGGGACGGTGTGGCGGCCGAGTTCCGAAACCAGCACCCGTCCGAAGAGGAGCCCCAACAGGACGAGAACGGAGGCCGCCACGGCCGTGATCCACAAACCGACGAACGGTCGCCCGGGCCGCTGCCGCAGGCGAGGCGTCAACGCGGCGCGTGACGGAGCGCGCCCCCTGCGCGTGCGCACCCGCGGATGCGGCCGCGGCGTCGGCATACCCGCGGGCCTGCGCGCAGGTTTCTTTTCCACTGCATCCAGCCTGGCCGTCAGCTCACGCACGAAGGCGACGCCGCTCTGGTCGGAAGGCAGTCGCTTTTGAAGCTCGGCCACGAAGGTTTCCCGCGCGCGTTTCGGACTGAACTGTTGTTCCAGCAGCTCGGAGATCAGGATCTGTTTGCGGATGACGGCCAACTGGGCTGGGTCTTGCTGCGCCCGGGCCAACAGCTCGGCATGGGCCTCGGGCGCAAGTTGGCCATCGAGATACTCGGACACCAACGAGAGGAGGGGTTTAGCCGTCATGCGTTGACCGTTCCGACCTTTTCTTCGATGCAGCGCTGCAGAAAAGCCCTGGCGCGCAGCAGGGTCTGCCGGACCGCAGCCGCGCTGAGCCCGAATCGTTCAGCCAACACCGAAGCGTTCTCGTCATGTTCGTATCGCGCACACAACAGGCGGCGCCGTTCGTCGGGCAGTTCCCGGATGCAGGCGTTCATGGCCTCGATCCATTCCGCCGTCTCAGCCCGTTCCTGCTGGCGCGGGCGCTCCTCGAAGACGGTGGTGGCGAAGTGGTCCTGCAAGAGCCTGGAGTGCCGCGCTTCCTTTCTGCGTTCGTTGGCAATGAGCTTGCGGGCAATGCCGCGCACCCACTTGCCGAAGGCGGCCTGCGCGTCCAATTCGCTCAGTCGCGTATAGGCGACCAGGAACGCTTCCTGCGCCATATCGTCGACCCAATCGGGCGCAACGCCCTTCATACGGATGAACACGCGCAGGGACGCCTGATGCTCGCGGACCAGGTCGATGAACTGCGCGCGTGTCGTTGGGTTGTTCATGCCGTCACGGGCCTCTACCTGTCTACATGTCACGAACGGCCGAAGTGTGACAGAGGAGACAACAGATTTACGGGCAATGCAAGGGAAATGGGCCGTTTCGCGTGGTGCGGGCGCCACGGGCCGGACCGCGTGTCAGGGGCTCGCGGGCGCGTCCCGGGCCCCGGGCTGGGCGGGCCCGTTGCCGGCGGCATGACGCTGAATCGCGCCGCCGAGCCGTTCGATGGCGGCGAGCCCCAGCCAGAGCGCGAGCGGGACAAGCGCCGTATAGAACCGGGGCACAGGCCCCTGCACGGCGACGGAGAAGACGAGCGAGGCCCAGAACGGCAGAGCGAAGAGCGCGATGGCGCGGCGTTGCGCGCGGTCAACCAGCAGGAGCGAGCCGCCGAGCACGGCAAAGATCCATACGCCGTTCCAAGCGGGCAGAGCGAGGAGCAACTCCTGCACGGCGGCCCGGAACCGGGCGGGCAGCGGCAGGGCGTCGGGTACGGCATAGTGCACGAACAGGACCTTCCGCGCCAGCGATTCCGCATGGCTGCCGACAGCACGGCCGGGAATGAGCCACGGGTTCTCTTCCACCGGCGGCCGCCGGGCGGCGCGCCAGATCCAGTCGGGGATGAAGACGTCGGGGCCCATGGTCCAGCCCGGTTCGGAGCGGAACAGGTCGGTGAGCACGGTCCACGCGTACTGGATGGGGTGGCGTGCCAGCGCGGCGAACGCGGCGCGCTCCATCAGACGGTCGGCCTGCCGTGCGGAGAGCCCGGCGGCACGGAGGCGGGGGTAGATGTCGTACCAGTAGACGCCGTGCAGGCTGCGCTCGTGCTCGGGGGCTCCGGCCGGGTTGCCGAAGGCACGCAGTTCGCGGTACGCAGGTGAGCCGGGCGCCGTGAAGTGAGCCTGTAGAAACGCGCGGTCGAACAGATGCCGCCCCCTGAAATCCGATACCGTCCAGCGGTCGAAGCGGACGCCGTTCCACAGGACCGTGAAGCCGAGCGCGACGACGGAAGGCGCCAGCACCGCCAGCGCGGCGGACCAGGCGCGCTGCCTGATCTGGCCGGTACGCGGCAACAGCAGCACAGCGGCCGCCGCCGCCAGCGGGATGACGGCCTGGAACCGCACGAGCGACGCGGCCGCAAACAGGAGCCCGCCATATTGCCAGTAGGCGCGTTTGCCGCTATGCAGCGCGGCGCAGCACGCCCAGAGTGCGGTCGCGATCAGAGCGGTGAAGGCCGGTTCGGACAACAGCGCCTGACAATAGAGCGCGGACCGGAAGTGCACGGCGTACAGAAGGGCCGCCCACCAACCGCGCCGCGGGTGGCCGAGCAAGGCGCCGCACCGGGCGATCGACCACACGGTCAGCAGCCGGCAGCCGTGTTGGGCGGCGATGAAGACCACGACCCAGTACCGGCGAAAGAGGAGCATGAACAGGTCGAACAGCAGGGGGAGCCCGGGCGGGAAATGGACGTCCCACGAGGCCGGCGGCTGGGTGAGCGAATAGAAGTCGACGGGGGTGGCGAACGGATACCGCATCGTCTGGGCGAGGTACCAGATGGAATCGTTCATGGGCACGCACGGCGTCGCGAGGGCGGTGAGCAGTTGAACCGCGACCGCCAGGCCGATCGGCAGGAAGAGAGAATGGGCGGTGGGGAGTTTGCGGGTCATGGGCGGCTTTCCGCTCGCGCGCGGCCGGCCGGTGCAGCGGCGTTGGGACGAGCGAGCAAGTCGCGGCACGCCTGCATGACCTGCGGCACGGAAATGCTCTGCATGCAGACATTCTCGCCGGCGCACGGCGCGCGTTTATGGTTCATATAGGTGAGGCAGGGGCCGCAGACGACGTCGGCATGAATGACACGGCAGCGCGCCGGGTCGGCTCGCGGCCCGTAGCGCAGGGGCGATTCGGGGCCAAACAGCGCGACGAGCGGGGCGCCGGCAGCCGCGCCGAGGTGCAGGGTGCCGCTGTCGTTGGTGACGAGCAGGTGCGCCCGCTGCAGGAGCGCGGCGAGCAGCGGGAGCGGCGTGCGCCCGGCCAGGTTGTGCACGCGCGCCCGGGCGGCGGGCGGCACGGCCTCGCGAACAGCCTCGGTGTAGGGGGCCTCGGCGGGAGCGCCGATCAGCAGGAGCAGGCCGTTCGGGAAGGCGTCGGCCAGCTCCGCGAGCAGCGCGCTGAAACTGGCGGCCGGCCAGCGCCGCTCGGCGCAGAGGTCGTGCGCATTCGGGTTGACCAGGATGCACGGCGCCGGCAACGGGGCGCCCGATTCGCAGCGGGCGCATTCCCGCAGCAGCGCGTCCGCCTCGTGCCGGGCGGGATCCGGGACGTCGAGGCGGAACGGAGCGTCGTCGTGGTAATCCACACCCCACGGGTGCAGGAGCCGGGCGATGCATTCGCTGAAGTGGATATCCTCCCGGAACGCGATGCCGCCGTCTATGAGCCGTTCGCGCCAGCGCGCGGGCAGGTGGAAGCCGAGATGGAACCGAGCGCCAAGCGTCGCGCAAAGCACGGTGGCGAGTTTGGAAAAGTACTCGATGTCCACGACGACGTCGGGCCGCAACCGGCGCAGGCTGGCCCGGAGCCGAAGGGTATCGCGCACGACATGGCCGACGGTATCCGTACGCACGGTGAGCACGTCGTGGAAGAGGCCCAGCATCGGCTCGATATCGGCATGGTTGGCGAAGGTGACGAGCGAGAGCCGGACGCCCGGCTTGCCGCGGGTGAGCGCGCGCAGGGCGGCGGCGGCGAGCACGATGCTGCCGAGCCCGAAGAACTTGACGACCACAACGTGCCCGGGCGCGGCGGGCAGCTCGCGCCGGCGGCGCGGGACCAGGCCGAGCGCCCATGCCAGGGGCAGGCCGAGCAGACTGTCGAGCCGGCGCATGAGACCGGTATTCATGCTTTGCGCGATTCCCCTCTTGGCGGCACGGGCGCGCCGGGTTAGGGACCGGGCGGCGGCCCAAAAGGGCCCGGGCTTTCCGGCAAGGCGTCGGGCCCGGGCACGAATGTGCCGCCGTACAGCGTGGTTTCGAGACTCCTCACATAGTTTCTGGCGCGCTCGGCGATCGCCGGGGGAACCCCGGGCTCGTTCAGGGCGGCCACGTAGTTGGCGCGCGCGAGCAGCGGCTTCTCGAGCCGCAGAAACAGGTCGCCGAGCCGGAGGTAGGCGCGGTAGACGCCGGGCCCGGCGGGATGCCGGGTCAGGCGGCGGCGCCAGGCGCGGACCGCCTTCTTCCACAGGCGCGTCTTCTCCGGAGTGGACCGGGCCGCATCGCCGAGATCGCCGTAGGCCATGGCGAGCAGATCGATGATGGCGACGTCATCCCGCGCGCGGCTCAACGCCTCGAGCCGAACGGCGGCGTCGAGTGCGCGGTCGTTGTGATACTCCCAGTAGGCGAGCCCATACTGCGCGGTCACGTGGCCGGGCTCGTATTTGGCGAGCCGGTCGCATCTGTGTCTGAGCCGGGCCATGAAGAAGGCGCGCGGCGGCGGCGTCTGGCAAGCCTCGAAGCAGGCGATCGCATGGTTGACGGCTTCCTGCATGACGACGGAGTGCACGGGATCGGTGTTCGAGGCGGCCTCGTAGATGTTGTCGGCCACCGCCGGCCAGCCGAGACGGGAGAGGAAGGCGGCGGTCCGCGAAGCCTGCCAGGCGGCGCGATTGCGGATCGGCCGCCAAAGCCCGCCGAGTTGCAGGGTGGTGAGCAGGCCCTGCACCCACCAGCGGGTGTCGAGCACGGCGTTCGCCGGCTCGTACAGATCGTAGAAGCGGCGGCCGGTCCTGCCCAGCCATTGCTGGTAGACGACTTGCTGTTCGTCCATGGGCGCGGGCGCGGGCGGCAGGGCGAACCGGGCGATGACCGGCGCGCTGGCCGGCAGGTGTGCGGCGAAGATGGCGGCGCAGTCGTCCAGATAGATGAGACTCCAGCCGGGATGCCGGTAGATGTCGCGCGCCAACTCGCTCTGCCCGCCCGGCATATCCTGCACGCAGAGGACGACGAGCCCGATCGAGTACTTGGCCGCCTCGAGAAAGAACGGGCCGCGTATCCCGAGCGTCTCGCCGTACTGCCGGAAGAACGGGGCGTCATACACCTCCGCGTGGCGTCCGTCGATGTAGGTCTTCCATTCGGGGCCGAACCGGTTGAGAAACATATCGGCGCTCTTGGTATCGCCGAACATCGCCACGCGCGCCATATTCGGCAGATGCTGCTCCAGGAAGCGCATGCCGGCCACGGGGAAGGAGTGATCGGACTGCCCGATCGCGAACCGCTGGCCGCGATGGAAATGCTCGTAGTAGCGCTCGCTGACGATCGCGCGATAGAGCCAAACGAGAAACGCGGCGAGCGCGAGCCGCCCGGCCACCCGGCTCCCGGTCCAGACCCATCGTGCGGACGCGGGGCGCCAGCGCTCGAGCGGCCAGCGCACGGCGTCGAGCAGATACTCCGCGCCGCTGACGGCGAGCGGGGCGGCCACGACGCTGAAGAGCGGCACGTTCCGGATGGCGGTCAGCGAGATGTGCAGGAACCCGGCGCAGACGATGAGATAGCCGGCGCCGAGTTCTGCGTGGAAGCGGGTCCAGGCGGCGGCGACCCGATCGCCGTGCGGCGGGGCATCCCGCCAGCCGCGGGTGAACGCATGGACGGCGCGAGCCAGCCCGCCGAACAGGGCCAGCGCCCACTCGAACAGCAGGACCAGGTTCCAACCGCCGTCGCGCCACATGCCCCTGACGGAGACGGGGATCCCCTCGCTGATCCCGAACTTGTAGGTGGGATCGGTCAACACGTAGAACAGATGGAACGGGTAGAGCGCGGCTTTGCGGCCGTACGGCGAGAAGAAGCAGGCCAGCAGGACGAGCGCACCCGCAGCCGTGAATACGAAGAGGTTCTTCCAGGCCGCACGGTCCAGCGCCGGTTCGGCGGCCGGAGGCGCCGCCGGCTCGGCCGTTTGGCTCGCCTGCGCGGCGCCGGGTTCCGGTCGGTGCGCGGCGCGCCGGCGCAGGCGGATCAGCGTCCGCACAACCGCGTCGAGCCATTCGGCGCCGATGAACGTCCAGACGAGAATGGGCCCGAGCGCGAACACGCCGTGCGTGTTGACCCACCAGACCTGAAGGAGCGGCAGCAGAAAGACCGCACGCCGGACCCGGCCCTGGCGCCGGAGCGTGAGCAGGATCAGGAACGTCCCGATCAGGACGTAGCTGTTCATCTCCGGCCGGTGCATGAACCGGATTTCCGCCGCGCGCAGCGCCTCGCCGACGAACAGCGCAGCCGGCACCGACAACGCGGGCCAGCGCCAATCCCAGACAGTGCCGCGCCTGCGGTAGAGCCAGACGAGGAACGCGGTTTGCACGGTGACGGCGAGCGCGGCGAGCCACTGCCATACGGTTGGCCCGAGCCAGCCGAACCGGTCCACGAGCCAGGCCATGATGCACTGATAGAGCCAGGGCACGCTGGTCCATTCGCGGCCCCACTTCGAGACGGAGAAGAAGTCCTCGCGCACGACGCGCCGGTTCTCGCACATCCATTTGCCGATCCGCAGGTGCCACTGCACGTCGATATCCTCAACGAGCCGTACGGACCAGGCCGTGGCGAGCAGCAGCAGCGCGGCGAGCAGCCAGTATTGGCGGAGGGTCTTCACGGAAGGTCACTCTAGCCCGATGAAACCGGGTTTTCAATGCCTAAGGGTTCACGACGCCGAATCGCACGGCCGATGCCGAGGGGAAGATGTAGGCGCCGGGTGCGGGCAGGCCAAGACCGCCCTTGGCGTCCTCCACCGGGCGGGTACGGCGTTCGTGGCGCGCCTGTGGGTCGTCGCGTTCGGCGGTGACCCGCCAGTCGACGGTCCCGCCCGGCGCGGCGCCGCGGATAGTGAGCGTGTTGCCGCTGAGCGCGGCGTAGTGCAGGTTCGGCATGGGCGCGCCGCGCGCGGACAACTGAACGTGCGGGTTGCGGCTCAAGGCGTCGAAGTAGTCTGGCAGATCGACAAACGCGGTACCGGCCTCGTCCGCAGTCACGGAGCCCGAGTGCAGCACGAGTGCCTCCGGCCCTTCCATGCAGAAGTGGCGCAGCACCTTGTTGCCGGGATCGAGCGGGTGGTCGATCGTGAAGGCTTTGTAGGTCCCGTTCGCGTAACGCATGTTGTAGCCGGTTCCCAGCGTCAGGTTGCCGTTACAGTAGACGGCGTTCTTGCCGTAGCCCGTGGAGGTGCTGAAGTAGCCGCCGTAATTGGTGTCGGCGTAGCCTGTCACGCCGTACAAATTCGTGGCGTATCCTTTGACCGCCTCATTTGCAGCATAGCCGTAGACCCCGTAGACGCCGCCTATCGAATTGCCCCAGACGCCGTAGTTGTCGGCCTTGCCGTAGACGCCTCTGTTGACGGCCGCCTCGGCGTAAAACGCATTGTCGCCGCTCGCATAGGCGTAGAGCGCATAGGAATCGGCGGCGTTGCCGTAAACGGCATAGGAACCGCTCGTCACGCGGCTGTTCACACCCATCAGATGGGTGGCCTGGGCGAAGACCGCGTTCTTCGGCGCGGTGGAGAAAACGCCGTACTTGTTGGAGGCGACGCCGTAGACGCCATAGTTCCAGGCTTCGCCGTAAAGCCCGTAGTTGCCGGCGGATGCATTGCCGTAGACCCCGTAGTGATAGGCTTTTCCAAAGACGCCCCAGTTGTACTCCGCGAACCCAAACACACCGTTGGCGTCGGCCTCGCCGTAAACGCCGTGCGTGTCTTTGCTGATGCCCGCAACGCCGTACATGTTCTGCGCGTAGCCGTTGACGGCGTAGTTCCCGGCGTTTCCATAGGCGCCGTAGTCGACGGCCGCATAAGCGTAGACGCCGGTCCAGGAGGCCATGCCGAGCACGGCGTTTCGGCCGGGATTGGACTGGCCGGCCACGCCGTAGGCGGTGTCGGCCTGTCCGTACACGCCGTAGGCGGATCCGGCATAACCGTAGACGCCGTGGGTGCCGGAGGCGTAACCGAACACGCCGCAGGCGGTGGCGTTGCCGTAGACGGCATTCTGAGGGGCTTCCCCGTAGACCCCGCAGTTCTCGACCGCATAGCCATACACGCCGTTGTTGGCGGCGTAGCCGTAGACGCCGCAGTTGAGGCGGGCGTTGGCGTAGACGGCATAGTTGCTCAGGGCGTTGCCGTACACACCGTAGTTTTCGCCCGCCCCGAACACGCCGGAATTCGGCGAGTAGCCGTAGACCCCATACTTGCCCCCCGCCCGGCCGTACACGCCGTAGTTGACGGCATTGCCCTGCACAGCGCAGCAGTCCTCGACGTAGCCGTAGACGGCGTCGTTGAGGGCGAGCCCGTAGACGGCGTTGGAGAGGGCATTCCCGAACACGCCGTAGTTGCTCTTGGCGCTGCCGTAGACGGCGTAGTAGGCGGCCTCGGCGGCGACGCCATAGTCGGCATGCGCGTTGCCGTACACGCCGCAGCCGTTGGAGGCGACCCCGTAGACGCCGTAGTTGATAAGGGCCAGCGCGTGCAGTGCCGTCGGCCCGCCGGAATAGGCGTAGACGCCGATGTCGTCGGTGACGTTCGCGTAGACGCCGCGATTCAGGGCCGAGGCCCATACGCCCTGAGCGCCCTGTATGTAGGCATAGACGGCGTGCTCACCCGGGGTAACCGCGTAGAGGCCGCGGCTGGTGGCGGCATTGGCGCGCACCGCGTAGGCGTCACCTGCGTACGCGTTCACGGCATACTTGTCGAGAGCGGTTGCATAGAGCGCATTGCTCGGCGCCGCGGCAAAGACGGCGCTGCGGACGGTTGCTTCCGCCGAGACGGCATTCAGGAGGGCGTGCGCCACCAGGCCGGGCTCGCCGTCCGTGCGAACGGTCAGTCGGGCACCGGGGTCGTTGGTCCCGATTGCCACATAGTCATCGGAATCCGTCGCGTATACGAGGAAGGATCCGGAGTCCGTCCATCCCTTCAGCTCGGGGCGAACGTGAGTGACCTGCACGGCGTTGGAGGCGATATTCTGGGCCTCCACGGTGTTGGAGGCCATGTTGACGCCCTGGATCGTATTCAGCACGAAGTCTGGCCAGGCGATCGTGTTCGGCGCCAGATGCTCCGCGCGGACGACAGCCGTGGCGATCACCGCGTTGGTGTCCACCCGGTCGGTATCACCGCTGAGCACGGCATAGGGGACGGCGACCAGCCGGTGCCGCGGCAGGACGGGCGCGCCGTCGATTTCGAGTTGGAGCCAGCACTCGGCGCCGTTCGTGAGCGCGCCCATGAATTCGGCGCTCTCCTCGCCGAAACTGAAGCTGTACAGCCCGTCCTGCACGGGGACGGAGCCAAGATCGGCGCTGTAGTTGAGGCTCCCGCCCAAGGCCGCGTCATACAAGCGAACGAGGACAGCAACGTTCGTGTTGACGGGCGCGCCCTGCGGGTCCAGGAGGCGGCCCTGGAAATTAGCCGGGTACGGCACGGCGCTGAGCTGCACGGCGAGCAGCGCCCAGGCAATCGCCAGTTGTACAATACGCTTCATATCCGAGTTCCGCCGCCTACGTCCACTCCCCCGCAGAGCCCGCGCTCACAGGGGCAGACGCGGCCTCAATGATAGGCCGCGGGGAAGATATAGTGTCCTTTCGCGGGCAAGCCGGGCTTGCCCTTCTCGTCCTCTACGAGTTGCGTGACCCGTTCGTAACGTGCCTGCCGGTCGTCGCGTTCGGCGGTGACCTGCCAGTCCACCGCACCGCCCGGCCGGCCGCCCTGAATCGTAAGCGTATTCCCGCTAATTCCGGCGCAATGCAGTTCCGGCATCGCGCAGCCGCGCGGGGTCAGGTGCACCTGCGGATCGCGGGCCAGCGCCGAGAAGTAGGCCGGAAGCTCGGCGCGCGCCGCGCCGTCGGGCCCGACCGACGCGCGGCCGGAGTAGACGACAAATGCCTTGGGACCCTCCGCGCAGAAATGGCGCAAGACCTTGTTCGCGGGGTCGAGCGGGTGGTCGATCGTGAAGGCCTTGTACGTGCCGTTGTTGTACCGGACGTCATAGCCGGTCTGGATGATCAGGTTCCCGTTGCAGAACAACGCGTTGCCCGAGCCGGACTTGAAGTAGCCGCCGTAATTGGCGTCCGCGTAGCCGTACACGCCGTAGCTATCGGTCGCGTATCCCTTGACGCCGTTGTCCGTCGCCTCGCCGTAGACGCCGCACCGGCCGCCGATCGCGTTGCCGTACACGCCGAAATTGTCGGCCTTGCCGTAGACGCCCACGTTGACGGCGGCGTAGGCGTACACGCCGTAGTTGCCCGACGCATAGCCGTAAAAGGCATAATTCTCGGCCGCGTTGCCATAGACGGCGTAGGAGCCGCCCGTCACATAGGAGCGTACGCCGTAGGAGTCGACGGCCTCTGCGTAGACGGCGCAATTCTGGGCATAGGCGGCAACGCCGTAGTTGTTGGAGGCGACGGCATAGACGCCGTAGTTGCCGGCGTTGCCGTACACGCCGCAGTTGACCTCCGCGTTGCCGTACACGGCACAGTTGCGTGCGTACCCGTAAACGCCACAGTTGGTGGCGGCGTTCCCGTAGACGCCGTAGTTCACCGCCTCGCCGTAGACGCCGTACTCCTTGGTGGAATAGCCGTAGACGCCGTTTTCGTTGCGCGCGTAGCCGAGCACGCCGTAGTTCTGGGCATTGCCGACCAGGCCGCCGTTGATGGAGGCGTAGCCGTACACGCCGTTGCTGGAGAAGGAATAGCCGTACACACCGTTCATCTGGGCGGACCCGACGACACCATTTTCCGCCGCTTGGCCCCAGACGCCGTAAGAACCGTCGGACTGTCCCCACACGCCGGCCATGACGGAGGCATAGCCGTACACGCCGTAGTAGGACGCATTGCCCATAACACCGTTTTGCGTGGCGCGGCCGTGCACACCGAAGTTGTTGGCCGCCTCGCCATAGACGCCGTTGTTGTGGCCGGCGTAGCCGTAGACGCCCATGTAGTTGCCGGCATTGGCGTAGACGGCGTAGTTGTTGGAGACGACGGCGTAGACCCCGTAGTTCTCCGCCGCGGCGTAGACCGCGTTCTGCGGTGCGGTTCCATAGACGCCGTATTTGTTCGACGCCACGCCGTAGACCCCGTAGTCGCTCTCCGCTTCGCCATGCACGCCGCGGTTGCCGGTCGCGAGCCCATGCACACCGTCGAAGAACGCCTGGCCGTAGACCGCGTGGTACAGCGAGGTGCCGTACACGCCGTACTGATAGGCAGCCTGTCCGTACACCCCGTAGTTGGCGGCACTGCCGACGACGCCGTTGTTGTTGCGGGCCTCGCCGTAGACGCCGTAGTTGTGGACGGCTTCGCTGAAGACGCCGTAGTTCTGCCCGGCGATCGCATACACGCCGTAGTCGTGGCCGGCCTGCGCATACACGCCGTAGCTCTGCTGTGCGCGGCCTTGGACGCCGTAGTTACCGGCGGAGGCGTAGACGGCGTTGTTCTGACCGGCCTGTGCATACACGCCGTAGTCGCCCCCGGAATAGGCGTAGACCGCTTGCGAGGTGGCGGCATTCGCATAGACGGCATAGGCGTTGGCGGCATAGGCGTTGACCGCGCAGGAATTTGCCGCGTTGGCGATGACCGTATTGTCCGGGGCCTGGGCGGAGAGGGCCGTGCCGTGCGAGCTGTTGGCGACGACCGCTTCCTGATAGGCATACGCCTCCACGGCGCGGCCGCCGGGGTTCAGCACGTAGAGCTTCGCGGCGCCCGCGGAGTTGGTGCCGATCGCGACGCTGTCCGCGGGGTCGGTCACGTACACGTCGAACCCGGCGTCGGTCCAGCCGCGCAGTTCAGGCGCGGCGTGGTAGAGGTAGACGGAATTCGACGCGATGTGGTACGACTGGATCGTGTTGCTGGCGATGTTGACGCCCTCGATGCCGCCCAGCGCAATGTCCTCCCAGGTGAGGGTCCAGTCCTGGATGTGGTCGCCGGTGATGATGCCGTCGGAGATCACCGTGTTGGTGCCGACCGTGGCGGTCTCGGCGCTGCGCACGGCGTAGGGCGCCGCCAGCAGCCGCTGCCGCGGGGTGAGCACCTGGAAGTCGATCAGGAGTTGCAGCCAGCACTCGTCGTTGGTCAGCGCGGCGCGGAAGGTGGCGGAGTTCGTGCCGAACACGAACGAGTAGATTCCGTTCTGCACGGGCACGTCGTCGATGTCCTGAAACCACAGAACGCTGCCGCCGCTGCTGGTGGGGTAGAGCTCAACGATGACATCCACGTTCGTGCCGTCGAGCGGGGTGCCGGTCTCGTCGAGCAGGCGCCCCTGATAGGTGATGTGATACGGCACTTCCGCAAACAGCGTAAGTGCCGTGCTGAGCATCAGCGTAACTGCTCCCAGTGCGAGCAGGCTTCGTTTTGACCGCATCATGATCTGTCTCCCGCGGGTATGTCCTGCCGGCTTGCCGGCTCCCGCCGGCGCGCCGATCGAAACGCTACTTCAAATCGACCCTGTAGAACCGGGCGGTTTCCCCCGCCGAGTTCGTGCACACGGATTCGGCGATCTGCCACGCGCCGGTACCGGTACCGGCCGTGATCGTGGCGACGACCTGCGTGGCCGTCGCCAGGTCGACGACGCTCGTGGCGCAGACGATCTCGTACTGGTACCCCTCGCGGCTCACCCATGTGAGGACCACCTCGCCGCCCGAATACTGAAAATCGGAAATCTCCAGGCACTGCTCCGCGTCGCCCGGGTGCGTGCCGGCGGCGGCTTCGGCGCCGTCGCTGAGGCCGTCGCCGTCGGTGTCCGCCTCCTGCGGGCTGGTTGCCGTGACCGGCGAGAACCGGGCGCCGCTCAGCTCCTCGTCGTCGTCGAGCCCGTCGCCGTCGTTGTCGGGGTCGTTCTCGTCCACGAGCCCGTCGGCGTCGGTGTCCAAGTTGGTGTGCATGAGGAAGCTGTGCAGGAAACCGCTGTAAGCGAGGAAGTCGTTCGTGTGCTCCAGGAAGCCGACCGGGCAGGGCTGACACGCGGCAATGACGGTCTGGCAGGTCGCGTTCGTGCTCCAGCCCCCGCATCCGTCATGCGTGCGGGCCACCTCACTGGTCTGGGCCAGAGCGACGCCGGAGAGCAACAACGTCGCGAGCAGAGCCAAACCGAAACGAGGGAGACGCCTCATGAACCCCTATCCCCGTGCGCGCGGGTGACGGCACCCGGGCCGAACCGCCCCACCTAGCCATGTAATAACCGGCGGCAGTATATCACCCCGCGGACGGAAGTCAAGCCGTGAAATTGATACTACAAAAAGTAACAACGTAGCAGAGGTCGGCCGCAACGCTGTGGGCGCGAGCCCCCCCCCGCCGACCGGCAGCGCGTTTTTCCTATTTCCCCCGCCCGGCTGCTCCTGCTACCATGCGGTGCGCATGCTGACGCCCTGCACCACGCAGCGCGGCGCGTGGTCGGTCACGCTCCTCGTTCTCCTTTGTGTGACCGGCTGCGCCACCCGCCCGAAGCACGAGCCGGCCAATGGTCCGCCGGCGCGGCCCGCCGTGGAGCGGGAAGGACCTTTCCTGTCCGCGGTGAAGCGCGGCGATGAGGCCGCTGTTCTGGGTTATCTCCGCGCCGGCGTTTCGCCCGACACGCGTCATCCTTATTATGACGGGCTGCCCGCGCTCGGCTTGGCCGCCAAGCGACTGAAAGGCGGGACCGCCCGCCTCCTGATCGAACACGGCGCCGACGTCAACGCGGCCGACACGAACGGGCTGACGGCGCTCACGCTCGTATGCCTCACCGACCGCCGTGACACATCGGTTCCGCTTGCCCGGCTCCTGGTGCGGCACGGCGCCAAGCTGAACGCGCTGAGCAACGAGCTACGTTGGGACGATCGCGACAACATCGTCTGTATCAATCCGCTGCTCGCCGCCATCCACGTGTCGAATGAAGAGATGGCGCGCTTCCTGATCGAGGCGGGGGCGGACATCGACGTGTGCACGCCGCAGGGGCACGCGCCGCTCCTGCTGGCGATCCGCACGCATCAGAATGGGCTTGCCAAGCACCTTGTCGGGCGCGGCGCCAAGGTACTGACGAGGTCCCTCTCGCGAGTTGACGGAATGACGCTGGATGCCGAGGTGCGCGAGGAGCATTCCGCACTGCTGGCGGCTGTCGATGCGGACAATCTGGAGATGGTCGATTTTCTGTTGCAGCAGGGGATGGATGTGAATGACGCCTCGGGCGGCCGGCGTGCCACGCATACTGACGGCGGGGAGGAACAGGTGCAGCCCAGCCAGACGCCCCTGACGCTGGCTTGTGCGCAGAGGAAGCTGCACGCTGTGCGTTATCTAATGGGGAAAGGGGCGGACCCGAACGGCACGGGCGGCCAAGGGGAGCCACTGCACGCCGCGGTCCGGGCGCTGGCTCCAGAGATCGCGGCGTTCCTGATCGAGAAGGGCGCGGGCGTGAACGCCAAGGACCCGCAGGGCAACACGCCGTTGCTGGCGCTTGTCCGGATGATGAACTTGCTGCACGCACTCTCGGCGTGGGGCGGGCTGGATTTTGCGTCCGAGAAGCCTGAAGTCCCGCCAGCGGGCCGGCTTGATCCCTCCTCGCCCCTGGCTTCACCGGGCCTGCGGCTGGCTGGCCTGCTCGTAGATGCCGGTGCGGACGTGAACGCCTCCGATGCGCTGGGCTGCACCGCCTTGATGCTGGCGGCCGATATGGGTTTCCGCGGCATGGTCGAAATGCTGCTGGCCCATGGCGCCGCGCTCGGCATGACGAACAACTCGGGCGAAACGGCCCTGCTGCTGGCCGCACGGAACGGGCACGATGATCTGTGCCGGCTGCTGATCGAGAAGGGCGCAGACCGGCGTGTGCTCGACGAGGCGGACCTTGACCTGGACAATCTGCCTCGGCCGGTCGCGCAGCCGCTCGTCATGAAAGGCCTGTACGGCGGGAGAATGTCCGCACGGGCGCAAAAGGCGCCGCTGACCGAACGGGCGCGGAAGATGGCGGCCGAAAGACGTCTCGTACGCGCGCTGGAGAAGGGCGATTCGGACGTCGCGCTGCTGGCGATCGGCGCCGGCGCCGACGTAAACCTGCGCACGTCGAAAATCAACCAGTCAACCGTGGCACTTGCAGCCAAGAAGGGGATGCACGCCGTGCTTGCCGCCCTCGTTTCGGCCGGGGCGGACGTGAACCGAATGGACCGTTTGGGCGCCGCCGGCTTGCATTACGCGATCGACGCGGAGGACCTGCAAGCGCTGGAGCTCCTGGCCGATGCGGGCGCGGACCTGGACCTGCCGGGCGGCGAAGACGCGCGCGCCGACGGCACCACCCGGTACCTGCCCAGTCCGCTGGAATCGGCGCTGACCAAGTGCAGTTCGCCCGACATGGCCGACTTCCTCGCGGCGCGCGGCGCGGACGCGAATGTCGATGTGGCATTCGACAGCACATTGCTCGGCGCGGCGGCGAGGGGTGGCGATGAATGGACGGTTGCGTTCCTCCTGCGCCATGGCGCCGACCTCACGGCGGAAGACGACTTCACCGTCAGTCTTGTACGGGTCCTGACGGAACGCGCACGGGATGCCGACCTGAACGTGGTCGACCGGGACGGGTTCAACCTGCTGCAGTGGACCGTGCTGCGCGGGCACGCGGATCTCGCTCGAACACTCATGGCGCGGGGTATGGACATCAACGCCGTTACGCGGTACGGAGTCCCCACCCTCTTCCTCGGCCTCTTTCAGGGGCTGCTGCTCGGACAGAGCGAAACGATCGAAGCCCTCATCGCCGGCGGCGCGGACCTCACGATCCGCAACGCATTCGGCCAGACCTGCATGCAGGTACTCGATGAGTTGGCCCGGGATCCCGCCGCCGTCTTCCCGCCCGGATTGACGGCCTTGTGGCGGCAGGAAACCAAGAACGAAACCTTCGAAGACCTGGCCGGCAGCACGGAGCGAATCCGGAATCTGTTGCTTCGTGCCGGGGCGACGTTGACGCGCGAGGCAGGAAATGCGACAGTAGCCCCGCCATGAAGCGCCTGTGTCGAGTTGCCCCGCCTGTTCTGCTTGTCTTGTCCTGCCTGCTCCTCTCATTCTCCGGGCTCGGCACGGCGGAGGCGGCGTTGCGAGTCGTCGTGCTGCCGGCCGACATCCCACCGGTTTCGTATGACGGCACGCCGGCTTCGCTGGAGGCCATTCTCGAGGCGCTGCGGCCGGTGGCCGGGCAGGGATCGAGCGTGGGGCTCTATGCCTGCCGGGAGGCCGCCTTCGCCCTGCGCCGCTACGACGAACTCGCGGATTTCCCGCAGACCGCTCGCGAGCAGCCGCCCGAGGAGATCGAAGCCCAGTGGTTGGCCTGGCTGCGGGGCAAAGCGGAACAAGGCGATCCCTTCTTCCAAAAAGTTCTGGCGGATCTCATCTGCGACGGCCGCTTGGCCGCTGAGCAGGCGGCGGCCGGTCCGGCGTGGTACCGCAAGGCCTGGGAACAGGGCTACGTACGCGCCGGCGCGACGCTGGGCCGCTGCTTCTACAAGGGGTTGGGGGTCGACACCGACTACGCGCAAGCGGTGCGCCTCTTTCGGGAAGCGCTCGAGAAGGGGAGCCTTGACGCCAAGTGCAGTCTCGCCCAGGCATACGAAGACGGAAATGGAGTGGAGAAGGACCACGAGGCGGCGTTGCGTCTGTGCCGGGAAGCCGCGCAACTGGGGCTGCCGCGCGCGGAGAACAATCTGGGGCACATGTACGCCTTGGGCGTGGGAACCAGCCGGGACGACGAGCAGGCCGTGTACTGGTTCCGCAAAGCGGCGGAGAAGAACGAATTGATGGGCCAGGCGAATCTTGGCGGGCGATACATGCGCGGCAAAGGGGTCGCGCGCGACTGCGCCGAAGCGCTGAAGTGGCTCCGCAGGGCTGCGGACCAAGACAACGCCCAAGCACAATGCAGCCTCGGTTGGATGTACGACCAGGGCCTGGGCGTCCCGCGCGACAAGCGGCAGGCGGAGAAATGGTACTTGGCGGCGGCCGAGCAGGGCGAGTCGCAGGCCCAGCACAACCTGTACTGGATCAATGTGAGCAAGAAGGACTATGCGCAGGCGGCGAAATGGCGCCGGCTGGCCGCGGAGCAGGGGCACGACGGCTCGTGCTGCCTGATGGGCCAGGCGCACCAGTTCGGCTGGGGCGTGAAGAAGGATTATGTGCTCGCGATCGAATGGTACAAGAAGGCGCTGAACCACGCCAAGTCGAAGCGCGGAATCGGGGACATCTATGCGCAGGGCGGCCACGGCGTGACGCGCGATCCGGAGCAGGCCCTGAAGTGGTACCACGAGGCCGTTGCACAGAACGATCGCGAGGCGATGGTCGCGCTCGGCAACCTGTACGCCGAGGGGCTGGGTGTGAAGCGCGACCCCGGCGAGGCCATGCGCTGGTATGCGAAAGCGGCCGGCGGTTACGGGCAGAGCGCGGGCAAGGCCGCGCTGAAGATCGCGCGCATGTACGCCGAGGGCGGCGGCGTGGAGCAGGACTATGCGACCGCCGCGCGACTGTACCGCAGCGCGGTACAGAAGGGCCTGAAAGACGCGTTCAAGAGGCTGGAGACTCTCGCATGGGAGGGCGTGCTCGAGGCCCAGTTCGAACTGGCGGAACTGTACTACAAAGGGCAGCGCGAGATCGTGAAGCAGGACTACGTCGCGGCCATCTACTGGTACACCAAGGCTGCGGAGCAAGGCCACTTCGCCGCGAAGGAGAACCTGGACCTGCTCTCGCTCTGGGGGCCGCCGACCGAAGAAGATTTCCGCAAGGCGCAGGCCCGTCTCATGCAGGAAGGCGGCGCCGGCCGGTGACCGCGCGCCGCCACGCCTGCCATGGTGCCATGCACCGTGTTTCAGGATCGGCTCGCCCGTATTTTCGGATCAGGGACGTCCCATGCAGCGTTGACAACGGCCGAGCCGGATGCGAGACTGCGACCGAAATGAAGAACGGGTCCCGCCCCCGCACGCGCATGCCGGCTTTTCTGCTGGGCCTCGCCCTGAGCATCGGCGGCGTGCCGCCCGCCCAAGCGGCCCTGAAGCTCGTGATTCTCCCCACTGACATTCCGGCCGTTTCCTACGACGGCACGCCGGCTTCGCTGGAGCGGATCTTCAAGGCGCTCGAACCGGCCGCGCGGCAGGGCTATACGGTTCCGCTCTACGTCTGCCGGGAAGCGCTGCTGGCGCTGGGCCGCACGAAGACGCTTACGGAATTGCGCCCGAGCATGGCGCAGGCGTTCGGCGCCGAAATCGACGGGCCGTGGCTGCAGTGGCTGAAGGACAAGGCCGAAAGCGGCGACGTCTTCTTCCAGAAGAACCTGGCCTACCTCTATTGGATGGGCATCCTCGTCGAGAAGAACAACGCCGAGCGCGACAAGTGGTTCGGCAAGTCCGCCAAGGGCGGCTACCCGCGCTCCATCTGGCTGGTCGGCCGGCTGCTCTACTATGGCGACGGCGTGGAACAGGATCTGCCGCGTGCCGTTCAGCTCTACCGCGAAGCGGCCGCAAAGGGCAGCCTGTGCGCGATGCACGAGTTGGGACTCGCCTACCAGGCCGGCAAGGGCATCGAACAGGACGTCGAGCAGGCGGTCGGCCTGTTCCGGCAGGCGGCACAGAAGGGCAACATGGACGGCATGTGTTCGCTGGCCGAAGCGTACCAGGACGGCAAGGGCGTGCCGCAAGACCCGGCCAAGGCGCTGGAGCTCTTCCGGCAGGCGGGTGAGGCCGGGAAATGCTGCGCCTACTGGCACATCGGCGACATGTACGCGTACGGCCGCGGCGTGGCGCGCGACCGTGTTGAGGCGGTGAAATGGGTGCGCAAGGCGGCCGAGATGGGCTGCGAGCGGGGGATGAACTCGCTGGGCTACTATTACCAGAACGGCTGGGGTGTCGCGCAGGATGCGCGCGAGGCGGTGAACTGGTACCGCAAAGCGGCCGAGACCGGCAATGCGCTGGCCATGGCGAACCTCGGGCACATGTACATCAACGGCAAGGGCGTGAAACGGGATTACGCCGAGGGCATGAAGTGGGCGAAGCGGGCGGCGGAAAAGGGGAACCCGACGGGCCTTGTCCACGTCGGGTACCTCTACGAGGAGGGGCTCGGGGTCAAGCAGGACCTTGCCGAGGCCATGCGTTGGTATGAGCAGGCGGCGGAACAGGGCAGCGACCAGGCCTGCCACAACCTCGGCTTGATCCATGAGTTCGGCAAGGGCGGCAGGAAGCGTGACTTCGCGCAGGCCGCCAAGTGGTTCGAGAAGGGCGCCGGACTGGGCCATGAATACTCGCCCTACAGGCTCGGGAACCTCCACTTCTACGGGCGCGGCATGAAGAAGGACTACGCCGAAGCGCTGAAATGGTTCGAGAAAGGCGCCGACTACTCCCAGGCGAAGCGCGCGATCGGCGACATCTACGCGCGCGGCGGGCACGGCGTCGAGAAGGACGAACAGAAAGCTGTGGAATGGTATCGAAAGGCCGTCGCCGAGAACGACCGCAGCGCCATGCTGGCGCTCGGCACGCTGTACGCCGAAGGGCGCGGTGTGGCGCAGGATCAGGAGGAGGCCATGCGCTGGTTCCACAAGGCGGCCGGCGGCTACGGGCGCACCGCCGGAGAGGCGACGATAAAGATCGCCCGCCTGTACGCCGACGGCGACGGCGTGGAGCAGGACTACGCGACCGCGGCGCAACTGTACCGCAACGCGGTACAGAAGGGCCTGAAAGACGCGTTCAAGAGCCTGGAGACTCTCGCATGGGAGGGTGTGCCCGAGGCCCAGTTCGAACTCGCGGAGCTGTACTACAAGGGGCAGCGCGAGATCGTGAAGCAGGACTACGTCGAGGCCATCTACTGGTACACGAAGGCCGCGGAACAGGGCCACTTCGCCGCCAGGGAAAACCTGGAGCTGTTCTCGCTCTGGGGCCCGCCGACCGAGGAGGATTTCCGCAAGGCGCAGGCCAGACTCATGCAGGAGTGAGAAGGCGAGCACGGCTCGGCTCTGCCTCACGGCGGCATGTTCGGGCGGTCGGTGTTGACGGGCCTTCGGCCCGGCGCAAGCGGCGAGCCGCCTTCGCGCGGACGCTTCGGCGCGCCAGGGACGCCGCTTCTACTGTCTTGGGGGATCAGAATCATGAGAAACGAATGCGTCAGGCTCGCCGTTCTGGGTGCGTGGCTGCTGCTCGCGCGCGCGGAAGCCAGAGACTACGAAGCCGGTTTCGCGAAGTTCTTCGGCTTGGGGCTGCCGGACGTCACCGCGGCGACATACGTGACCCTGGAGGCGCACGGCGGGCCCGGCTTTGTCGATATGGACTCCGAGATCCCGCGCGAGGCCGGGCTGGCCGGCAATGCCTGGCTCGTGAAGGAAGACAAGCAGGGCCTGAGCACCTTCGTCGTGGAGCAGCGCTGCGTTGTGCGCCTGTATGACGAGGCGTTCCAGGAGAAGCAATACCGGGAGGCGCGGCGGCAGGGCCGGCGTGAGCGGATCAGGCGGGCTGAGCGCTGGGCCGAAAACGAGCCGGCCGGCACATGGCGGCCGGCCGACCTGGACACGGACATAGCGGCCCTCACCGCGTTCCTCAGCAAGACAGCCGAAAGCGACAAGCGGCGCCGGCTGGACTCCGATAGCTACGCGGAGATCTTCTTCTTCGCCGCCAATATCCACCGGCGCGGCCGGTCGGCGGAAGCCGGCCAGCTCGTCGACACGCTGTTCGGCATTGCCGGCGACCCGCGCGAGGTGGTCCTGGCCGGCATGAACGCGCTTGCGGAGAGCCAGTACACGCAGCTTTACCGCACGTTCCGCGACGCGAAAGACTGGGACGCGCTCGGACGAGGAATCGAGGAACTGCTGGAGCGGTTCCCGCTCGGCTGGCGCACGGCGCCTGCCGCGAAGCGGCTTCTGGGGCTGATCGCCAACCGCGTCGCGCAGCCCGACCCGCCGGCCGTTGAAGGCGAAGGGCTGACCGACGCGCATCGTACGCTGGCCACCGCGCTGGCTACGGCCACCGATTGGAGTTGGGAACAGCGCTACCCCGCCAGGAACCATCTGTGGGTGCTGGGCGCGGCGTCCCGCCGAGGGAAAGGTCCCGTGCAAGCCGGAGAGCCGGACATGGCGGAACGGATAACCGGTATGCGGATGCAGGCGGTGCCGCTGCTGCTGGCGCTGGTGAAGGACGATTACCTCACCGGAATCGACATGGCCGATGTGCGCGGGTACCGGCACGTACGCCACCACTACTCGAGCCGGAACGAGGAGTTGACCGAAGAGCGGATCGCCCAACTGTTCGACGAGATGCAGCGCCCGGCGCGGCGCGGCGATATTGCCCGCGCGCTGCTGCGGCCTCTGCTCATTGCCGGCGACCGGCGCTCCTACGAACTCGACCGGCTGCCGGCCGGCCCGTTCCGCAAAGCCTGCGCCGCGTGGTACGCGGCGAATCGGGACAAGACGCCGAGTGAACTCGCGGCGCTGTATCTGAAGAAAGAGGACCACCAGCAGTCGGAAAGCGCGTTGTGGTGGCTATTGGTGTCGACCAACGCGAGCGACAACGCGCTGGCCGAGCAGCATCTGCTGGAGGCGGCGGACCCCGATCGGCATCAGTATGTCGTAAGAGAGTACGTCGCGGCCAAAGGCGCCGCGGCGGAGGAGTTTGCCCTGAAGTACATCGCCTTGCTCGAGCAGAAGCTGGCGGCGGAACCGGCGGATGCCGAGCCACGCGACGCGCGCTTTCGCCGGTACCGCGACGAGTCGCGCAAGGCAGCCGTCAAGTATCTGCGCGACGCGGTGGCCGGCAAATCGCTGGCCGAGCTGCTCGCCGAGCTGGCGGGCGGCCGGGCGACGTGGGAGGATGTGGACGACCTGCTCACGCAGCGACTGGTTCGGGAAGAGGAGAGCGCCGCCGTCTCGGCCGTGTTGGAAGCGGCACGGAAGGCCGAAGCCGCGCCGCTGCGCGTGCGGCTCATCGCGCTTGTGCCGCATATCGGGGTGTACAGGCGGTACGGCCGGTATATGGACGCGGGCATGGCGGACGAGGAACCGGCGGACGCGCCGCCGCTGAAGCTGAACGTGGCGGACCATGCCGAGATGTGGAAGAAGCTGATCGCGGACGAGCGCCCGTGCCAGTCCGACGAATGGCCAGACTGGACAGGCGAGACGATGGCCGTTGCCGACACGGCGCGTTGGGCGATCGAGGCGCTGTACTCGGCTGAGGACGACGAAGAACGCAGTTCCGGGGCGCTTCTGTACCTGTGGGGCGAGCGCGGAAGGGCCCTGCTTCGGGCGCGGGCCGACGCCAGGCTCGCGGGCAAGGCGGAGAACGAGTTACCACCCTACCCCGCCCCCGACCGCGTCTCGGCCGAGCGGCGCCGGGAAATCCAAACGGCACTGGCCGCCGCGGAACCTGCCGCCGTGGCCGGGCTTGCCGCCGGGTTGAGCCTGGACGAACTGGCGGCGGTGGCGGAAGCATGCGCGTGCGATCAAGAATTGAACCGAAGACTCCTGCCGGCCGCGAACACCATACGGGCGGTGCACGCCCCGCCGGGCGACCCGGCACTGGGCGAACGCACGGCGGCGCTCAAAGGCAAGGTGTTCGACAGGGCGATGGCCGAATCGCTCAAACAGATCTGTGAGGACCTGCTCAAGGACGGCCAACCGGCAGCCTGTTCGGTCGTCCGGCCTGCGTGTCTGGAGGGGATCACCGTTCGGATCCGGCCGATGCCCGACAGCCGGGCGGACGGCGCCGGGGCTCGCCATCGGGAAGGCGGGGCGGACCATCCCGTGGTGGCGGGTGTCGTCTCTTCGGTGCCCGGCCTGTATGCGCACGCGCTCTGGGCCGCGGCCATGCCGGGCGCCGGCGACAAGACGCCCGCCGGGAGGGACGCCGGCGGCGCGGCAACGCGGGAGCGCGTGCCGGTCGCGGACGCCGAGCCCGGCGACGCACACGAGCCGGAATCGCCGCAGGCACAGGAGCAGTTCTGGAACACGCTCGCCGACCTGTGCAGCGGGAACTCAAGCGTCTGCGAATACGCCACGGTCTCCTTCGCCGGCCTGATGCCGGGGGCGACGCACGAGGAACAGTAGGGCCCAAATCCGCGAATAGGAATTCGCGGATTTGAATGGTCCGGCAGGACGCAGGCGTCGTCCTTCGCGCCGGGAGAGGCAGCGCATGACCAGGAAACAGGTCCTACTCAGCTGGAGCAGCGGCAAGGACAGTGCGTGGGCGCTGCATCTGCTGCGCCGGGATCCCGCCGTCGAGGTGGTCGGCCTGTTCAGCGTGCTGAACGCGCGGTTCAACCGCGTATCCATGCACGCGACGCGCGCGGACTTGCTTCGGCGGCAGGCGCAGGCGGCGGGGCTGCCGCTCGAGACGATCAAGCTGCCCGATCCGTGCACGATGGAACAGTGCGATGCGGTCATGGGCGAGTTCGTGGCCGGGTGCGCGGCCAAGGGCATAGAGCGCATGGCGTTCGGCGACCTGTTCCTGGAAGACGTGCGCGGCTACCGCGAGAAGCAGATGGCGGGGACGGGGATCGAACCGCTCTTTCCGCTGTGGGGAATGCCGTCCGCCGAGCTGGCGGAGGGGATGCTCGCCGCGGGGCTGGTGGCGTACCTCAGCAGCGTGGACCTGAAGAAACTGCCGGTGAGTTTCGCGGGTCGACGGTGGTCGCACGAGCTGCTGCGGGAACTGCCGGCGGGTGTCGACCCGTGCGGTGAGAACGGAGAGTTGCACACGGTTGTTGCCGCGGGCCCGATGTTTGCCGCGCCGATCGCGGTCGAAGTGGGCGAGATCGTCGAGCGGAACGGGTTCGCCTACGCGGATATCGTGCCGGTGCCCCAGTGAACCGTTCGAGACAGGCAGGCGCGCACGGCGGGGCGCAGCCCCCTGCTCCTCGACTCCCGGTCCACCCCCACCCTTCCACTCTTCCACGCCTCCAGTCTTCCGCCGGCGCGATCCTCTATCCCCCGTCCTCGGCGCCCTCCGCGCGCCACAGGCGCAGGTTGCGCCAGTAGCCGGTGCCGGACTGTTCGAGCTTGAGAAACGGGCCGGCTCGAGGCGGGCCGTCGATTTCGCCCGTATCTTCCCAGATCAAGACGGGAGTGATCCCGAACTTCTGCTTGGCCGACTTGACGGTTGACGTGCCACCGCGCGCCTGGCCGTCCGGCATGATGCTCACGTTCGTCATCTCCATGCGGATAAACCGGCCGAGCTTGAGCAGGCGAAACGTCGTCCACAACTCGGGGATCGGGTGGTCGAACGGGATCTTCCGGGTGTTTCCGGACCAGGCGTGCCGATAGTTCATCCGGTAATCGACGGCATGCGGCGCTTCCAGAACGAGGCCCGGCCCCTTGCCCAGCTTGATGATGCCGGTAGGGATCTTGCCTTCCTGCTTGTCCTGCAACGAGCCGCCGAACGCGAGGCGGTAGCCGTCGCCGGCCACGCCGGCGCAGAACGTGATTTCAGCGCGGGAATCGAACGTCTCCGGGCGGTACTCCCATTCGAACACGAAATCAGGTGGCAGCGGCGAGCGGAGTGCGAGCGTGCCCTCCCCGATCCGCACGACGCCGTCCCGGCCTGTCGCGTCGCCACCGGCGGTCCAGGCCGCGAGCGGCGTGCCGGAATCGTAGGCGACGAGTGGCTGGTGCATCCAGTTTGTTACGGCCAGATTGCGGGGCCGCGGAAAGTCGGGAAGCCAGACGCTGCCGCGCCGCGCGGCCGGCGCGGCCTCGACGGCGCCCATGTCGGCCGCCTGGCCTTGCGGCCGAGGCGTGCCCCACAGGTCGGCATCGACCCCGGCGACCGGTGCGGCGGCGTCGATGGCCGGGCTGCCGGGGCCGGGCGCGATAACCGTCCCTTCGCCGGTCAGGAGCGGGTCCTTCAGCACCAGCTCTGCTCCTTCGTAACCGGCGACCGCCTCGCCCGTCGCCCAGACCAGGTTCGGACCGACCCGCGCATGGCTCGCGGCGCCGATCCGCAGGAGCGTTCCTTTCCCGCCCGTGAGGACGTTGTTGAGCACGAGGTTGTTTTCGGGATAGGCGGCATCTTCGCGATCGGAAGGCGCGTCGGTGCCAATCCCGACGCGGCACCCGACGAATGTGTTGTGCGCGATGAGGCAGTCCTTGACGGCGCCGAGCCGCTCGTCGCCGGTCTTCCCCGTCGAGAGCCGCACGCCGGAACCCGCCATGTTCACGATCAGATTGTTGACGATCCGGTGCCGCTCGCCGCGCACCGTGAACCCGTTGATATTCCCGGCCAGGACATTGCCGGCCAGTAGGTTTTCGTTCCCGTTCCGCAGCGTCATGCTGCCGTCGCAGTTCACGAACAGGTTGTGCCGCACGGCGTTATTCGACGATTTCAGCGAGATGATCTCGGAGTCCCCGCTCGCGTTGTCGAACACGTTATACGCGATAAGGGCGCGCGGCTGAAGCCGCGGGGCCTGGCCCTGCCCGATCTGGATCGCCTCCTGCCCGTTCCGCCAGAGCCGGTAGATATCCCGGAAGATGTTGTGGTCGAACCGGTTGTCGACCCCTACCCGCCGGCCGCTGTCCGGTTTGGGGTAGCCGCCGGCGGCCTGCCCGAGGCTCATGGAGCGGCTGTTCACGAAGTAGCAGTGGTCCACGCGGTTGGAATCGGAGTTCCAGCCGATGCTCACGACATGCCCGAACGAGGACATAACGTTTCCGCACTGTTCGAACTGGCACTGTGTGATCCTGTTGTGGCTGCCGTTGATCTCGACGGCGCGCTCGGCGCTGCCGCAGAAGCGCAATTCACGCAGCACGACGTGATCGGCTTTGATCCGGAGCGAGGTCCGGCCCATCAGCAGGACGCCGCCCGGGGTCTGCGGCCGGATCACGACCGGGCGGCCCGGCAGGCCGCCAGCCTTGACGGTCATCTGCCAATCGCGATACGCGCCGTTGCGGATGACCACTTCGGCGCCCGGCTGCAGTTGCGGCTCGAGCGTCTCGTACTCGTTCGGCGCCGCGATACGCGCCGGCCGGGCCGGGCCGGACACGGCCGGTCCGCCGGGCGAGCCCAGGACCCGCGCGGACGGGTCGCGCACGATTTCGACCTCGTGCGTGCCGGCGGGCAACTGCGCCTGCATCAGATGGGCGCCCGCGTTCACCGCCGAAGCGTCGGCACCGTCCACCCGCACCCCGCGAATGCCGCGTGCGTAGAACGTGACCGGTTCGCCGCCGCAAACCACGCGGGCGCGGTCGTCGTTGAGGTACAGGTCCAGGTCGGCGTCGCAGAGGAATGGCGCCGTCCACGGCCCGGCCAGCGCACGGCCCGCCGTCAGGACACACACCAGCACGCCGCCCCAACGGCTCCGACGCCGCGATTCATGGCCACCCGTTTCCTTCACGTGTTATCCTCCTTCATAGGCGCACAGCCCACCCCCGAATCGACAACGACCGGACCGTCCGAGATGTGTGCGTGGTTCGGGATCGGCCGCGCCACAGTGCTTTGTTGTGGACATCCGCCCGGAACAAGAGCATGGTACACGCCGGTCTGCCGCGCGTGGCCCGTGAGGCAGGCGGATGGCCGCGTCGCACCCGTCGGCGGGTTCGCAAATCCGTTGCGTGTCCGTGCACCTGAGTTTCCGACAAAGCTTACGACAAAGTTGACGACAAGGAAATCCTGTAATGGTGTGTGTTGTGCCAACCTGCGGCAACAGCGCACGCGGACGTACGGGGCAGACGGCGTTGCCGGGCAACAAGACCGACGAAGAGACGAAAACGATCATGACCGTACGGTTTCCGCACAGCGTTGACTTCATTATCACGGCCCGCTGCAACCTGTTCTGCAAGGTGTGCTGGGGCTGGGAAATGCCGCCCTACCGGCCGCTTTCGACCGAGGAGCGGGCCGGACTGTTCGACCGGCTCCTGCCCTACAACATCGACCAGATCGTGTTCACGGGCGGAGAGCCGCTGCTGGACGACGCGCTGCCCGCGTTGCTGGCGCATGCGCATCAGAACTTCCGCACGTTTCTATTCACGAACACGATGCTGTTCCCGGACATGCACGCCGCGCTTCTGCCGCATGTCGACCGGCTTTCCTTCTCGCTTGACGGCGACACGGCCGAACTCAACGCGGCGGCTCGGGCGCCGGGTCATTTCGAGAAGGTACTCGAGAGCATCCGAATCATTCGGGACTCGCCCCACCGGCCGCGACTGCAGATCCTGACGGTGGTGACCAGGCAGAACCACTGCCATCTGCAGGGGATCGGCGGGCTGCTTCTGGAAAGATGCGGCGGAATCCTCTCGCGCTGGAAGCTGAACTTCTGCCGCGACATGGGCCGATACCACAAGGAGTTCGCTTTGCCATACGACACGTTCGCCGAGGCGGCGGAAGACACGAAGGCCGCGTTCCGCGGCCGGCTCCGCATCCGCTACAGTCTGAATCAGCATGACGACGCCTATCTGTTCGCCTTTCCCGACGGCAACCTGTACACGCCCGAAGGGCGGGCATATCGGCCTGTCGGCAACATCCTCGACCCACGGACCTACGACGCGGCCAAGCTGAGCACGATCGCGGAGAAGATCGAGCAACGCGACAGGTTGCTTGCCGAGCAGGAACAGAGGTGAGACCGGCGTCGCTGTGTGTGTAAAGGCTGCCGGCCCTCGGAGGAGGAAGAGCCGGGACGGCGCTTCTACTTTCCGCTCGCCCGCCGCCCTGTCCCCAGCATGGGCCTGGCGGCGCGGCCGTTACAGCCGCAGCCGCTTGCCCAGCAGGACCGTATCGCGCAGGGCTTCCTTGCTCTTGGCCCGGATCCACCGCTTGTAGAAGTGCAGGTCCTGCGCGATCTGCGCGATGGCGGCCAGGGCGCGAAGGTGGAAGTTGCGTTCGTCCCGGGTCCCGGCCAGAACGAACACCGCGTGGACATCGGTGGGACTCTCCGGAAAGGCCACGCCCGGTTTGCAGCGGACGAGAAAGATGTCAAACACCTTCTCCCCGTCCAGAATGATGTGCGGAATGGCCAGGCCCGGCCCGACGACGGTGCTGCTGTCCTTCTCCCGCTCGAGCAGCCGTTCCCGGATCACGGATTCGCGAACGTTCAGGCGCGGCGCCATGGCGGCGGCAACCTCCGCGAAAAACTCGCGCCAGTCCATGTGCCGGTCGATATCCAGGACGAGGCCGTGCTCGATGATGTGGTCGAACCGGTCCTTGCTGATGTCGTCCCGCTCCCGGATGATCTCCTTCAGTTCGTCTTCCAGGAGATGTTCCGTCAGGTCCTTCGCCGTCAGCCGTTCGATCAGATGCAGCAGTGCATATTCGCGCGTGGCGCGGATGCGCCCGTAGAACCAGAACACGAAAAGGCCGCACCCGACGAGGACGAGGCTGGTGCACAGTGCGGCCGCGCCCATTCCGATCATGAGCGCGGCGCAGCCTGCAACGCCGATGAGCTGCACCCAGGGATAGAGCGGCGAGCGGAACTGGGGCTGATAGTTCTGCACGCGGCCTTCCCGCATGACGATGACGGAGAGGCAGGAGAACAGGAACGTGAGGATCAGCACGGTCGAAGCCACCTTCACCAGCACGCGCAGCTCGAGGAAGAGGACCAGCACCATGAACAGGCCCGTGAACAGCAGAGCGACGTGCGGCGTCTTGTAGCGGGCGTTCAGCCTGCCGAGCACGTCCGGCACGAGCCCGTCGCGGGCGAGCGCGAGCGGGTAGCGGGAGGCGGCCATGATCCCCGCGTTCGCCGTCGAGACGAAGGCCAGAATGGCGGCGATGCTCAGCAGCACCACGCCGCCCCGGCCCATGAACGCGGCGGCTCCGTCGGAAATCGGCGTGAGCGAGTGGTCCAGCTCGGCCGCACCCAGCACGCCGGAGGTCACGAAGATGGCCAGCGTGTAGAACAGGGCCACCACGAACAGCGACAGGACCATGCCGCGCGGGACGGTCCGGGCCGGATTCGTGACTTCCTCGGCGACGGCGGCGACTTTGAGCAAACCGCCGAAACTCACGAACACGAGCCCGGCGGTCGACAGCACGGCACCAACGCCGTTGGGCGCGAACGGCACGAGATTGCGCACCTCGATCGCCGGCAGCCCGCGCACGATGTAGTAGGACAGCGCGCCGAGCAGCCCGAAGACCAGCGCGCGCTGAATCATGGCCGCCTCTTTCACCCCGACGAAGTTGACCGCCACGAAAAAGACGCACAGCGCCAGCGCAATGATGCGAATATCGAGCGCGACGAAGATGCGCGTGAAGGCCGCCATCCCGACGAGCGCAAAGGCGCTCTTCAGCGACAGCGAGAACCAGGTGATCAACCCGTCCACGGTTCCCACCGCGGGCCCCATACTGCGCGTGACGTAGAAATAGGTGCCGCCCGCCTTCGGCATGGCCGACACCAGTTCCGCCTGGCTGAGCATGCCGGTCAGCGCGAGCAGGCCCGCCACCAGGTACGAGAGGACGACCGCCGGGCCCGCCTGCGCGTGCGCCAGCCCGGGCAGGATGAACAGGCCGGAACTGATCATCGCGCCCGAAGCCGTGCAGAAGACGTCGAGCAGATTGAGTTTCTTCTTCAGTTTCATGAGTGCCGCCCGCGACGGAGTCGCTGTCGACAGGCGTACGTGTACCAGATTTGGCGCGACGTGTCCATACCGGGCGCCAGCGATGAAGCCCGGCGTATCATCCTCGGAGAGTGACATGAAAGCTGGAAGGCGGGAATCCGAGCGTCGTTCGGCGCCGAAACGATAGACCCGGCGGAAGGGAGACCTGCTGCCGAATTCTCGATCGGCGCCGGATTGACACTCAGGACTCCCGCTCAGGGGGCTCCCGGCTCTGCGTCCCCGCATCGTCCGCATCCGCCGCCCCGCCGTCCTTCTCACTCGTCTGCATGTACAGCGGCCTGATGACCGCATACACACCCGTCACAAAGCCAAGTGCCGCACCCCCAACCAACCCCCACGGCGCCCACCCGAAGCGCTTATCCAGGTATAGCCCGATCCCGATGGGTATCAACACGCATACCACGAAATGTGTGCCGGCATAAACCGGTCCACTGTAGGCCCAAGGACTTTTCATTGTCCGCTCTCAATCCCGGTCCTTCCCGCCTACGTCCGTCTCCGGGAAAGGAACCGTTGCTGCGACAATTCGACTGCGTTGTCCTCTATTGTCCGTTAATGTCTGAATTATGCCTTGCCGATGCGTGGAATCAAGCATAGAATGAGCCAGGTGCTTGAAGCGGACAACATCTGTTCAGGGGCGTCGTTGATGAAAGCGGGCATCGCCAGGTTACAGCAGGCGGAGCGCGGTTTGCGTCTGGCCAGGGCCGGCGTGGCGGTTTCCGGGCGGGGGACGGAACGCGAGCGGGCACGGGGAACAAGCCCAAGCCTGGGAGCCTTCTTTCGTGTCGAGACTCTTGAGCCCTGCTTGAAGGCCAATTCCAAGCGGGCGGCGATCGATGAACTGCTGGCGATCATGGTCCGAGGCGGGGTGCTCCGAGACGTGGCGCAGGCGAGGCAGGCGGTCTGGAAGCGGGAACAAGCTATGTCGACGGGCATGCGTGGCGGGCTGGCGATGCCTCATGGCAGGACCGACGCTGTGAGCGAATTGGTCTGCGCGGTTGGTGTGAACCGTGCCGGGCTAGACTTCGGGGCCATCGACGGCGAGCCCGGCCGCATCTTTGTCTTGACGCTTTCCCCGCGCAGGGGGTCGGCGCCCGACGTGCAATTCATGGTGGGCGTCGCCCAGATCCTGAACGAAGAGGGCAGGCAGCGTCTTCTGGCGTGCGAGACGCCGGACGAAATGCTGGCGGTCCTGAACGGCGCGCCGCCGGCGGCTCTTCCGCGGCAGCCCGCCGTTGGAGCCGAACCGGCCGACGTTCCTGCGGAAGCTTGGGAACAGCCCTGGATCCGGCGGTACATCAGGGCCGACAGGGTAAAGATCGGGCTGACCGGCCGGTCAAAGGAAGGCGTTATCGAGGAGATGCTTGAGCTGCTGAATGTTCACGGCCAAGTCCACGATGTGGCGGAAGCGCGCCGCGCGATCCTGGCGCGGGAAGCCAAGATGAGCACCGGCATGCCGAACGGGATTGCCATTCCCCATGCGAGGACGGAAGCGGTCGACCGGCTGATCTGCGCCGTGGGGATCGCGCCCGACGGCATCGATTTCGAGGCGGCGGACGGCGAGCCGTCCCGGATCTTCATCATGACCCTCTCCCCCACCCGCGCGCCCGGCCCACACCTCCAGTTGCTGGCGACGATCAGCCGCGCGCTCGACGCGGAAGGACGTGCCCGGCTTCTGCAGGCGCGCGGCCCGGAGGAAGTCTGCGCCGTTCTTGAGGGCGGCACGGGCGGATGAAGGCGCTCGGCAAGGCCGCCGTCTGGCAAATTGTCAAAGAAAAGACTGGACAATCCCGCCCGTATCGGTTATAGTTTACTCGAGTTAATTCGAGATATTTGCACATGAAGAGCGCCCCCCCCGCGCGACGCTTGCTTCCATCTTCACAGGAGGCGATCATCATGAACACCCGCGGAACACGACTCGCTGTGCGGCTTGCGCTGGCCGTATTGGCCGCAACCGTGGCGGGGGCGGAGGAGAACGCGGCGCTGCGCCATCGCGGCGCGCGGATCCACCTCACATGCCGCGCTCCGACGCCGCTGAACACGCGCTGGACGAAACCGGAGCAGATGCTCGCGAAGGACAAGCCGGCGGGCCCGATCATCAACGATCTGACGACGGCCGAGATTACGGTCTCGCTGCCCGTGCCGCTGACGGTGGCGCGCGTGGGCATTCGCCAGGGCGACTATCGCGGCACGTTTGCCATGGCGAAGGACATCAGCATTTCGGCGCCGGGCCAACCCGCGCAAAGCTTCGCGCTTGCCCCGGACGAGGACAAACTGCAGATCTTTTCGTACGCGGCTCGGACGGACACGATCACGGTACGCGTCAGCTCCGTGTATCCGCCCAAGTCGAAGCAGGCGCCGCGCGACCGCACCTACGGGACCATCCGGCAGGTGCAGGTGCTGGTGAACGAAGATCTTGACACGGTCTTCGCGGTGCCGGCGACGTACCGGCGCGATCTGCCGCGGTTCGTGATGCGGACGGCGAATCTGGATCCCGGCGCGCGCCCGCGTGTGATCGGGCAGCCGCGCAAGGCCGAAGGGCATCCGTGCACGATCTGGGACAGGGAAGACATCGCCGGTTTCAAGCGCGAGATCGCCACGCAGCCGCGCGCGCGCGAAGCGTTCGAGCGGACAGTCGCTTTCTGCGAGCAGACCTGTGCGGCGCCCCTCTCGGTTCCCGACGAACCGGACGGCGGCGACACGCCCGCGATCAACGCCCGGCACAACGCGGTGACGCTTGCGATCGCGAACCTGGGCATCGGGTATGCCCTGAGCGGCAACGAGGCCTACGCGCGCGAAGCGCGCCGGCTCCTGCTCGAGCTGGCCAAGCGCTACGAGGGCTGGCCCCGCCATTCGCACCCGCGCCTGAAGCATGACTCGGCGAAGTGGAGCTGGCAGCGGCTGGGCGAGGCGATCTGGCTGATCCCGTGTGCGTGGGGTTTCGACTTGATCCACGACAGCCCGGCGCTGACGGACGCGGACCGCGCGACGATCGTGCAGCATTTCGTCATGCCCTGCGTGCGCAGCATCATGAGCTCGCCCGGATTCATCAAGGCGCCCACGAACTGGTCCGCGGTCGGCGCGGCGGCGGTCATGATCGGCGCGCGCGTCGCGGGCGACCGCGAGTACTACGAGAAGAGCTACATGGGGCTCACGCGCGACATGAAGGACCGTAACGGCGGCCTGTTCTACCATCTCGACCACGGCATCGACGACGACGGCATGTGGGCCGAGGGCAGCCTGGGCTACCAGTTCATGGCCATCCGCGGCCTGCTCGTCATGGCCGAGATCCTCTGGCATGACGGCATCGACGCCTACGGCTACCGCGACGCACGGCTGAAGGACGTGTTCGATTCGCCGATCTGGTACGGCTATCCCGGCGGGCGCTCCTGCCCCACCATCCACGACGGCGGCCACGCGGATCTGTTGGGGCGCGACGCGCATCTGTGGCAGTACGCGAAGCGGCGGTACGGCGACCCGACCTACGACGCCATCCTGAGCCACGTGACGCCCACGTTCGAATCCGTCTACAACCTGTTCCTGCCGGCGTGCAGCTTCGCCGACGTCAACGCCGCCGACTTGCCCGCCGTCCCGTCCATCCTCTTTCCGGGCGTCGGTTTCGCTGTCACCCGGCACGGTGACGGCGACGCAAGCCAGTATCTCATCCTGGACTACGGCCCGAACCGCAGCCACGGGCATCCGGACAAGCTGAACTTCTGCCTCTACGCGCTCGGCCGCGAATGGTTCAAAGACACCGCCGGGCCCGGCTTCTACGACACGGCCGTCTACAGGCGCTACACCTCGCATTCGCTCGCGCACAATACGGTGACCGCGAACGAAATGTCCCAGATCATGACCGGCGGCCGGCTGGAAGTCTACGGCTCCACCGGCCCGCTCGGCGTGATCCGCGCCAGTTGTGCCGGCGCCGTACCGGCCGCCATACTCGACCGCACCCTGTTCGTGGCCGGCGACCGGCTCTACGACATTTTCCTGGTTCAGAGCGGCATTCCGTTCACGTTCGATCTGCCCTACCATGGCATGGGCCGGCTCGAACAGGCCCTGCCGACCGAGCCCTGGAAGGAGCACCCGAAAGGCAAAGACGGCTACTGCTTCCTCAAGGATCCCGTCGCCGCTCCGGTCGCGGGCGCGTGGACCTGTTCCTGGCAGAGCCAACGCGGGCGGGTCGCCATGCACTATCTCGGCGAACCGGGCACGGAACTCATCGCGGCCGAGACGCCCCAGGCGGGCGACCGGATGGTCATGGTCCGGCGCAAGGGCGCGCAGACGGTGTACGCCTGCGTGATGGATCTCATCGGAGCCGGCGCGACCGCGACGGTGAAGGCGGTCCGCCGCTACACCGACCCGGCGCTGGGCGGCTACGCCATTGAGACGGAGCTCGCGTCCGGCGCGACGGAACTGCTCATGGTGACCTATGCGGGCACGCGACAGACGTTCGGCGGCTGGCAGACGGACGCGCGCGTGGCGTTCGTGCGGTTCCGCGCCGGCGAGATCTCGGATGTCTACATGGCCGGCGGCTCCGTGCTCGAGGGGCCGGCCGGCGGGGTGAAGGCGTCGGCCCCTGCCCTGCTCGCCTGTCACGCGGTCAAGGACGGCCTGAGCCGGTTCGTCAACCAGACCGACGCGGCCGCCACGGTCACGCTGGCCGGGTTCGCCGCGCCCGACGCCGTATTCCCCGTCGAGGCGACCGGCGCGCGCGGCAAGCCGGTCACGGTGACGCGCACCGGGTCGGCCGTCGAGTTCGCGCTCGAGCCGCGCCGCGCGTACGAACTGGTGCGCGGCAGCCAGCCGACGATCGCCGACTACGAGCGGGGCATTCGCCGCGCGCGGCTGGCGGCCATGCTCGCGCGGGAGGAGGCGGAACGCAAGGCGTTTCTGGCGGAAGTGGACGACCAGTACCGCCGGGCGAAGGCGTTCAACACGCCGGACGATGCCGTCGTGCTGATCCAGGCCGAGAAACCGGCCGCCGAAGGCGGCGGCAAGGTCACGATCAGCGGGAAGAAAGCGGCCGCGTACGGCGAGTCGTTCCTCAACTGGGACAAGGCCGGCCACTGGCTCGACTACACCGTCGACGTCCCGGCGGAAGGCGGCTATCAGGTCATTCTCAAGTACTGCCGCGAGGGCGGCCCGGTCACGCGTGCCCTGCAGATCGACGGGGAGTATCCGGGCGAACCCGCGCGCGCGATCGAACTGCCCGGCACCGGCGGCTGGTCGAACGGCACCGACAACTGGCGGCTCCACACGGTGCTGTGGCCGCTTGTCGACAAGCCGTTCCTCGTGCATTTGAAGCCCGGCCCCCACACCGTGCGGCTCACCAATGTCAGCGGCGGCGGCGTGAACCTGGACTACATTGTGCTCGCCGCGCCGTTCGCCGAAATCACCAGACAGACCGTCGAGCAATGAGAACGGAGGGGATCGCATGACGAGATTCCGACTGATGCGCGTGCTGCCCTTCGCGCTGTTGCCCCTGGCCGCCGGCGCCACGGTGCGGGCCGCGGAGGCGCCGCACGAAGGCCGCGCCGTGAATGCCGGGCAGGCAGGCAACCCGTACCCGACATGGCGCCTGGGGCCGGGCAAGGACAGCCGTGACTTCCCGATCGCCGTCTGGCTGCAGGACCCGAAGAACGCGGCGCGGTACAAGGCAGCCGGCATCAACCTCTACGTCGGGCTCTGGAAGGGCCCGACCGAAGCGCAACTGACGGCCCTGAAGGCAGCCGGCATGCCCGTGATCTGCGCACAGAACAAGGTCGGGTTGGCGCACAAGGACGACCCGCTCATCGTCGCCTGGATGCACGGGGACGAGCCGGACAACGCGCACAAGTTCAAGGATTACTGGAAAGGGGACGTCGAAAAGATCAAGGCGGCATGGCCGGAGATCGAGAAGTTCAAGCCGCTCGGCCCGGACAAACCCTACAAGGGCTACGGCCCGCCCGTCCCGCCGGCGTGGATTGTCCGCGACTACGAAGCGATCCGGGCCCGGGATCCGGATCGGCCTGTTCTGCTGAATCTCGGCCAAGGCGTCGCCTGGGACGGCTATATCGGCCGCGGCGAGCGGAAAGGCCGGCTCGAGGACTATCCGGAGTATCTCAAAGGCTGCGATGTGGCCAGCTTCGACATCTATCCCGGCTGCCACGATCACGCCGCCGTGAAGGGCAAGCTCTGGTACGTGCCGCGCGGCGTCGAGCGGCTCCGCAAGTGGTCGGGTGACCGCAAGGTGGTCTGGAACTGCATCGAATGCACCCGGATCAGCAATCTGAAGAACCGCGCCACGCCCGGCCAGGTGCGGGCCGAAGTCTGGATGAGCCTCATCCACGGCAGCATGGGGCTGATCTACTTTGCACACCAGTTCAAACCCGCGTTCAAGGAAGCCGCGCTGCTCGACGACCCCGACATGCTCGCCGAGGTGACGCGCATCAACCGCCAGATCCACGAACTGGCGCCCGCGTTGAACAGTCCGAGCGTGCCGGACCTCGCGACGGTCACAACCCCCGACGACACAGTCCCCGTGGCGATCATGGCCAAGCAGGTGGACGGCGCGACGTACGTGTTTGCCGTCGCCATGCGCGGCGGCCAGACCGAAGCCGCGTTCACCTTGCACGGTGTCGACGGCGGCAAGGTGGACGTGCTGGGCGAGAGCCGCACCCTCGAGCTGGCGAACGGCACGTTCACGGATGCGTTCAAAGACTGGGACGTGCACCTGTACAAAGTCGTTCCGTAAGGGTTCGCGCCGAAATCAGGCCACAACACACCCGCATCAGCTTCCCCCGCGAGCGGCCGGGCCGACCGAAAGCAGCCCGTCCTTCAGCGGCGCGAGCACGTCTGGAAACGGCTGGCCCGCCTGCCCGCTCGATCCGTGCATTCTGCGGTTGCATGCGCCACGGCACCTGCGTAGACTGGTGGCTCGCTTTCCGGCCGTGGCGGAGTGGACAGGAAGAAACAGAGGAGGTGTGAGATGGGACGTTCGATCGCTTGCGTGCTGGTTGTGGCTGCCGTCTTCTTGCTGCCGGGCGCTGTCAACCTCGCCGTGGCGGGCGACACCGTCGAGAGCCTGCTGGCGGAGAAGGCGCTGGAGAAGGCGTACAACGCCGTGCTCGTGGACTATCTGGTCGAGGAAGGCAAAGAGAAGCTGCCCGCCGAACAGCAGAAAGCGGCGTTGGACCAGTTGGTGACGGCCCTGAAGGCCAAGACGCACGTCTCGAAGGATGAACAGATCACCACCGCGCTCGGCGCGGCTGTCGGGCTCAGCATGGGACTGGCCGGGGGCGACGTCGTGGGCGAGGCCGGCGCGGACGTCGCCGGGTCCTACGCCTCCGAATACGCGGCATGGGTCGATGCCGGTTTCAAGCTCATCCACGCCGGCTACAAAGAAGACGCCGCCGAGTTCTTCCAGTGGGGCCTTACGATGATCCCGTTCCCGCAACTGCAGGCACGCTGCGTGGAAGGGCTGGCGCTGGCCAGGCCCGGGCAGGCGTACGACCTGCTCATGAACATGACGAAAGAGCCCGACACCGACAAGGTGAACACGGCGCTGCGCCTGCTTGGCTACCTGGCCCTGGACAAGAACCTGGCCCAGGAGAAGAAGGACGCCCTGATCGAGAAGCTTATCGAGTTCACGAAGGGCATCATGCATTCCACCAACTACCGCGCGGCGATCTACGGGCTGGACGTCTCGAAAGACAAGCGCGCCGTCGAGGCGCTGAGCCGGTTCAAGTCGGGGATGGGCCACGACACCTACGACAAACGCGCGGCGCTGCGCAGCCTGCTGCTGACCTTCGCCGACAAGAGCGTGGCCGACATCCTCAAGAAGATGACGAAGGGCGGCATGATGACGCTCAGCAACGAGCAGGACCAGTTCTGGGCCGGCAGCCTGCTGATCGAGGCGGGCGAAGATCACGGGTTCGAGTGGGCGGAGAAACTGCTCGCGCCCGCCAAGAAGAGTTTCCTGGCCAAGGCGATGCAGACCAAGAAGGGCCCCGATCAACGGCCGGAACTGGTGCGCGTGCTGGTGCGGCACGGCGGCGACCGCGGCCGCGCGCTGCTGGCGAAAGTGATCGGCTCGTACGAGGACAAGGACTGGCTCAAGACGTGGATCGCGACCGGATTGCTGGAACTGGGCGACAAGACGCATATCGAGCTGGTCAAGAAGAGCCTGAGCAACCCGAACTGGGACTACACGGCCGTGCGGATCGCCGAGGCCTTGGCCAAGCACCAAGACTATTCCGGGCTCGCGGCGCTCAAGATGCTCATCGAGAAGGAACCGCCCAAGCAGAGCGGCGCGATGAAGATGCTCGGCGCGCTGAGCGGCAAGGCGGACGAGACGAAGGCCGAGGCCGAGCGGCTTGCGCGGCTCCGTGTCCAGATCGCCGACGCGCTCGGCCGCATCAACCACACCGACGGCGTCCCGCTGCTCATCACCCTGCTGGACGACAAAGACCAGTATGTGCGCTCGGCGGCCGCCTACGCGCTCACCGAGATGACCGATGCGGCGGCTCTGGCCGGACTGGCCAAGGCCGTGTCGGTCGACTATGGGACCGTGGGCAAGAAGGAGATCCCGCGCAATCCGGGCATCCACGCCAACGTCGTGCGGTTCGCCGCGCTGCGGTTCGCCCAGGACCCGGGCGCCGCGCCGGTTTTCACCGCGGCCGCCGCGTCCAAGTACCCGGATGTGCGATTCCTCGCGCTGGCGGTGAAGTAGGCTGGCGCGGCCGGGCAACGTCCTGGCCGCGACGGGCGAACGGAACGTCACTTCTAGCGACGCTTGCCCGCCGTAGCGCTGCGCGAAGGCGGGTCGCAAGCTTTGTCGGAAACTCAGGCCAACGGACAAACCACGGATTTCAGAACCAGCCGGCGGATGCGACGCCGCAGCCCGTGCGCCTCACCGGCCCACGTTCCAGACTTGCGTCATCCGGGTCGATCGTGTAGGCTGCCTACCGTTTCTTCCATACCACTTCATCCGCGGAGTAACTCATGCGCACACGTCTTCTCTCGGCTCTCGGCCTCGGTTTCGCACTTTCCCTGGTTGCCCCCGCATGGGGTGTCACCCACTACGTCTGGACCAACAGCCCCTCGGAGGCATCGCCCTATACCAACTGGGCCACCGCCGCCCATGTCATTCAGGACGCCGTCGACGTGGCGGCGGCGAACGACGATGTCCTGGTGACCAACGGGGTCTACAACACGGGCGGCTGCGCTCGCGACGGTCTCACGCACATCAACCGTGTGTATGTCACCAATGCGATAACGGTGCGCAGCGTGAACGGGCCGCACCAAACGATCATATGGGGCAACGGGGCACGCGGCGCCTATCTGGTCGCCGGCAGCGTCCTGGCCGGCTTCACCCTCACCAACTGCACGAGCGACTCGTACTGGCCGGCGGATCCGGACACGAGCGGCGGCGGGGTTCTGGCCGCCAGCAGCGACGCGGTCGTATCGAACTGCATGATTGTGAAGAATTACGCGTACGGGCAAGGCGGCGGCGTCGCAAAAGCCACGGCCGTCAACTGCCTGATCAAGCACAATGTCGGCAGGGAGTACGCCGGCGGCGTCTACAACGGCAAAGCGTACAACTGCAACATCGTCAGCAACAACGCCGGTTCGATGGGCGGCGCATGGATGAACGGCTACTACTACAATTGCATTGTCTGGGGCAACACCGCCCCCACAGACCCGAACGGGCGCGGCGGTCTCGCCTACACCTGCTGCTACAGCGATCCGGCCTTTGAGGCAGACTCCGACCGCCTCTCGATGAGTTCGCCCTGCATCAACGCCGGCGACAACAGCTACGTGCTGACGGGGGATGATCTGGACGGATGCCCGCGCGTCGCCGGCAGCACCGTAGACGTCGGCTGCTACGAGTACCCCCAAGACGCAGGGAATGCCCTTTATTCCGACGGAACCGACGGCGGGTGCCGCATGGCCGATTCGCCGGACCTGGACACCGAACTGGGCTCGAACATGACCATCGAAGTCTGGTTCCGGACCTCGACGCTGGCCTCTCGGATCATTGTCGGCAAACACTGGTCGGGGACCGACGGCTCCTACTATCTGGCAACCCTTTCAGACGGTCAAATGCGGTTCGCGCTCATCAATTCGACAGAGGGACGGGTAGACCTCGAT
Source organism: Kiritimatiellia bacterium (assembly GCA_016929905.1). Lineage (GTDB taxonomy): Bacteria > Verrucomicrobiota > Kiritimatiellia > JAFGHX01 > JAFGHX01 > JAFGHX01. The sequence continues at coordinate 43,462 of JAFGHX010000080.1, forward strand.
GTGCCGGCCTCCTACGCTGACGGGCACTGGCACCACGTGGCGGGCGTGTACGACGGCGAACAGATGACCATCTACTTTGACGGCACCGCAACCGGGTCGCCCCTGCCTCAGAGCGGTGCGGTCAAAGACAGCGTGTATGACCTGGTCGTGGGCGGCTATGCCGGTACCGGCTGGATCTTCGCGGGCGACATGGATGAGGCGCGTGTGTGGAGCGCGGCTCGCACCGCCGACCAGATCCGGGATAACATGCACAAACACCTTCTTGGCTCGGAATCGGATCTCGTGGCCTATTTCCGACTGAGCCAGGTGACGGGAACCAGCGTGCCGGATTGGGCCGATCGCACGCGTGCCGCGGTGGTCTGCAGCGGAACGGTCTGGACCCATTCCGAAGCCCCGCTGGGCAACTCCGAGATGGTCCAGCAGCACGCGCTGCGGGCGGCCTGGGCCGGCGCCGCTACGCGCGCGGCTGACGGCGGCACGGGATTGGGGTTGTCCTCGGAGTTCGGGACGGGCGCCGAATCCGTATTCTGGGGGCACAACGCTGCCTCGGGCGTCGAAGCGGCGGCCTTGCCGGCCGGCGGGCCCGGTGACGGCTTGCGCACGAGCCGCGAGTGGCGGCTGCTGGATTCAGGCAGCCACACGGGAATCGTCACGGTCAGCCTTTCGAGTGTGGATGCCGGCCCAATGGCCGGCGCGGACGCGGAAGACTACTGGCTCCTCTGGCGCCTGAACGCGGGAAGCGCGTTTTCGCTGGTGACCAACGCTTCAAGCCGATCCGGCAGCGAAATTGCGTTCAACAGCGCCGCGTTTTCCAACGGCTACTACGCGGCAAGCGTGCCGGGCCCCTTGGCAACCGGGCCGGCAACCAACATTTATCCCGTCAGAGCCGAGGTGCAGGGGACGGTCTGGGGATGGGCGGGAGTGGTGACCAACATCACGTTCGAATACGGGACCAACACGGATTACGGCTTGTGCGCCGACGCCTCTCCTTATGGCTATGACGGGACAAACAGCTGTGAGGTCAGCGCCTCTCTGGAAAGCCTGGGGCCGGGCCTCACCTACCACTACCGCCTGAGCGGCACGCTCAGCAATACGCCGGTCACCGCAGCTGACAGGACGTTCGACACCGCGAGCATCACACTCGAGACGGGGAACGCAACGACGGTACAACTGTGGCAGGCTACGGTGGAGGGCATCATCAATACCGGCAACGAGAGCGCCACCAACCTGTATTTCGAATACGGGTTCGACACCAACACGTACGGTTATGTCGTGCCCGCCGCCCCTGACGCCGTTACGTCCACCAACGACGTCACGGTGTCAGCCGACATCGCCGTCCTGGCCGCCGGCACCCGGCACTACTATCGACTGTGCGCCATGTTTGGTCCGATGCTGGCCTGTGCCGAGCCCGAGTCCTTCGTCGCGCCGGTCGCGGCGCCGGTCGCGCTCGATCCGGTTGCGCACTGCTACTATGGCTTCGACGCCGCGTGGCAAGCCGTCACGGGTGCGACCAACTACCTGCTCGACGTCTCCACGAACGACAACTTCTCAACCTGGTTCGACGTCTACCAGAATCTCGGCGTCGGCACGTCAACCACCTGTGCCGTCACCGGAATCGTCGAAGGCGTCACGTACTACTATCGCGTCAGCGGACAGTTCCCTGAAGCCAACAGCGGCGAATCGGACGTGATTTCCGTATGTCACCCTGTCTCGCCCATCCATTACGTGATGCCGGGCGGCGCCAACGAGATGCCGTACGCCGACTGGGCAACGGCCGCCTCCACAGTCCAGGCGGCGGTGGACATGGCCATGGCGGGGGATATCGTCCTGCTCACAAACGGCGTGTACGATACGGGCGGCAACGCCGGCGGCGGCGGCCAGACGAATCGAGTCACCATGCACCGGGGCGTGACGATCATGGGCGCGGGTGACCGCGACGCCACGATCATCGTCGGCGCACCCGACGGCGATACGGCGGGGTGCGGGCCCGGCGCCGTGCGCTGTGTATGGATGGCTCGGGACTGTGCCCTGTGCAACGTGACCTTGAGCAACGGCTACACGACGAGTTCGGGCGATTTCTACTATCGCTCGGGCGGCGGCGTTTCCAGCATGGGCTGGGACATCGTCCTCTCGAACGTCGCGGTGGCGGCCTGCTGCGCTCACTACTGTGGCGGCGGCGTCTATGGCTACGCCGGCACGGCCATATACGACAGTCTCATAACAGGCAACTCCTGCATCAGTAACGGCGGCGGCATCGTCGCCGCTTGGGCTTCCAACACGGTCCTGACCGGCAACACCGCCCTGAACGGCGGGGCGGGCAGCAGCGCGTCCTTCGAAGACTGTGTCCTCAGCGGCAATACGGCGACCGAGCGCGGCGGCGGCGCTCATGCCAGCCAACTCAGCTACTCGGAGGTCTCCATGAACGAGGCCATCGAAGGCGGCGGCCTCGCCGAGTGCGACACAGCCTGGTCGTGCGTTATCCTCAGCAATCTGGCGGACATGGGCGGCGGGACCTACGCCGGCACGCCCGAAGCCTGTGTGATCAGCTACAACGAAGGGGCGCTCGGGGGCGGCGCCTATGGCGGAACGCTCGACGACTGCGTGCTGTTCGAGAACTTCGCCTGGCGGGGCGGCGGTGCCTATCAGAGCACGCTGTGGCACGGCACGGTCGTCTCGAACGAAGCCGACCGGTCCGGCGGCGTCTACGGCGGCGCCGTCAACAACAGTATCGTCTATTACAACCGCGCGTCGGAATCCACCAATTGGAGCAGCACGGCGTTCAGCTATTCCTGCACACTGCCCCTACCCGAAGGCGCCGGGAACATCACGAACCCGCCGATGTTCGTCGATGTCGCGGCTGCGGATTTCCACCCGCTGCCCGGTTCTCCGTGCGTGGACGCTGCAAACCCCGGCTCCTACGGGAACGACGACTTTGCGTGGGTACCCCGCCCGCTCGACGGCAACAACGACGGCACAAACGCGCCCGACATGGGCGCCTACGAATACGTCCACCCGTCGGCCGATTCCGACGGCGACACGATGCTCGACACCTGGGAAATCGGGTACCCCGAATTGCTCGATCCCACGTGGGCCGGCGACGCCGACGACGACGATGACGGAGACGGCGTGACCAACGCGGCGGAGTTCGTGGCCGATACGGACCCGCTCGACAGCAATTCCTTCTTCCGAATCATCTCGATGTCCATAACCGGCTCCTGTGCGGTTGCCGTGCCCTGTTCGAGCGAACGCATCTACGAACTGCAGTGCCGGGAAAGTCTGTTGAGCGGAGAGTGGTACGGCGTGGAGGGGCAGACCAATCTGCCCGGAGACGCGGGCGGCACGTTGTGGCTGGTCGACACCAACGACCTGCCCGTACGCTACCACCGCGCGGGCGTCAGCCTGCCTTGAGCCGCCCGGCTTGACACGCCTGCCTTACGCGCCGGTGAGCAGGACGAGGACGGCCCGGCCTCGGGCGCCGGGTTGCACGCCGGGCAACGGAAGCGCGAAAAGAGGAGACCGGCAACGTGAGCGAAGCGGGAACCTGCCGTCCGATCGGGTTGCACCCCGACAACCCCCACTATTTCGTGTATCGCGACAAGCCCCTCATCCTGATCAGCACGGCCGAGCATTACGGCGCGCTCATCAACCGGAAATTCGACTACGTCGCCTACTTCGACGAACTGCACCGGTGCGGACTGAACCTGACGCGTGTCTGGGCCGGCGCGTTCCTCGGCGCCGGCCCCACGAACCAGCCAAAGGGGAAAGAGGCATACATCGGGCCTTGGCTGTGGAGCGGCGAGCCGGGCGGATGGCACGGGGAGAAACTGGACCTGTCGCAATGGAATCCCGCCTATTTCGCGCGGCTCGCCGATTTTCTGGCCGCGGCCGCCGCACGCGACATCATGGTGGAACTCACGTTCTTCAGTGTTGTCTACGGCGAGAAGACCCACTGGGTGAAATCCCCGATGCACCCGGCGAACAACACGCAATCGCTCGGCGCGCTTGCCGGCGGCTGCCACCGCTTCATCACCACGGACAACCCGGCCTTGAATCGGGCGCAGCGCCGATACGTCGCGCGAGTTGTGGAAGCCTGCCGGCCGCACGCGAACCTGTATTTCGAAGTCTGTAACGAACCCCTGAACTTCACCGCCGATGCGCCGGTCGCCGACGTGGCACGCTGGCACGACATGATCATCGAGCAGATCGTCGAAACCGAGTCCGGTCTGCCCGCCGATGAGCGGCACATGATCGCCGTGAACGAACCGCGCGTGTACGACGCCATCAGGAATCGCGACGCGGTATCCGTTCTCAATCAGCACTACGGCGTCGCCAACAAGGAGAAGGGCTGCATTGTCACCCTGCTCGACGGCACGTACTACGCGGGGAACAGGGTCGCGCTGGCGGACGACGAGAACTGGTTCCTCAAGGAGTGGAAGACGGGCGGCACGCCCGTCGACCTGCGGGTGGAAGGCTGGGAGTTCATCGTGGGCGGCGGGTCGGTCTTCAATCAGCTCAACGGCCACTACACGGTCGACAACCCGGCGGGGTGCAGCCCGGAAGGCGACGAGATGAAGCGGTACTGCCGCCACCTGCAGCACTTCATGCAGGGCTTCGATTTCCTGGCGATGCGCAAGGACGAGGACACCGTCAGATCCGTCGAGCCGGCCGTATGTTCTCTCCGGGCCATTTCCGAGAAGGGCCGACAGTACGCCGTGTATCTGCATCACAGCGAATACGGAGAATGGCGGTACCAGGCGAAGCGCGGCGCGTATCGCGCGACGCTCACCCTCGACGTGCCGCCCGGCGCGTACCGCGCGGAATGGATTGACCCGGCGACCGCCCGCCCGATCGATCTGCGCACGTTCACGCATCGTGGCGGCGGCGCCACGATGCAGACTCCGGCCTACGAAATCGACATCGCGCTGCGGCTGACGGCAGACCGCGCGTGACGGACGCGCGAGCGGCAGCACCGGCACGCCCCGCTCAACGGGTCTCGAGCCAGACCCTGGCGCGGCAGAGGGTGGGCTCGCCGCGGCTCGGCGCGTAGAGCACCGTCTGGCCGGAGCCGGCGATGGACGCGTAGCCCGGCACGACTTGCCAGTGTTCGCGCGCAACCGGCCGCGCTTCCAGGACACGTAGCAACGCCTGTCGCCGTCTCGTCGTAACGATTTGCAGGTCTGCGGGCGACATTCCGCCCAGCGAATACGGGTTTCAAGTAGTCGGTTGGGGACCGGCGCAGCCCATGCCAGGACCAAGGAGATCAGTGATGAGAGATATCGTATTGTGAAGTGTCGCTTCTGCCTTGGCCCTCACCATTGCATCTACCGGACCATTTGCTGCGGAAACGAATTGCGAAAGCTGATGTTGGCAGTCCTTGGGCAAAGAGACATGCAATGACCTCATGGTTATCGCCGTCAAGCACCCCGAGTACTGAGACACCGTCAACTTGACTCCAACTCAACCGGAATCACGCGTTCTGAACGACAACCCAATTCCAGATGGCGTGCTGCAAGACACCGTGAAGTGGTGCCGGGAGATTCTCAAAGCGGACATGTTGGCGAAAGACCTAGAACGAGCGTGGCGCCCCATTCCCAAACTTCGCCATGGCATGGATGCCTTGGTCGCCGAGTATGTCCGCGACGCGTTCAGACTCCTTGTCATCGAAGACGGTTGCTTCTTCAGCGTCGGAGATATTGTCAAGAGTTGTGGATGAGTTTTTTCGAGGGTATCCTTTCCGGTGCATGATCACGCCGCCTTCTGCATGATTCCATC
>JAFGHX010000081.1 GCA_016929905.1 Kiritimatiellia bacterium
GATGGAATCATGCAGAAGGCGGCGTGATCATGCACCGGAAAGGATACCCTCGAAAAAACTCATCCACAACTCTTGACAATATCTCCCGAGAATTTCTTGTTTTTCGTTGCAGCTTTCGTCAACTGAGGCCCTAAGGCGCTTCCGGCGCCAGCCGCTTCAGCCGGATGTCCTTGAACTCGACGAGCATGGGCGGGCCGGCATGGATCTGCAGGGCGAGCACGCCGGACGTCAACCGGCCCTTCGGATCGTTGTCGACGAGATCGATCGTCTGGACGCCGTTCAGGAAATGCATCAGATGATTCCCGCGTGCGACGATTCGATAGTGGTTCCAATCCTGCTTCTTGTAGTCCTGGGTCAGGGTCTTCCAGTCGCCAAGCGACCCGACGACGTTCTTCTTCCCGTTCTCGTCGATCACCACCTTCTGCCCGACTTCCACGAGCCGGCCGCGGCCGCGCTCATGGTAGAGGAACCCGACGTTCTTCGGCGCGTTGCACACTTCCGCCTGGTAACCCCGGATCCGCCACTTCTTGAACTCCTCACTCCGGTACTGCACGCCCGAGTTCCCGTTCCGGATTCGAAACGAAAGAAGCAGTTCGAAGTCTTCCAGCGTCCCGCCCTGCCAGACGCAGAAGGTGTTGCCCTGCGTCGGTTTCTCCTTCGTCGTTTCGCCCCGGATCGCGCCGTCGGCGACCGACCAGAAATCCGGGTTCCCATCCCAGCCTGTCAGGTTGGTACCGTTGAACAGCGAGACGAACCCTTCTTCATTTTCGGCCGCGCCGGCGGCAAGGCAGAACAGAGCGGCGGCGAACAGAACGAAACGCGGGACGATCGAGCGCATGAGAGGCCCCCTTGAGCATGGACGATTGACGATTGACGATCGATCCTGCCGGGATCGTGTGGCGGGTGGTTCGACTGAACGCTGCACAAGTGTAGCAAGATGGGGCGGACAACGTCAACCGATAGCCAGGGGCCTATGCCGAATTCGGCCGCACGCTCGACCAGGAACCATTAACCATCAACCATTGACCATCGACCATCGACTCCGCCACCCGCCCCGACTTGCGTCTGGGCTGGCGAATCCGCCTTGCGGCGGACATTCTGCAAGTTGGGGGGGGTGAGCCAGGGAGGATTTTACCATCTCTCCCCAGGCCACGTACCGTCATCGTTCAATATATGAATTGTCGTGACGCGACGATATTGACCCCCTCAGAGAGGTTAGTCGAGCGGGCGCGCCGCAGATTACGGTGCTTTCGACGCCCTGTATCTGGAACTCGAGGCGGCGGACGGCCTCATCCGCGAGGGCGACAACTTCTCGCTCGCGTTCGGCGCGGAATTCGGATGGCGGCTGTGAGGCGCGTGCATGCCCGCGCCTCTTTGGTTGATGGTCGATGGTTCATGGTTGATGATGAAGCCCCCGACGACGTGTCGCCCCATGCATTCCGCGGTCGTGTACAAGACGGGGCGGCTGTGCTACAGTGCTCGCACGGAGTCCTGCAACGCGCCATGGGGGGGGAAGAGACAAGGAGGAGACACGATGCTGTCCTGCCGCCGATTCCCGCCATTCTGCGTTCTGTTGACGACCCCGGTGTTGATTGGCGCGGCGGTGTTCGCTGAATTCCCGGGCAGGCGCTGGACGCGCATACTCGGTTCCGGCTCCGACGATGGGGCACGCGGCGTTGCCGTGGACGGCGACGGCTACGTTTACGTTGCCGGGCCGGCCGGCGACGCCTTCGGCGGGCAGACAAACGCCGGCGGCAGCGATGCGTGCCTGTTGAAATTCGACGCCGGCGGCACCCGGCTCTGGACCCGGCTGTGGGGGTCCGGTTCCGACGACACGCCGGCCGGCGTCTGCGCAGGCATTTCCAACTGCCTGTACGTGGCCGGTTCAACCGCCGGTGAGTTCGACGGGCAGCCCTATGCCGGATCCAACGACGTCTTCCTCACCAAGCTCACGCCGGCCGGCGACAGGGAATGGAGCCGGATCTGGGGCTCCGCGGCGCCCGACTATGCGTACAACATCTGCCCGGCCGCCGACGGAACACGGGTCTACGTGGTCGGCGCCACGGATGGTGCGTTCTTCGGCGGAACCAACGCCGGCAGTCCGGACTGTTTCCTGACGGCTTTTGACGCGAACGGCGATCCGCAGTGGAGCCAAATCTGGGGCTCCGACTGGGATGACAGCGCCTACGGCGTGTGCGTGGACCCGGCCGGCAGCGTGTACGTGGCCGGCGAGACGTTCGGTTCATTCCACGGCCAGACCAATACCGGCAATTCCGACCTGTTCCTCTCGAAGTTCGACTCCTCGGGCAACTGGCAGTGGTCGCGCATCTGGGGGTCGTTTTTCTTCGACTACGGGCGGGCCGTCTGCGTGGACGAGTCCACCAACGTGTACGTGCTGGGCGGGACCTCCGGCGCGTTCGACGGGCAGACCAATTCGGGAGGAGAAGCGTTTTGCCTTTCACGGTTCACGGCCGACGGCACACGGGAATGGTCGCGGATATGGGCCCTGCCGCCCGCGCTGTTCGCAACAACGGACGGGACCAACCTCCTTTACGCTGCCGGCAATGACGGCGTGGCCTACGTTGAACCGTTCAACGATCTGATCCTCACGGCATGCGACGTCAACGGCGACCTGCACTGGACCTCCGTGTGGGGGTCTGTGGCGAGCGACCTCACTTTCCTCGGGCCGTGCGTCGCGCTGGATTCGGCGGGCGCTCTGTATCGCGCGGGCGAAACGGCCGGGTCGTTCGACGGCCAGACGAACGCAGGTGCCAAAGACATGTGCCTGTCCAAGTACGAGACGGATCTGCAGCTCGACATCGCGAACATCTCGCAGAGCAACGGCGTGCTCGAACTCGGCTGGGACGGCGCCTGGGACAGAGCGTTCACGGTGCAGACGACCACGAACCTGCCCGACACGAACGCGTGGGTCGATCTGACGGGCTACACCAATGCCGCCGGGGCCGAGACCATGACCTGCACAAACACGGCCGGGACCACGGCCTTCCGCTGCTATAGGGTCATCGCGCAGTAGCGCCGAACGGCGCACGGCAGACAATATGAATGCAAGACACGTTCTGATCGCCATGCTCCTCTGCAGTCTGGCCGGTTGCGCCACGCGACAGGCTGCACAGCCCGAGCCGGCCGCCGAGCCGCCGCCGCCGTTGCCGGTCATGACGGCGGCCTTTGCGGCGACGCCCGTCGTGACAGACGGCGTTCTGGACGACGGCGTCTGGCAGCAGGCCGCGGCCTATCCCCTGTACCGCTCGAAGCGGGACGGCGGCCGCGCCCCGCGCGAGCCCGGCGAGGTGCGAATCGCGTGGGATGACACGCACCTCTACGTGGGCGTCCGGTTCCAGGATTCCGACATCGTGGCCGAGGGTAAGACCGACCAGATCCCGCACTTTCGATACGGGGACTTGCTGGAAGTGTTCCTCTGGCCCGAGGACTTCTCGTGGTATTGGGAACTGTACGCGACACCTGCGGGCAGGAAAACCGCCTACTGGTATCCCGAACGCAAGAGCGGGCACCAGGCCTGTTCGGCGGCGTTTACGGTGGCCGCCCGCTGTGAAGGGAGCCTGGGCGAGTTCCACGACAAGGACCAATACTGGACAGCGGAGATGGCGGTGCCCGTGACGGCGCTGACGAGTAAGGGCGAAACGTTCGGCCCGGGCTCACGGTGGCGCCTGCTCGTCTCGCGCTACAACTACTCCCGGTATCTGCCGGTCCCGTGGCTGGAACTGGCGAGCACACCCAGGCTGTCCAGGACGAGCTTCCACTTGCGCGATGAATATGCCGTACTGGAGTTCGAGCCCGGTGCGGCAGGCCGTTGAGGAGAGCCTGTTTCAAGATGACGCCGCAGCGCCGCACTACCATCCTGACGGGGGTCTTCATCGCCGGCACGTGTGTCGCGGCTGCCGGTATGGGATTGGCCGCCTGCCTGTTCGGCGTGTACACCGTACGCACGCTGGCACTCTGGACGCAAGACCCGCTGCCGCTTGAGGAGCTGGGCCGCACCCTGCGCGGGGCCGCGGCGGCGTTGGCCAACTCCGGCCGCGCGGCGAACGCGCTGTATCTCGGCGCGTTGCTGTGCGCGGCCGGCGCGGGCGGGCTGATGCCGCGCATCGTGCGGCAACTGCATGTTCCGGCCCGGCCGCGCAGCCGGCGCCTGGCCGAGATCCTCCTGATCGCGACCGTCGTGCTCGGCTGGAGCATGAGCGTGGCGGTCATGCGCCTGTCGACGCCGAACGACTCGCGCCTGCGCGCCGGGCTGCATCCGCCCGCGCTCATTCACGAGTCAGCCTTTGCCGAGCTGCGCAAGGACGTCTATCGCGAGCTGCGCTACACGGGCGCCTTTCGCGTCTTTGCGTTGTTGAGCGCCGGCGCCGGCATCGCCGTCGCCGGAGTGGGGTTCGTCCGCCTCCTGCGCTTGACGGGTGAGGATCCCGGCGGCGCGCAGCCCGGCAGCCGCGCGCGTGAGCCCGAACAACGGCGGCCCGAAGGACGGGCCGCACTCCGGAAAGCCGGCAACGACCTCTGGGTCTACACCCGCGAGTACGCCTGGCGACTGCTGTTGGCCGCCGACGGCATCATCGCCGCCGGGTTCGTCGCCGGCTTCGCGCTGGGCCTCGTCGACCGCGGCTTCCTGCTCTTCCTGTTCATCCTGCTGGCCGTCCTCACGCTCGTGCTCAGCCCCTGGGCGTTCAGCGAGATCCGAATCGAGTTCGACCGGGCCACGGGAAGGATTACGCGCACCTGGCGCCACAAACTCGGGCTCACCCGCAGCCGGGTATACCCGCTCAACGCTTTCTCGCAGGTTGTGCTGGACAGAGAACCGCGCAGCGGCGGCAAAGGGAAGACCTGCCGGTTCCTCTCCCGTCTGAGCGGGCCGGCCGTGTCGCTACGCATGGAGTGCCGTACGGGCCGGCTGAATCGCGCGCAGGTCGAACGCGCTCGCGACCTGGCCGGCTTCCTGTCCCTCGAGTTCGTGGATGACACGCAGCCGGGCAACAGGCCGCGCACTTCGGTCCTGTGAGCGGCAGCGCCGAACGCGCTCACGCGTCGCGACGCGCTACGCCGCGAGCCGTGCCTGGACACTCCGGCTCCAGCGCGACAGGAAGTAGATGCCAAGCAGAACGTCGGCCGAGTGGTCGACATGGCTCGCCCTGGCCGGCCGGCCGGCGGGGTCAAACGAATCACGCAGCAGCCCGAGATACCAGACCCCAACGGCGAACCGTTCGTCGTGCCAGATGAGTTCGTCGCCCATGGCTTCGGCATCGCCGCCGAACTGAACGCCGTAGCTCAAAGCCGCCAATCCGAGCGCCAAGCGGTACATGAGGTCGGCACAGTCGGCATGGCGCTCATCTTGATGAGCGGCCTCGATCTCTCTGAGCTTCGCGGTGAGCTTCCGCCCTTCGCTGCGCATGCGTTCGCGCGCCAGGCGGCGAACGGCGCGGCGCAGTTCCTTGAGCAAGGAGGCGACCGCGCTGCCGCGCGCGGCCTCCTCGGCGGTGAGGACCTGATAGAACTCGTCGTGACAGCCGAGCAGGTCGCCGACCGCGACGGCCAGCGAGCGCCTGAGCACGGGGTTGCCGGTCGCGAGCATGCGCGGAACGATCTCGTGGATGGCGGCCAGCTCACCGAGATGCGAGAGCGCCTCGCTGGAGGCGGAGACGATCGCGTCGTCGCCGGTCGTTCTCAGCAGGTTGAACAGCGAGGGGCTGGCACGCCGGTCGCCGATCGCGCCGAGCGTGCGTGCGGTCTCCCGCTGCGTTTCGCGGTCCGGCACATCGAGCTTGCGCATGAGCGCTTTGACGCTGCGCGGGTCGCGCGCTTCGCGCAGCGCGCGCGCAATCTGCGGCGCCAGATCGCAGTTCGGGTCGTCCAGCTTGCCGATCAGCGCGTCGACCGCGTCGCCGCTCCCGATCCGGCCGAGCGCGAACGCGGCCGCCTCCCGCACGTCGGCGGCGGGATCGTCGAGCCGTTCGATCAGGTCCGAGACCGCGATCGCCGTCTTCTGCCGGCCCAGCGCCCAAGCGGCCCGCGCACGCCGGCCGTGCGTGGCCGCGCTGGTCATGATGCGGATGTTGTTGATGCTGCTCGCGATCCGGACCGGGTTCATCATCATCACGCGCGCCAACGCCGAACCCACCGGCAACTCGTGCGGATGCGGCCGGATCCGCAGCAGCAGCGGAATGCTGGCCCCCCAGACCAGAACGGCGCGCAGGATGATCAGCACATGGATGAAGCCCCACCCGCCCGCCGCCGGCAGCCATACCGGCGACATGCGAGCCGGGAACCCGTCCACAATCAGGCCGGCGACGAGCGGGCCCATCGCGCCGAGCACACCGACAATCGTCCAATGCACCGCCATCGCCGTGCTGCGCCCCTCGTTCGGCGCTAGCGCCCCGAGCAGGCTCATCTGGCACAGACTCACCCCGCCGAACAGGCTTCCGGCCAGCAGGCTCGAGACGGTCAGCAGGACAATCGGCTGCGGCACCCGCACCGCGCCCACCCACGGCAACGTCCAGGTGTAGACCGCCGGCCCGCAGAAGAACCAGAACAGCCCGAACAGCGGAGCCGCCGCCATCAACAGCAGGCACAACGCGCGCGCGCCGATCCGGTCGATGAGGTAGCCCCAGACGAAACTGCCGAGAATCGTGCTGACTGAGCCGGCAATGGCCAGCAGCGACAGATGCGTGTACTCCACCGCGAAGGTCCGCTTCAAGTAGACCACGCCGAACGTGCCGGCCATGGAAATGGCGAGAAACCACACGCCCATGCCAAGACTGAACGAGCGGAAATCGGCGCGCTTCAACGGCGCGGCAACCCGCGCCAAGAGCCCCGTGCCCGGCACGATCTGGCGTGGCTTCGGCTCGGGAATCCGCAGGTGCAGCAGGATGTCCACCACACCCAGAGAGGCAGCCGCCGCGAACACCAGCGCGAATCCGCGATACGTGCGGCCCGCCCCGGCCGTGCCCGAGAACCGGTCCAGGACATAGCCCGCTACGCCGGTAGCGACCAGATACGCGGCCATCGTGACCGCTTGGCGCCGGCCCCAGAACCGGCCGCGCACGTGGTCCGGCACCAGCTCCGCCATCCAACTGTGCCAGGTCCCCGCCGAGAGCTGCGCCAGCACGGTACTCACGCCCACCACGCCCAGAAGCGCCCAGGCCACGCCACGGCTCGGCCCCGGCACCCGCAACAACGCCAGCCCCACCAACAGCCAAAGCAGCCGCTGCGTTACGTTCAGGCCCACCCAGAACCGCTTCCGGGCCGGCAGCCGCTCCGCGTACAGCGAGCCGGGTATCTGCATCAGCATCGAGCCCTGCCGCATCGTGCTGACCAGCCCGATCAGCAGCCCGCCCGCGCCCAGCGCTTCCATCAGCATCGTGAACGGCATGTTGAACCCGACCGCCACCCACGCCATCCCGAGCGAACCTGCCGCTATGTTCAGCCGCATCCCGCGCCGCACGTCCGTGTCCCGAATGCGCCGGCCGTCGGAATCGAGTCGATGACAAAGGGGATCCATACCCACAGCCTCCACACCGCTCCGGGCAAAATCAAAGGCCGAAGGGCCGGGGCGCACGCCCGGCCCTCCGACCTTCTCTCTGCCGCCTGTGCGGGGCCCAACAAAGGCCTCATTCCCAGCCTATACGCGTCTGCCCGGAAAAAGCAACCCGGGAAGGGCCGCGCAGGTTCTTTTTGACATATTCGCCCCGTTAGGGTACTCAGGTCAGTGGCGCCGCCGACGCCGGAGACTTGAAACGCGAAATACCCTTTCTGAACGAGACTATCATGCCGAGACCCGTCAAAGCGCTTCCGGTTGTCTTCATCGTACTGGTGCTCATCGGCGGCGTCCTGTGGCGCGTCACTCACGAAACCGTCGAAAAGATCAACTACCAGGAACCCGAGGACAGCGGCGAATTCAAACTGAAAGACGACCGGCTCGCCGACAAGAACCCCGCATTCGACCCGACGCTCGTGGACAGCCGACCCCTGGGCGACTGGGAAGTGAACAAGAGCGCCGCCGTCATCAAGCTGGACTGCCCGGCCGTGAAACCGGACACGGAAACGCACTTGCTCGACCTGCATGCTTCATACGCCGCGGTCGCCCGCTTCGCCGAGGAGCGGGGCCTCAACCTACTGCCCAGCGCCAATATGCTGGACGGCGCAGCCAAGCAATTCGACGACGGCCTGTATGCCGCGCTCGACCTCGCCTGCTTCCGCGGCGAACTCGGCCCGACGCCGGCCGCCCCCGACCTCATCCAAGGCCTGTGCGCCAAGCTGCCCGCGACGAGCCCGGCCAAGCCGTTTCTTGCGGCGGCGCTGGAACTCGCGGGCCGGTCCGTGGCGCTCAGCCCGGCCGAAACGAAGAAGAAGGCGGCACTGCTCGCCGCCTTCGAACGCGACAAGGCGAGAAGCCAACCGATTTCGTTCTACAACTGGACGCCCGAACTGCGGCAGGTCTGGCGCTTCTACCGGTTCCTTCAACGCGAATTCGGAGAAACAGAGCTCGATATGCCTACCGACCTCGCGAACGTGCTCGCCCAAGACGCCGCGTTGCGGCAGCCGTACACCCGCCTCAATTCGTTCTACGGGCGACTCACCAATCCTCTGCTCTGTTTGCCGCTCAACGCCCTGATCGATGCGAAACAGGACCTCAAGGAACTGGCCCGCGCCCGTGGCGCGCGACACGCGGCGGTGGCCGTGTTTCCGCCGTCTACCAGCCGGGAGACGGAGTTGTTCGAGCGCCTGTTCGGCGATGTCGTCCCACCCGGCGTGAACCTGATGAACGAACTCATCAGGCGGGTGCGCTCCGGTGAAGTCGACTTCACTCCGGACGAAACCGACGGCTGGTATCAATACCAGGTCTACGCACTGGAGGTGCTCCTGCTGCCCGCGAAGGGGGATGAGCACAACAAACTGCTCCTTACGGCAAGATACAAGAAGCGTCTCGTCGAGACGTTCAAGGCGCTCATGACGAAGCGGCGCGAGACACACGCGCGACAGCTCGGACTCGCCACGCTTGGATGTGCCGATATCCGCCACGGCGAGGTCCGCCCGCGTCTGCGCGTGGAACCGTGCGCCACGTTCTACCTGCGCACGGCGCGCGCCTACGGGTTCCTGGCAAACCTGCTGCAAACCATGCTCGACGACCAGACGTTGAGGAAATTGCACGGTCTGAAGAAAGACGGGCATCGTGAGCACAGCCTGGGCGCCGAGCTGAACGCGATGTGCAACCGTTTCCATGGTTTCTACCTCGTTGCATGCGAGGATATCGGCATGAACCCGCGCTTCCTCGCAGGCGAACAGGTCGACCGGCAAGAGGCGAAGGGGGCCGCATTGGCCTGGCTCACGCGCATGAAGGACGATCCGGATCTCGCCCGCGATACGCGGGTCGCCGTCCCCATTGCCGTCGATCTCACGCGGCACAGCACACGGCTCTGGGCCACGCTCGGCGTGCGGCTCGCCCATCTGGAGGCGTCCTACGCCCGCCCGCCCAAGGTCCGGCCCAAAGACGGCGGCGACTGGCAGGAGCCCGAGCACTGGATGCTGAGCGAAAGCCGATACGTGATCGCCGTCGACGAATTCGCCGAGTTCGCGATGCCGGGGTCCGACGCGCTCACGCGCGACGAATTCCGCAAGCTCTGCGACCGGCACAAAACGAAAGACCAGATCGTGAACGCCCTGAAAGGAAGGTGAATCGTCCGTCATGGAAGTGCTCTTTGTCGCCGGACCGATCATCCTCATCGTCCTCGTCATCATGGTCGTGGCGTGGCACCTGGAAAAGAAACGCACAGAGGCGCTGCAGAAGGTGGCCGCCTCGCTCAATTTTTCGTTCGCGCCGCAGGGCGACAGCGCGCTGCTCGGCGCCCTGGCCGGGTTCCATCTCTTCACCCAAGGCCATTCGCGAAAAGCGCGCAACGTCATGAGCGGCAGCACGCCGGAGACCGAGTTGACGATCTTCGACTACCGGTACACGGTCGGCCACGGCAAGAACTCGCAGACTCACCGCCAGACGGTGCTCGTTTTCCGGTCCGCCAAACTGCAGTTGCCGGGCTTCGCGCTGCGGCCGGAGAACATCCTTCACAAGATTGGCAGTGTGTTCGGGTACCAGGACATCGACTTCCCCAACAATCCCGAATTCTCCAGAAGATACCTGCTCCGCGCCGACGACGAATCCGCCGTGCGCGCCGCGTTCGGCGACGGCGTCCTCGGCTTCTACGCCCGGCATCCCGGCCTGAGCACCGAAGCGGCGGGCGACCAGCTCGCGTTCTACCGAACCAACAAGCACGTGAAGCCCGACCAGATCCAGACGTTCATGGAGGAAGGGTTCGGCGTGTTCGGGCTGTTCTCCAGCGGTTGACAGACACGCTGCGCTCACAACACGGGATAGCCCGGCATATCCGGCAGAGAATTTCCAGCGGATGAATGCACGGCAACGGATACCTTGGGCATGTCGTTTTCCGGCAATCTCCGCCGATGTTCATTTCCGTCGCCGGCGCCTGTAATGTCCGCTGGCGAACAGGCGAATGTTGAACGCAAACCCCTCACATCCCAGATGGCTTGACGTGGCCGGATGCGCCGCGCCCTACGCCGCCGTCCTGATCGGACTGTATGGGCTGCGCAGCGCCTGGTGCAGCATCCTGCTCTATCACCTGGGGATTGTCGCCTGTCTCCTGGCGGCGCGAGAGCGGCACATGCTTCGAGAGGCGCTGGCCGGGTTTGCCGCTCTGCCGCTCGTCGCGCTCGGCGCAGGCTGCCTGCTGGCCGGGCCGCTGGTCTACGTGCTCTGGCCGGTGATGGAACTGCGGCACGGCGGGCTGGCCGGCTGGCTGGCCGAGTACGGATTGGCCGGCCGGTCGTGGCCGGTCTTCATGGTCTACTTCGCCTTCGTGCATGCCTGGCTCGAGGAACTGTTCTGGCGCGGGTTCCTGCGGCGGCCGGGCGCGGGCGTGTCGGCGCTCGATATGGCCTTCGCCGGCTATCACATACTCGTGTTGCGGCTCGTCATCCGTATGCCCTGGCCGCTGGTCGCGTTCGCCGTCCTGGCCGGCGCGGCCTGGACCTGGCGGCGTATCACGGGTAAGTACGGCGGCCTGGCGGTCCCGCTCATCACGCATGTTGTGGCCGACATCAGCGTCATGCTCGCCGCGCATGTGCTGGCGCGTTGAAATCTGATCCTCTTCGCACCCTCTTCTGCCCGCGAAAAGGCGCGAAAAGAGCGCGAAATGCAAAGCACTATGCCGACAAGAATGCAGCAACTTTGAACTGTTTGCGCCGCGCCATCTTCCGAGATGAACCCATCCCAGAACGGCGCAAACAACTCAAAGTTGCTGCGTCCGCATCTCTTTCCGATCTGGAGGCGATCGTTGCGGGAATCGAGGATTGCCACGAGGCCGACCACGCCGCATGCCTCCCACAGCATCGCCTCGTGGCAATCCTTTCGATTCCCGCAACAAATCTGCGCAAGCCCAGGACGCGGTGCATCGCCTGGAGACCCTTTCCCTCTCTCCTTTTCGCGGCCCTTTCGCGTCCTTTCGCGGGCAGATCTGCGATGCGCACGTCACTCCGTCGTCTTCGGCACGATGCGCAGCTTGCCGTTCTGGACGGTGACCGACTCGATCTTGTCCAGCGCCGCCGCGGTGTCAGGGTCCGTGTTGCTGTCCTCCGCCAGGTTCTTGGCGCGGATCTCCTGCATGATCTGTTCCGGCACGGGCTTGCCCTTCACCTCTATGGAGTCGACGAACAGCACAATCCGCCCGCCCATCAACTGGATGCGGAAGACGGCGGAGCCGTTGAGGTACCGGCCCTGGACGAGCGGGCCGAACTGCTCCAGCGGAATCGTGATCTCCCCCTTGATCCTGTCCGCTTCGATCGTCACGTATACGTGCCCCGCCGCCTCCTGAAAGGCCGGATGATGATGGATCAGACGATTGATATCCTCGCCAGACAGCTCGAGCGGCGGGACCGCGCGCCCCTCCTTCAGGCCGTCCTTGAACGCGTCGAACCGCGCCACGAGCGCCTGCGCCTCCGGCTCGGAGACCTGCACCTCGGGCAGTGCGCGCGGCTGCGTGTCGGTATAGTCCTCCAGCAAGGTCGTCGCGATCTTCTTCACGCCGTGGTACGCCATGTAGCCGCCGATCCCCACGATCAGCAGCAACGTGAGGCACCCGCCCGCCACCAAAGCCGCCGCTATCCCACAGCCTCTGCCCTTGGACATGATCCGTTTCTCCTTGATGCGATGTTGCCTTGTCTGCCCGGACTCCGCCCCATATTATCACAGGCGGGCCGAAACACAAGTTGACAGGGGTTGTGACATGGAACGAACGGCTTCCAACTCGCTGGATCGAATTCTGCGGCTGTACCTGGGCGTCCTGCTCGCCTGCGCGTTCTGTTGCAACATCCTCTTCACGCTCCGGCGCTCCGTGTGGGCGCCCCGAAACGAACTGGCACACTACGATTACATCGACCGGATCACCGATGGGCGGGTGCCCGGTCCGGGCGATGGCATATCGGACTATTCGTTCCGCATCACTCTGGCTCATTTCACCTGGCGCAAGCCCGATGGCTTTGACGGCACCCAAGCGGGTATGGGTGTGGAAGCCATGTCCTACGAGGCGCAGCAGCCGCCCGTGTACTACGCGCTGTTGGCTGTACCGAACCGCTTGCTCAAGCACAGCGGCGTTTCGCCGCCCGCGCAGATCGCGACCCTCCGAGTTGTCCAACTCGTGTTCGTGCATCTCGGCTTCCTGCTTCTGATCCCCATATTCCGGGAACTCCAGCGCAGCGCCGGCGTACGCCCCCTGTACGGGTACCTGGCCGCGGCGCTGATGATGCTGACCAATGTCCGCCACTACAGCTCGCTGGGAAACGACAGCTTCTCGCCGTTGGTCTGCAATCTGGCCGTCTATTTCTACCTGCTGTTCTGGCGAACGCACAGGCGCTGGGCGGCTGTTTCGGGCGCCGCCGCGGTGGGAGTTGCCTTTCTCACAAAGTACACAAACGGCTTGTTGCTGCCGGTGCACATCGGTGTGTGGCTCTTCTTTCTGCGGCGCGAAGCGCGGCCACGGCGGCTACGCTTTGGCCTGGCCGGACTGACGCCGTTCTTCATCCTCGGCCTCTATCTCGCCCTCAACGGGCTGGTCTACGGCGATATCCTGAAGACTTCTGCGACGGCGACGTATTTTGCAGCCCTCATTCGTCCCCTGCCCAATGCCGCACGCGTGCTCAGGAACTGCGTGCTCAGCTCATTCAGCCTCTCACACCTCTCGCTCGCGTTGTCCTCCGCCACCGCGTGGGCGGCGCTCGGCATGATGGCGCTGAACGCGACGGCAACCGTCTTGCGGCCGGCGCGGAATCAGACTGCGTACCGTTGGCTCGTGCGCCTGTCCTGCGCCCTGTCCCTGGCGGCTCTGGCGGCCGCCGTGTTGCTCAACCGCTTCCGCCCGGGCGGCTACTGGGCGGCATTCCGGCACTACTCCGGCATGCAACTGTTCTGGTATGTTGCGATATTCAACATTCCCGTTAGAATGAACGAACGCGTTGCAGCGGTCCTGCAGACCGGGGCCGCGCTCCTGCTCGGCGGATTGGCTGTGCGGTACGCTCTGCTGCTGTAGCGCTGGCCTCGCTTGCGGGTGCTGCTGCGAAAAGTAGAAGCGGCGTCCTGTGTCCGCCATGGCCTGAAAGGCGAAGGCGGATCGCCGCTTCCGCCGGGCCAAAGGCCAGGCCGGCCGACGCGGCATCCAGCCGCAAGAGGCGGCTCTGACCGGAGGTTGACACCCCCGGCCGTTCTTGCCAGAATCGGCGCAAGTCAAGAGCCGCAAGCGTGGAGAGCCGTGCTCGCGCTGTACGCCAGCGCGATCAGTCGCACCCCTGTCGAGATGCCCGGTTTCGACCCGCCGGACGACCTCCTGGAGCAGCTGCGGCGGGCGCTGGGGTAAGGCGCGGGGGAGGGCAGGAAGCAGGACGCACGTGATGACCGCCACCTGTATCCGATTCCGACTCGGCGCGCACGGCGCGTGGCTTGCCATGCTCGCGATGGCGATCGCGCCCGCCGGCCCCGCTCTCGGATTGGACGATATCGAGGCCGTCCTTGCCCATATGGCCGCCGAGCGCGCTGCGTTCGATCCGGCCCCGCTGCTCAAGATGGGGCCGGACGCCGTCACCGCCCTGTTCGACCGCCTCTTCCCGGAAACCGCGCCGCGTGCCCCGGTCCCCGAACTCGGCCGGGAGCAGGCTGCGCGGCTTGTCGCCCAGCTCGGCGCGCCCGAATACAAGCAAAGAGAGTCGGCAACGCACGAACTTGCCCGGACCGGGCGTCGACACGCCGAGCTGGTGAAGCAGGCCGCACAGTCGCCCGACCCGGAAGTGCGGCTGCGCGCCAAGTCGATCCTCGCCGCATGGGACCAGACCGCTAAGATGCCTCGGCCGAAGGACCCGCGGTTCTACGAGGACGCGCTCGGTCGGTACTTCGATCGGCTCAAGGACCCCGAGGCGTGGCTGCGGGTAGCCGAACGAACCCGGCTGGCGCTGCAGCAGAAAGGCAAGCTGGACAAAGGCCAGCGCCGCATCCTCTCGCTCTCCCTGGCCGCCGTCGGCAAAATCCGAAAGGACCAGTACTCCGACGTCTTCACGCCCCTGCTGGACGATCCCAGAGAATGGATCGCCGTCTGGGTCGTCAGAACGATCGGTGCGCATTCCGGTAACGACTACTTCCCCGCGCTCCTGCTCAAGGCCCTGCGCAGCGAACGCGAGGCCGTCGTCGTCGCCGCGCTGACCTGGACGCCGAAGTGCCAGGACAAGGACAGGGCCGACGAGGTGAAACGGCTCGTGAGCACCCTCTTCGAGACGGGGAACGAGACCCTCAAGCTGCACGCGGCCTTCACCCTGATGCAGAGCTACGGCAACAAGCACGGGACAGCCTATATCCTCTCGCAGACACGCAATCCGGACGTGAACCTCGCCCGAAAGGCCGTCTACTGGATCGGAGATGCGTGCAACAGCGCGAAGCCGGCCTATCCGGAACTGCTGGAACACCTGCTGCCTCTGCTGAAATCTGAGGACTTCACGATGAAGCGGGCCGCCGCCTACGCGCTGGGCACCTATCAGGGCGAACCGGTCATCGGGCACCTGATCCCCCTGCTCGCGGACGAGGAGGCCACGCTGCGCGCGGAGGTCCGCATGAAACTGCTCGAGCAACCCGACACCGCGTTGCTGAAGCAGCTCCTCAGGCGCGCGGCCGAACACGACGAGGCCGAGAAAGTCCGCCATGCGGCGACCGATCTGTTACGGGAACTGGAAAAGGGCGAATAGCGGCCGAAAACGGCGCGTCGCGCGGACACGCGGCGTTTTGACAGAACACGACGACGCATGCTAACATGCGCGCCATGATGACCGATTCGAACGCCAAGAAGCTGTGGCCGGCGATCGTGCCGGCCGCGTTGATGCTCGTGCTGTCGACAGGCACCCCCGGCCTCGCCCGCGAACCGGGGCAAGCGGAAGCGGAGCTGGTCGCGGGCAACACCGCGTTCGCCCTCGAACTCTACCGCGCCGTCAAGAGCCGGGAAGGCAATCTGTTCTTCTCGCCCTACAGCATCTCCACCGCGCTGGCCATGACCTGCGCCGGCGCCCGGCAGCAGACGGCCGAGCAGATGGCGCGCACATTGCGCCTGCCCGGCGACCCGACCGCGGCGCATGCCGGCTTCGCAACGATCCAAGCCGGCCTGAACGCGATCCAGGCCAAGGGCCACGTTCAACTCAACGTGGCGAATTCGTTGTGGCCGCACAAGCAGTACCCGTTCCTCGACGACTATCTCGACTTGCTGCGCCAATACTACGGCGTCTCCGTGACCGCCGTGGATTACGTCGCCGCCCGGGAAGCGGCCCGCCGTCAGATCAACGGGTGGGTTGAAGAACAGACCAGACAGAAGATCAAGGATCTCATACAACCCGGCGTTCTCCAGGCGCTCACGCGGCTGGTGCTCGTGAATGCGATCTACTTCAAAGGCAACTGGTCGCGCCAATTCGACGAGGCTCAGACGCAGGATGCCCCGTTCCACACCGCGCCCGACCGTGCCGTCCAAGCCCCGCTCATGACGCAAACGGCCGAATTCGGGTATGCCGAGCACGACAGGCTGCAGGTCCTGGAACTCGCCTATGAGGGGGACGATCTGGCCATGGTGATCCTGCTGCCGACGGCGGCCGCGGGCCTGGCCGCCGTCGAGGCGGCGCTGACGCCCGAAACGCTGGCCGCGTGGACCTCCGCGCTCCGGCGGCGGAAGGTGCAAGTCTATCTGCCCCGTTTCAAGACGACGGCCGAGTTCAGGCTGGACGACACACTCGTCAACATGGGTATGCCCGACGCGTTCAATCCGCGCGCCGCCGATTTCTCGGGCATGGACGGAAGACCCAACTGGCTCTATATCGGGGCGGTCATCCACAAGGCATTCGTCGAAGTCAACGAAGAAGGCACCGAGGCGGCCGCCGCGACCGCCGTGGTGATGGTGGCCCGCGCCGCCATGCCCAGGCCCACCCCCGTCTTCCGCGCCGATCGCCCGTTCCTGTTCCTGATCCGCGAACGGACCACCGGCAGCTTCCTGTTCCTCGGCCGAATCGTCAACCCGGCGGACTGAAACTTGCTCGAGAACTTGATCGAGAACCCCGCCGCAGCGGCGGGATCGACAAAGCTTACAGCCTGTCCGCCCGTGGCGGAACAAAGTCTCCACCTCGTTATTCCCGGCGTCGCGCAGCGCGCCTTGCCGACCTGAAAGCCAATCGTAGGACGGGCTTTCCAGCCCGTCCCGCACAATCGTAAGCCAAGGGGAAATGGGGACGGGCTGGAAAGCCCGTCCTACGGAGAATCGACCATGCCCACTGCCGCTCCGCCTGCGGCGGGACAAAGGTTCACCCTGGTGATGTTGCGCCCGGCGCCGCGCAAGCGCCCCGGACAGACTTTCCGGCCCGATGCGTTCCGCTACCCCTTCTTCTTCCCCGCGTACGCGGCGCGGTATTCGGCCATGAACGCGGCGCTCTCGTGTCCGGTCACCGCCTCCAATGCGTCGGGCGACACGGTGCGGCCCGTCGTTGCCGATTCCTCCACGGCGAACATCACCTTCACGGATTCCACCAGGTCCGACGGCTCGATCGGCGACTGGCCGGACTCCAGCATCCGTACAAACGTATTGCAGATCCCGTCGTGGATGTCGTCACCCGTGTAGGTGGCCTCCACAGGCTCCCGGTCAACCGTGAACGCGACTTTGCGCCAGAAGAACGGCGATTCGAGCATGACACGGGCAACCGCGCCGCGTCGATGGCCCAGCGCCACGAGGCGGCCCTTCTCCTCGGCACGCTCCGTCTTGACCCACGTGATGCCGGGCCCGAGCAAACCCAGCACACATTCCACCGCATGGATCCCGTAGTAGAACCCGTGGTTCGGCGCCACGGCCAATACGTGGTCCACGGCTCGGCGTGCGTATTGCCGGCAGGCGGTCTGCACGGGCTCGTTCCAGCGCCAACCGGACCCGCCGAAGACCGGCGTTCCGGTCGCCGCGGCGGCGTCCACAAACGCGCGGATCTGCGCCAGGCTGCCCAGCAGCGGCTTGTCACTGTAGCAGGGGATCCCGGCCTCCAGACACAGCTTCAGATCTTCGCCATGCGTCTCCCAGTCGGCGGACAGAATCATGATACCGTCGCACTGCTGGGCGAGCTGCGCGGGCGATTCGCACTTCGCCGCATCGAAGTCGCGGCAGAACGATTCGGTCTCTTCCCTGCCGCGCACGCGCGCGCGGTCGAACACGGCCGTAACCCGCACGCCGGGCATGGCATGGAGGCGCTTTGCGAACGAGCGCGGATGGCTTGTGTCCAGATCGATGAATCCTATCCGTTTCACGGGTGTGTCCCCCCTCCGCCAAAACTTGCTCGAGAACTTACTCGCGAACTTGCTCGAAAACCTTGCAAAAACGTCAACGGTCGAATGCGGCCGGCGTGGAAGCCGGCCCTCCACCGGATGTCGCCGCTTGCGGACCTCCGTTGCCCGCCGGCCCTACCCAACGTGGGCGTTGAGGTTCGGCGACCTGCGAGCCGTAACCTCCGGCGCCTGGTTCGACTTCCTGTTTTCAGCCGCAAGAGAACGCAAAGATCGCAAAGAGGCAGTCAGACAGCAGCCCGGGGCCTTGATCTCCGACCTTTGCGTTCCTTGCGTTCTTTCGCGGCAACCTTCCTCATTTCTCTGCCGGTCCAACGCGCCGAAAACACCCCGCAAAGAACTCCGGTGGCTCGAACATGCCGCCGCTCCGCTCGTAGAATGTGGCGTCGAGAGTGAACATGCCGGACTCGGGCCTCAACCAGGAGGCGGCAGGGCACGGATGACGCGCCAACTGCTCTTCCCAGTTGGGGTACGTCTCCGGCCCGTTCGATTCCATGATCCCGCATGACACGCCCGGAAAGGCGGGAAGGCGCGCGGCAACATTCTTGTTCCAGTCCACCAGCAAGGGCACGCAACCGTTGTCGGCCACATAGCACGGCAGGTTCTGAGCATGCGCGGCAGCGGCCATTTCAAACGCGGTACTCAATGTCTTGCCGGCCGGCTTGATGGCAATGGCGGAATAGCCCCTGGCGGCCTTCGCTTGCACATCGTCGGCATCGTGCAGGCTCTCGTCCGCCGCGATCCGCGCGGGGATGTCGCCTACACTGATGTCCAGCTCCTCGGCAAACGGTTCCTCGATCAGAGCGATTCGGTCCGCCATCCCCGCCTTGTCCGCGAACGCCAGCAGGCGCAGCAGAGTCTCCTTCTTGGTGTAGCGCTGATTCGCATCCAGGTAGTACAACGGATACCCGCACGCGGTCATGTCCGTGCGGCAATCCCGCGCGCGTTCGTGGATCTCGAGGAGACGGGCCTGGTCTTTCGCCAACATCTCCTCCTCACGGCCCGGTTGCCCGATCTTGATCTTCAGAAAGAACGCGCCTGAAGCGAGCAGTCGCTCGACGTCGCTCAGCGGCAGCGTATAGCTCACCAGCGGCACCATGGCCAGACGCGCCTGCCGCTCGGCCAGTGCGGGGCGAGAGGCCGCAGGGATCAGCTCGTCCAGGCGCCCGGCGTCCCGCTCCGCGGCAAACAGCAGCCACGCCGCGTTGTCGAGGGCCACCAGCGCGTTGCGCGTGAAGGTCCGGCGCAGGCCCGCGTGCCGCGTCACGGCCACTGCGTACTCATGCACCGCGGGGAAAATCGAGTGGGTCATCGCTACAGGATCTGAAAACGCGTTCCCGCGCACGTCCTGAAGCGCCCGCTCCAGCACGGCCAGCATCAGCAGGTTGCCCCCGGTCTCCGTGTGCTGCGCAAACACCACGGCGTCCGACCACAGCACCGCCAGCCCGCCAACCCCGTAGACCTCCCCGCCTTGCTCGCCTCGAAGCCGAACGACCGCATTCCATTTCTCATGGAAATAGCCGCCTTTGAACCCGAACGGCCGGGCAAACGGCTCACGCTGGACCTCCAGATCGACGTCATCAATACGCATGACTCTAATATGTATACACACTTTATCCGATTAGTCAATGACTGCCGCTAAATTCGCCACAAAATGAGGATTGACAGACTTTTTATCCTGCTTAATATGTATATCCGGAGGAGGTCCGCACCGATGGCGTTGAAGGCCGGCGAGGAGCCCCTGTACGCGCGGGTGAAGCGGGAGATCAAGGCGCGAATCGCGCGCGGGGACTATCCGGCCCGTGAGCGGTTGCCGTCGCAGGTAGCGCTGTGCAAGGTATTCGAGGTGAGCCAGATCACGATACGGCGCGCCATCGAGGAACTGGTGAGCGAGGGTATCCTGTTGGCGCGGCCGGGCAGCGGCACCTATGTCGTGGATTCCGGGCGGGAGGAGCGGCGAAACGCGGCGCAGTCGACCGTTGCCATCTTCTTCCGTGACATCGTGGGCGGGTACCCGCTGTTGAGACTGCTTATCACCTCGGTGCGCGAGGCGTGCGGTGCGCTCGGCCATCGAGTGCAGCTACTGGAATTGCCGGAGGACCCCGCGGCGATGTCGGCAACGCTATCGCACGTCGCGGCCGGCGTTGCAGGCGCCCTGCTGCCCTCCCCCGTGGACATCCAGGTGATGGCGCGCCTGCGTGAACACGCCATTCCCTACGTCCTGCTCCAGAACGATCTCTCGGACGGATTCAGCTACTGCGTGGCCACCGACTACGCCTCCGGCATTATGGACGCCGCGCTGCATCTGGTCGAACAAGGTTGCCGCCGGCTCACATTGGTGACGCCGGAGGAGACCCGGTTCAGCGCGGGGCAGATGGCGCTCGGATTCGAGTTGGCGAGACGATCGGCGGGAGGCACCGACGAAACGTTCAAGGTGGTGCAGGCCACCTACGCCGAAGAGCACGTCTTCCCGATCGTCAAGGAGTGGGTCCAGAGCGCAGCGGTGCCGGACGCCGTCATCTTTCCGAGCGATGCGATGGCCAACATGGCCACCCTGGTTCTTCAGCGTTACGGGATCGACGTCCCCCGCCGGACGGCGGTCGTCGGGTTCGGAAACGTCCTGCACGAAGAGGAGACGCCCGTGCCGCTCACGGTCGTCGACCCGCACAGCGACCGGGTCGGGCGCGCGGCCATGGACATGCTCCAGCGGCTCATGCGGGGTGAACAGCCCGGCCGGCACCGCGTGAAGATACGCCCGGAACTGGTGGTGCGCGCAAGCTCGCGGCGGCGGGGGGGGTGAGGGCCCGAGGACTGGCGGACCAGGGGACCGGCGGACCGGGGCCACACCCGGTTCGTCGTCGGAGGAGACGCGCCTTCCGGCGCTTACTACAAACGTTCTTCTCCCGACGGTTGTCGGGTATCCCGGCTCGCGAGGACGCTCGCCCTCCATTCGGTGTGGCCCGGGGCGTTCCGTGTGCCCGGCTCGGCAGAGCCTCGCCCTCCAACTACCCGGCATGTGTCGTCCACTGGAGGGCGAGCGTCTCGCGAGCCGGGCCAGCCAAACGGCACAGGGACGAAGAGTAAGACGAAGAAGTGCCACTGCCCCGCTCCGGTGCCAACCCTACACCGGCAGCGAGGTCTCGCCCCGGTAGTTCGACGCGTTGTAGTGCGGGAAACGACGCGGCCGGTAGACCGCCTTTCCTTCGAACGGCCGGTCCTGCGTATAGATCCAGAGTTGTTCTCTGTCCCACACCGCGATTTCGTCGCGCGCGTCGCCGGTCAGGTCGATCGACTCACAGGCCAGCTCGGGATGCCCGTCGTCCGGAAACAGGACAACACGGCGCCCGTGCCCGTCGAGCATGCCGCCGTGCCTGACGCTCGCGGACATCAGGGCCAGTTCGGTCCCCTCCCCGGTCCAGTTCACGGGGTTCAGAATGCTGCCCGTCGCCGTGGGCTCAAACGCGAATAGCCGGCTGCCCGTGCAGTCGTGCAGCGAGATGATGCCGGGGTTGCCCCAGTAGGTGACGACATAAAACTGCAGGCCGGGCAGGTCCCTGCGGAACTTGGCGGCCGACACGCGCTGGGCATGGCCCAGATGGTCCCGATGCAGCGCGCGGCCCTTGGGGGAAAGGATATTGAATCCTTCGTCCCCGCATACCCAGCCGATCTGGACGTCTCGCCGCGCGGGGTCAAAACGGCCGATCACGATCTCATCGGTGTGGTCGCCCCAGTCCTTGGACCAACGCACCTCGCCGTCCGGGCCGATCAGGGTGTAGCCGACGATGAGCTCGTCTCTGCCGTCGCCGTCGAAATCGTAGGGTTGTGCGAAATGGCCGGTCCGGCAGGGCACGGTCCAAAGCGGATTGAAAGCGTTGTCGTACGCCCAGACGTGGTGGTATCGGTCCTTGATCACGAAATCCGAAGGCCGGTCCAGCCCGCGGAAGTTGGCCACGATGATCGAGTCGCACATCACCCGGTCGAAATACGCCTCGTTCCGGCCGAAAGACGCCTGTCCGTTGGGCGCGACGGGCATGGGCATACGGGCTTTGACGGCGCCGGTTCTGCCGTCAAGCACCACAAACTCGAACTCCCACGCGCACAGGACTTCATTGGCGCCGTCGCCGTCGATGTCGTAAATCTGAAAGGGCAGATCGGCGGTCAACACGTCCGAATTCCGGCGCGGCTCGCCTACTTGCCAGAGCACATCGCCCGCCAGGCTTACGGCCGTCAGACAGGTGATCGGGTAGGCGTCCCGGCTGGGCCGTATCCCCTGCGCCATCACGAAATCGAGCCGCCCGTCCCCGGTGAGATCGCCCCAGCGTATCTGGCGGCCGGCACCGAAGTCATGGAGGCCTATCCTCCGCCACAGCGCGGGTTTGGGGCCGCGTTCCCTGAGCGCGTCCAAATGGCGCTCCGCCTTCCGGCGGGTGCGCACGAACGCCGCCTGGGCGGCCTTTGTGGTGGTCACCTCCACCCGATCGAAGAATGCCGGAACGTGCGCGATCAGCGCGACGCGCCCGCGTGCGAGTCGCGCGTCCTTAGCTTCGAGCACGTGCCTGCCGTCGATGCAGGCCTTCATGACGCCGCCTGTCACCCGCACGCGCAGGGCATACGTTCTGTCACAGGAGTAGCTGAATTTCGCCTTGGCCAGAACCTCCTCGGTTCCGTGCTCGGCGTAAACCAGCTTCGCCTCTTGCCCGTTCTCCAGGACAAACCGGTAATGGACCCGGCTGCTCTCGTACCGGAACGCCAGGCCCGCGAACCCGCCGGGCTTCAGAGGCTGGACCTGGATCGCGGCGGTGTAGTCGCGCCAGTCCGGACTGCCGGCCACCAAGGTGGGCGCCGCCGTCCGACGCGGAGCCTTCCCGCTCGTGTGCGCGGCCAGAAGCCGATGCCGCCCCTCCTTCTCCAGCACGAGCCACTCCGCGCGATTGACCGCCGGATACCAGCGGCTCACGTCCGCCTGGAACGGCTGGAAGTGGTACTCGCCCGTGGCCGTGTTGTCGATCGTGAGCGGCCCCACGGGCAGATCCGAGAAGTCGTCGCGGATCAGGATCTTGCTCATGGTCTTGTCTCCCTCCTCTGCTCCGTTGATCCCGGCATGGTGCGGCGTGCTCCGCACGCCCGGCTCGCGAGACGCTCGCCCTCCATGTGGACACGTCACAACGCATCAGCCGTGCCACGCAGATCCCGTTATGTGGAGGGCGAGCGTCCCGCGAGCCGGGATACCGCGGGGCGCGGGGCATGCGTCGGGCACGCCCCTGACCAGAAGAGAATAGCCCTCGCGTGGACCGCCGGGAAATGGCCGAGCAGGTTGAAGATTTGGCAAAAGTGATGATTGGTGGCGAGTCAGCAAGTAAACAGCCGTCGTTGTCAATCGAGTCGTAATCATTCTCGTAATCGACTCTCGAGTTCCCGACATTCTGGGAACCTTTCGAGGATTGATTACGAGAATGATTACGAGAATGATTACGACGATGATTAGCCGACCCCTACAGCCACTTCTCGAGCCGCTCGCACGGCCGGGTCAGGGCTGGCGCCGCCAGTGTCTTTTTCGGTAGAGCGACGGCGAGACGCCGGTCATGCGCTTGAACAGGCGGGAGAAGGCGTAGACGTCGGCAAACCCCATGTTCTCGGCGATTTCAGACATGGTCAGTTCGGAGTAGACCAGGTACTGCTTGATCCTGGCGGTGCGTCTTTCGTCGTAGTAGCGCTTGAGCGTGGTGCCCTCGTGCGCTCGGAATGAGGCGAACACATGGCTCTTGGAATAGCCGGCCGAGCGGCATAGCGCGGCCAGCGAAGGGGCACGGGCGATGTTCTGCTCGACAGCCAGCTTCACCTTTTCGACGATAGCCGGTGTCTTGAGAACGGAATGGCCCTGTTCTCCCAACGCGTGCATGTGCATCACACCGGAGAGCAGGAAGCCGACAACGGGCTCTTCGGCCGGGGCCAGCGTCGCGCCGTGCGGGAGAACGGCGGACAGCGTATGGAGCAGTTGGCCCATGAGCGGCGTGGACGGGAGCCAGGAGACGCGGGCGTCTTGGTGCGCGACGTTAGCCCGGAACCGGAAGCAGAGAAACTCCGTACCGTTTTCGAGGTAGCGGATCATGTGCGGGACGCCGGGCGGAATCAGCACCGCAGCCCCTACCTCGAGCGGCCGAACGGCATTGTCCGTGCGGACTTCGGCGCGGCCCCCGCGGATCAACTCGAGTTGCCAGGAGTCCTCATGGCTGTGGACGGCGCGTTTCACCGGCAGCGTCACGCGGCTGCATCCGGTGAACACAGGCGAACAAACGATCGACGCAGTCGTATCGGTGTCTCGTTTCATGGCTTCGCCGGTAACGGCTGATCGGGGATCGAGCACCCGCATTACACAGGAACGATGCGGACAAGTCAACGTCGATGCGTCCGGATTCCTTTCCCGTTCTGAAGGCGATCGTTTCGGGAATCGAGGATTGCCACGAGGCCAGGCAAGCCGGAGGCACTGTCACGGCGTCGCCTCGTGGCCATCCTTTCGATTCCCGCAACAACTGTGGCCGCGCCAGAGACGCTCGACACGCACCTGACCATTTTCTCTGCTTTTCGCGCCCTTTTCGCGAGCTTTCGCGGGCAGCAAGAGGCACCGTGCAGTGGGTGGCTTACTCGCGCTGCACCGCCTCGAAGACGAGCGTTGCCCGGCCCTTGCCGGCGGTCTGCGACGAGGCGCTGACGTGGCATTCCTCCAGCCGCCACGGCGGCTGCTGCGCTTCCGCCTGCTGCAGGAAGCCTCTGAGCTTCTCGAGTTGGATGTCGCCGAAGACGACTTCCACCCGGCGCGCGGCCCAGCCGGCGACCAGAGGCCTGGCATCGATTTCGCGTACCTCGCAAATCTCGTCGGGCAACGCGGCTTTCGAGAGCGTCGAGAGCGGAACAGGCCGGGCGCCGGCGAATGCTTCGCAATGGGCCAGCACGGCCTTGTTGCGCTCGGCCTCGCGCCGCAGCCGGCGCAGAACCTGCATCTCCCGGTTCCGGTGCGCGAGCCGCTGCGCGAGCTCCGCCCTCAGCCGTACGGACCGGACGGTCATGGCCGCGCCGGACAGGAGGGCCAATACCGCCACGCACCAGAGCGTGGCGGCCAACGTGTGTTTCGCCCCGTGTTCGTCCCGCATCCGATTCACCTTTCCCCACCGCGGCCCCGCCTTGCCGGGCCGGCCGACGTGTCGGGCCTGATCGAAAAGCGTACCCGCTCGTCGGCGCCGGCCTCGTGCCGATCGAGCCGGACCGCGTATCCCGCCTGCCGCAGAACGGGCAGGAGCCGTTCGCAGCGGTCCCAGTCGGCGGCGGTCCCGTCGAGGGTGACGTCGGCGCGCCGCAACGAAAGCGTCTGGTACCGAAGCTGATTGTCATGGCCCGCCGTGACGATGGCGGCCAGCGTCGCGGTCAGGGATCGGCCGAGCGCGTTCTGGAACGGTTCCATCAAAGGCGCGTCCTTGCGCAGCGCCGCTTCCACCGCCCTGGCCTCCATCCCGGGCTGAATCGTCGCGTGTGGCGCCAAAGCGCCGGCCAGAGAGGTGACGGCCTGCTTGGCGCGGCTGTCGAGCCGGGCGGCGGCGGCCCACCAGCCGGCATTGGCGGCGCAGAGCAGAAGCCCGGCGGCGAGATAGAGCGCCGCCGTCGTGACCGCGTAGCGCCGGCGCTCCGCGCGAAGGCGCGGGTGGGTCAGCGGGCCCGTGCGCAGGTTGCATTGCGACGGGTCCCGTTCCAAGGTCCGCGCGGCCAGCGCCCGGGCAAGAAACGTGTCCGGCTCGTCATGACAGAACGAGGAACCGGGCAGGACCCGAACCAACGGCTCGGCGAGCGCCGCAACGTGCCTTTCGTCGGCGGCGCCCGGGCCGGTCCAGGCGTATTCCCGGGGACCCGCTTCGCCGAGCGCGCGCAGCACGCGTTCGATCTGATTCAGACCGCTGACGCCGGCGGCGTGGGCACTGATGAACGCGTCCCCTTTCCCAACGGCCACGGCCGTGTGGCTCGGGCCGAGATGCAGAACCACGCGGGTGACGCCCGCCTGCGCCGGCCGCTCCTTTACGCTCTGCGCCCAGATCGCCAACCCTTCGTGGTCCAGGATGACGGGATCGAGCCCGCGCGCCTGGAACGCCGCCAGCCTCGCCTGCACGTCCGCCACCCGCGCCGCGACCGCCAACGCGCAGACGCGCCCCTCCTCCGTGCGTCGGGGCAGGAGAAAGCCGTACACACAGTTCTCCAGCGGAAAGGGAAGCTCCACGTCAAGCATGGACGGGAAGACTTTCAGCGCCTTCTTCCGTGAGGCAAACGGCGCCTCCAACGGCCGCACAATACTCTCGGCCACCGACAGGCATCCGACCGTGGCGCGCCGGCCGCCGCCGGATTCGGCTTCAGCCGCGCGCGCGTCCACCGTCGTGCAGGCCAACCGGCCGCGCAATCGCGTGCCGCGCACAACGACACAGGAATCCGGGCGCAGGTCGATCCCGTAACACACGCTGCCCATTTGCAGCCCCCCCCTCGACAGAAACTTGCTCCAGAACCCGCCTTCGCTCAGAGCTTCCGCCGCCGTCCCGCGGCGCAGACGCCCCGGGACTATGGCGCGACAAGTCGGCGGGCATGCGCACTCGGGAACTAGCGGCCCCCGGCCTCTCTGCCCGCGGCGGGAAGCAACCCGTGTTGCCGCCCGGCCGTCAGTCCTGAGCCCATCTCAGCACGGTCATTCGGCCCTGCGCGTGGCGCTGTACGACGGCCCGCACCTGCCTGGAAAGGCCCTCGGCGCCGGCCGTGGCGCAGACGGCGAAGAACGCGCTCCTGACCTCGAGCGGGAACCGTCCGCTCCGCAACGCGGGCCATGCGAGCGCGTCGGCGACTTCGCCGAGCGATTGAAACGGCTGTTGGCGCCGGCGCTCGACCAACCGCTGGACGGCGCTGCGGCGCTCGGCGCCGAGCAGCGCCAGCAACACGTTCGGATGCGCCGTGTTCACGTTGACGGGCAGCCCCCTGTCCGCCTCGACCGGCACGACGGTCAGACAGGCGCCGGGCGGCACGTCGTACGGGCCCCCGCCGCCCGTGCCTTCGGCGCCGAACATCTGCTTCGAGAACCCGGGCAGGCGCAGCAGGTCGGCCCAGCTCAGCAATGGCCCGTTGCGTTGCGCATGCGTCAGAATGCTCTGGACCTGGCTTGCGGCATCCGCCTGGCCGCAGAGCGTGAGCAGCGCGGCAGCCGTCCGCGGCGCGCCGTACTCCGCCCCGATGCCGGCCGTTCGCGCCAGGTTGTTCAGATCGAAACACCGGTCCTCATCAAGAATCACCGTCCGCGTCCGGATTCCGTCCGGCGAGAGGGTCTCGACCGGGCGGGTCCACGCCTCGCCGGCGTGATCGAACGACGGGCTTTCGTCTTCGGCCAGCAGGCGCACGCCCTGCCACGCGCCGTCTTCGGCGGCCAGCCGCAGCCGGGTAAGCAGCAGGTTGCGCCTGGCCTGTCTGAGCGCGCGGTGCGCCGTCAGCTGGGCCTCGACCGTCACGCCGATCAACAGCGCCAGCAAGACCAGAACCATCGGCAGCACCATGCCCCGTTCGCCGTTCGAGCCGGCCGCGCCCTCCGCCGGCCGCTCTGCCCCGTAGCCGGATGCCGCGCCGGAGCTGGCGCTGTCGGCAGAAGCCGGCATGGCGAACGGGACGGGGCGCGAGCGCCTGCGCCGGCTGTTGACGTACGCCTCCAGCCGAAGCAGCACCCAGCGGATGAAAAGCAGCATCGAGCCGCAGGCGCCGTACACGCCGCCGAGCAGAAGCAGCTTCGTGTTCCGAGACCACACGGCGGCTACGCAGGCGCCCGCTCCGATCGCCAGCCCCAGAGACCCGACAATCAGAAGAAGCATCTTCAGCTTCTTCTGCTTGCGGCGGCGCCTGGAATGCCGGCGCCCGTTACGGCGGCGGTGGTCCTCTTTCACCGTACAACCTGTCCGTGTTGGCCCTCACGCCGGGCGCTACTGCGCCCAGCGCGGGTAGTCGGCAAGGAACAACTGGTCCTGCTCATGCAGGTAGATGCCGTCGGTCAAGGGGAACCCGGGCGGGATTCGGTAGTTCAGAACGAAGGGCAGCCATGATTCGTACCGGCCCCTGAGCAGGGAAGTCGCGAAAGGCTTGTCCCGCGTCTCGGTCGTGAAATACATGCCGCAGATCCGCGCGACGTTGTCGTTGATGGCATAAAACTCGTCCAGGGTCGCCGGCAACTGCACCGTGACGCGTTGTCCGTACCAGGCGGTCGCCCAGGGGATGTCCGAACACAAGACTTCCTTCGGCTTCACCAGCGAACAGACGTGCCCGACGTACGGCGCGAAATAGGGCGGATACGGCACCCCGGCGTGCGGCGGCATCAGCCTCAGGATCAGGGGCGCTGCGTTCCATAGGACGACCAGCGACGCGATGGCCAGGTTGATCAGCGGCAGCTCGAAGCCCAGCCGGCCCAGCACCGAAAAGAACACCGCCGCCCCGTACAGGAAGACGAGCGGCAGAAACACATGCGCCAGCCGCAGGGCCGGCGCGCCGTACACACAGGCAATCACCAGCAGCAGCAAGAGCCCCACCCCCATCCACCAGCGCAACAGGGCCGCCTCCCGCAAAGAAAAACGCATGAAGAAGGCGACGACAAAGAACGCCAGGAACAACCCGCCGCCAACGGCGGAGAACTGGCTGCCGAACAGATCCGCGGCCCCTTTGAAAAACTTGCGCGAGGCGGTGTTCGTTACCAGCGCGTCCGAAAACTTCTCGTGGCGCAGCGTCCGTTCGAAGGCGTCGCCCGGATATTCTTTGGAGTCGTTCAACATCGTGTAGGGCGCCAGGCCCAGGATTCCGCCGCTGACCCTGTAGTTGCGGATCAGCCACGGCGATATCCCCAGAACAAACACCAGGATGAGCAGGACGGCCCAGCCCCAGCCCCTGCGCCTGAAACCCAGCCCGATGAAACCCGCGAGCGCCGGCACGAACACGGCCATGCCGTAGCGCGTCAGGAAGGCCAGCACACAGCACACGGCACAGAGCAGCCACGGAATGACCCAGGCCGGGAACCCGCGCCCGGCGTTGCGGTTCGATACCGCCACAACCGCGCAATACACCGCCCCGCTCCCGAGGAAAGCGGCCATGGCGACCGGCAGGCCCGATATGCCGTCGGCCAGCACCGCGTCCGTCAGCAGGTACAACAACACGGCGACCAGCGCGATGCGATGGCTGAACAAACGCCGCCCGAGCAGATACAGCATCAAGCCCGACAGCAAGGTGAACAGCAGACCCAGCGGCACGACGGCCAGTTGCTCCGGGGCGAACTTCATGGACATCGGATCCAGCGCGAACAGGGATGCGGGCAGGATCCGAAATGCAAGCGAAAGAACAAAAGGATACAGCGGCGCATGCAGAATGTCCGGATGCCTGAGCAGCCCCTGCGCGCTGGGCTTCACCTCGCCGTACTGCGCCCTGTACCACAGGCTCGCCGGCCGTATGCACTGCGTGCTGTAGCCGAGCCCCATCGCCATGTTGCGCCCAATCTGCGCGCAGTCCATCGCGCCGGCGTCTTTCAGGCCCTTGAACTGCGTCGCCTGGTACAGCAGCATCACAATGCAAAGAAAGCCGCAAAACAGAGTCGTGCGAATAACCCGCAGGCCCGTCCCTTCGTCGACACTGTGGACCACACTCTGAACGACCAGGTCCGCCGGTCTCCTCATGTTGCATCCCCTTTTCGCCGGGCAGCACTATAGGCCATGGCCCGCGGTGAGGCAATGACAAACGATCGCCACGCCGCGGCGGGCAATCAGCCGGCGGCGTATTCGTTCAGCTTGCGGAAAAGCGTGCGCCGGCTGATGCCCAGCCGCTGGGCCGCCTGGCTGCGGTTGCCCCCGCAGGCGTCGAGCGTCTTCAGAATCAACTGCTTCTCCGCTTCCGCCAGCGACAACCCGGCCGTGACAATCGGCTCGGGCGACTCGCCGGCGTCCTGCTCGATGTGACGCGGCACGTCGCGCGCCGTCAGCTTCCTGCCGCGGGCCAGCACCACCATCTTCTCGATCACGTTGCGCAGCTCCCGCACGTTGCCCGGCCACGCATAGCGGCCCAGCAGCTCGAGCGCCTCGGGCACGATTTCATCCACCGCCTTCCCGTTCTTCTCGGCGAATTCCTTCAGGAAATGATAGCTGAGCAGCGGGACGTCTTCGCGGCGCTCGCGCAGGGGCGGCAGATCGATCGTCACGACGTCCAGGCGGAAGAACAGGTCCTCCCGGAACCGGTCCTCGTCCTTCAGCTTGCGCAGGTCCTTGTTCGTCGCGGCCACCAGCCGGATGTCCACGTCGATCGACTCCTGCCCGCCCACGCGCTCGAACTGCCGCTCCTCCAGCACGCGCAGCAGCTTGATCTGGACCGAGGCCGGGATCTCCGCCACCTCGTCCAGAAACAGCGTGCCGCCGTCCGCCAGCTCGAACCGGCCGCGCCGGCGTTCCGTGGCGCCGGTATACGCGCCCTTCTCGTGCCCGAACAGCTCGCTCTCCAGCAGCGATTCCGACAGCGCCGCGCAGTGCACCGGAACGAACGGCCCCTCCGAACGCGGGCTCAGGTGGTGAATGGCCCGGGCGACCAGCTCCTTGCCCGTGCCGCTCTCGCCCTGAATGAGCACCGTCGCCGCGGACGGGGCGACCTGCCGGATCAGATCGAACATCGCCCGCATGGCCGGCCCCTGCCCGATGATGTTCTCCAGGCCGTACTTGTCGTCCAACTTCTCGCGCAGCCCCCGGTTCTCGGCCTCGATCTCGCGGGTGCGCAGCCCGCGCTTGATCACCATGTCCAACTCGTCGAGATTCACCGGCTTCATCAGGAAGTCGTGCGCGCCGCGCTTCATCGCCTCTACCGCCGTCTCCACCGTCCCGTAAGCCGTCAGCATGATGCAGACCGGCCGCGGGCTGCGCGCCAGCGCGCGCTGCAGCAGCGTCAGGCCGTCCATCCCCGGCATCCGCACATCGCTCAGCAGCACGTCGACCGCGTGTTGGCCGAGCAGCTCCAGCGCGCGGTGCCCGTTCTCCGCCGTGTGCGTCGCGTAGTTGTCGCGCAGCGCGCGCGACAGCCCGTCACGGCTGTTCTTCTCGTCGTCCACAATCAAGACAACCGGCTTCCTCTCGGCCATCTCACCTCTCCACCGTCATTTACCACGATGCGCCTTCAGCAGCCGTATCCGCCGCTCGAACCGGGGCAGAAAGAGGGTGAACGTCGTACCGACGTTCGGCTCGCTGTGCACGTCAATCTGACCGCCATGGTCCTGGACAATCCGCTGCACGATCATCAGCCCCAGCCCGGACCCCTCGGACTTCGTTGTGTGGTAGGGCTCGAAGATGCGGCCGATCTCGCCCGCCGCGATTCCGACCCCCGTATCTTCGAACGCGATCATAACATGCCGGTCCGAACTGGACATCAAGATTCTCAGCCGGCCCCCGTCCGGCATGGCTTGGAGCGCATTCTTGATCACATTGAAAAAAGCCTGCTTGATCTGCCCCTGGTCCACCCGCGCCGTCGGCAGCCGCGGCGGGCGCTCGACCTCGACGGCAATGCCCCGGTCCGTAATCTCCTGTTTCAGGAACGTGAGCGTCTCGTCGAGCAGATCCTCGATCTGGCAGGACTCGAACTGCGGCTTCACCGGGCGAATGGCGCGGAGGAACTGGGTGATAATCACGTCCAGGCGCGCGACCTCCTTGCCCGCCACATCCAGCAGTTCGCGCAGCTTCTCGTAGGCGTCTTTCGGAAGCCGCTTGATCTCGCGGTCCAGAAGCTGGAGGTGAATGTGCAGCGAGTTCAGCGGATTGCCGATCTCGTGCGCCACGCCGGCCGCGAGCAGGCGCAGCGCGTTGAGCCGCTCGGACTCGATCAGGCTCGCCTCGTTCTCCCGCTCGCGCGTGGCGTCGCGCAGAATCACCACCGCGCCCCGCTCGGCCGTCTCCTGCGTCGGCAGCGGCACCACGTAGAGGCTCAGGAACCGGTGCTCCGGATAGGTGACTTCGATCTCCGTCGTCAGCAGCCGCGACCATTCGCCCGCGTCCAGCGCCAGAATGCGGTCCCAGTCGATCTCGCGAAGATAGCGCGAGATCGGCCGGCGCGCCATGGCTGCCAGCGACACGCCCAGCAGTTCCTCCGCCGCACGGTTCGCGTAGCGGACCCCGCCGTCGCCGTCCAGAACGATGATGCCTTCCCGGATCGCGTGGAAGATCGTCTCCAGCAGCCCCTTCTCCTGGGCAAGCTGCAGGAAGTGGGCCTGGAGACTCTCCGGGTCGATCTTGCCGAGCCGGTCAATGAGCTTGTCGAAGAATCCGGATTTCATGACGATCGCTCTCGCCTGTCACGCAAGGGGCTTCGCGCGCTCTTCTGCCCGCGAAAGGTCGCGAAAGATACGCGAAACGCAGAGGGGCGAGCCCGTGACACTGCAGCGACTTTGAACTGTTTGCGCCACGCCGGCGTTTGCCATCCAGCCACCTTCGATGGCGCAAACAACTCAAAGTCGCTGCGTCCGCATTTCCTTCCGCTCTGAAGGCGATCGTTGCGGGAATCGAGGATTGCCACGAGGCCGGGTACACGGTCTTGGTCCGTACTGGCGCGGTTTCGTGGCAATCCTTTCGATTCCCGCAACAATCCTGCGCAAGTCCGGGATGCCATGGGCGAGGCCAACGCCTTTCCCGGCGTCCTTTTCGCGCTTCTTTCGCGAGCTTTCGCGGGCAATTCCCCGTCTCGCCAAT
The DNA here is from genome assembly GCA_016929905.1 of Kiritimatiellia bacterium. Classification (GTDB taxonomy): domain Bacteria; phylum Verrucomicrobiota; class Kiritimatiellia; order JAFGHX01; family JAFGHX01; genus JAFGHX01. The sequence goes on from JAFGHX010000081.1 coordinate 32,686, forward strand.
CATTGAGACCGGGTCACTTTTTCCGCGCCGCTTCCTTGATCAGGGACAGGCCGATCACCTCGCGCTGGATCTGGTTCGTGCCCTCGTAAATCTGGGTGATCTTCGCGTCGCGCATCATCTTCTCGACCGGATATTCCTTCATGTAGCCGTACCCGCCGAAGATCTGGACGGCGTCGGTCGTCACGCGCATGGCCACGTCCGAGGCGAACAGTTTCGCCATGGCCGAAACCCGGCTCACGTCCTTGGCCCCGCTGTCGATGTAGCGGGCCGCCTGATACACGAGCGCGCGCGCGGCCTCCACCTGCGTGGCCATGTCCGCCAGCATGAACTGCACGCCCTGGAACGCCGAAATCGGCTTGCCGAACTGGCGCCGCTCGCGACTGTAGCGCACCGCCTCCTCCAACGCGCCCGCCGCAATGCCCAGCGCCTGCGCCGCCACGCCCGGCCGGGACTGGTCGAACGTCTTCATCGCCACCAGGAACCCCATCCCTTCCTTCGACAGCAGGTTCTCCTTCGGCACCCGGCAATCCTGGAAGATCAGTTCGCGCGTCGCCGAGGCGCGAATGCCCATCTTGTTCTCCTTCTTGCCGAATTCGAAGCCCGGCGTCCCCTTCTCCACGATGAACGCGCTCGCCCCGCGCGCGCCCTTCGCCTTGTTCGTCATGGCAATCACACTGTAAACGTGCGCCTCGCCGCCGTTCGTGATCCACTGCTTCGTCCCGTTCAGGACGTAGCTGTCACCGTCCTTCACCGCCGTCGTCGCCACCGCGCCCGCGTCACTGCCCGCGTTCGGCTCCGTCAGCCCGAAGGCCGCCAGCCACTCGCCCGAGGCGACCTTCGGCAGGTATTTCTGCTTCTGCTCCTCGCTCCCGAACAGGATCACCGGAAAAATGCCAAGCGCCGTCGCCGCCATCGCCAGCGAGATGCCCCCGCATACCTTCGAAAGCTCTTCCACCGCCACCACAAGGTCCATCACCCCGCCGCCCATGCCCCCGTACTGCTCCTCAATGTACAGCCCGCACAGGTCCGACTGCGCCAGCACCTTCACGATCTCATGCGGAAATTCGCCCGTCTCGTCCAGCTCCTGCCGAACCGGCTTGATCTTCTCCTCCGCAACCTGACGGCAAAGATCGCGAATCATTACCTGTTCTTCCGTAAGTCCGTAGTCCATGACCAGCTCTCCTCTCTCGTCGACCGGGCCCGCATGCCTGAATCGAAACCCGAATTATAGGCGGCAGAAAAGGCCGGACAAGCCAAAAGGAGTTGAATGTTGAGTGTTGAACGTTGAACGTTCAACATTCAACGTACAACTCTCACCGTTCAACATCCCGCTTGACACGCACCCGCCCGGACGACTACTTTTCATAACGAAAAACAAAGAAGAAGGAGCGAAGCCCATGAAACGCTATGCCGGCCCGGTGCTGATGGAAGAGATGACCGTCGAAGACGTCACCCACGCGCTGAAACAGACCACGACCGTCATTCTGCCCGTGGGATGCACCGAACAGCACGGGTACCACCTGCCGCTGAAGACCGACTGCCTCAACGCCTGGGAACTGGCCCGGCGGGCCGGCGAGCGGGCCGGGTGCCTGGTCGCTCCGCTGCTGCCCTACTCCTTCTCGGGCGGCGAGCTGGCCGGGACCGTGAACGTCCCGCCGCACATCGTCGGGCTGTTCGTCTCGGAGATATGCAAGTCGCTTGCCGGGCAGGGGTTCAAGACCGTTATCGTGCTGCTCGGCCACGGCGGCACGGAAAACGCGGCCGGAATCCGCGAGGCCCTGCAGATGACGCTGCGGATGAACAAGCATTTGCGCGAGCTGGCGCTGATCGTCACCGGTTTCGGGAAATTTTCGCCCACCGCGCAGGCGTCCTTTGGCAAGGGCAACTACCACGCCTCGCTCACCGAAACCTCGCTCATCCTGCACTGGCGGCCCGACCTGGTCAAAATGGACCGGTGCAGGCTGGACAGCCCGGAGCTGTGCCGGCTGTTCAAGGAGGACCCCGACGCCTACCAGACGTTCGCCACGCTGACAGACTGTCCCGACGAGATTCCGCACACCGATCAGATCCCCGCCATGCAGATCGGGGTTATGGGCGACGTGGACGGCGCCTGCGCCGAGCTCGGCGCCCGGATCGAGGCCGAGATCCTCGACGGGCTCACGGCGTTGATCCGGTCGGTGGATAAGAACGTTGCGAACGCTTGTGTCCTATGGTAACCTCTCAGGGGGTAGGATAGCTTCGGGAGACAACGGATGCCGGTCATATCCATGTTCTACGGTATCATTGTGCATCTGTACTATGCCGACAATCGCCGGCACAAGACACCTCATATCCACGCGACCTACCAGGAGGCAGAGGCGGTGGTTTCGCTTCCTGAAGGGGATGTTCTGGAGGGTGCGCTGCCGCCGAACAAGATGAAACTTCTCCAGGCGTGGATCGAAATCCATCGCGACGAGTTGATGGCCGACTGGGAACTGGCCGCCAGCGGCCAGCCGCCCTACAAGATCGAGCCGTTGCGGTAGAGACATGAACCCGAGAGTCAAGAGCGTCACGCCTACGGATGAATACAAGCTCGAACTGGTGTTTACCAACGGCGAGCGCGGCGTGTACGATTGTTCCCCGATGCTCGATTTCGGTGTCTTCCAGGAACTCCGCGACAAGCACTACTTCCGCCAGGCAAGGGTCGAATTTGGGACCGTGGTCTGGCCGCACGAACAGGATATCTGTCCCGATACCCTCTACGTGGACGCCGAACGCAACGCCACCGACCGGCCGGGCGTTGGCTGCAACTTGAGAGGGCAACGTTGAGGGAATCGCACCCGCATCCCCGTGCGGGCGCGATTCCCTTAACCTGTCGGCGCGGCGCCGTACGCCCGCGTCCGTCTCTTTTTTGTGCCCTTTGTGCCTTCTTGCGGCTATCCTTCTCTTCCGTACGTGTACGATTCGCGGCCTACAACAAGAGGCTGACATGAAGGCGAGCCAGACAGCCAGAGGCGTCGCCCTGATGGTCGCATCGGGCGTGGCTTTCTGCCTGATGGCCGTGCTCGTCAAGCGCGGCGCGCACATCAACCCGTTCCGGATCGTCCTGTTCCGGTTCGTGATCGGGCTGGCCGTGCTGGCCACCGCGGCGCTGTTCAGGAAGATCAGGCTCACCTTCACGAACAGCCGCCTCCTGTTCTGGCGCGGAACGATCGGCGGCGTGTCCGTCTTCCTGTTCTTCCTGGCCATTGCCAAGCTGGGCATGGGCAAGGGGACCGTCATCTCGTTCTCCTATCCGATCTTCGCCAGCATCCTGAGCGCCGTCTTCCTGCGCGAACGGATCGGCCCGCTGAAGGCGGTATTCATCGTGACGGCGTTCGCCGGCATCTATCTGCTGGCCTTCTCCAACGAGTCGGGCGAATTGCAGGCGTTCGCCACGGGCCAGTACGAGTGGCTCGCGATACTCGGCGCCGGCTGCGCCGGGGCGGCGGTGGTCATGGTGAAGAAGCTGCACGACACCGACTCCACCTACGCCATCTTCCTGGCCCAGTGCGCGCTCGGCCTCTGGCTGGTGGTCGTGCCGGCCAACGTGGCCGTCGATGCGATCGGCTATTCCGGCGGCGTGCTGCTGCTCGCGATCGGACTCGTCGCCGCGATCGGCCAGCTCTTCATGACCGAGGGCTATCGCCACCTGTCCGTAACGACCGGCTCGCTGCTCGGCATGCTCGTCCCCGTCCTGAACTTCGCGGTCGGCGCGCTCGTGTTCGAGGAGCCGGTCTCCCTGCGCCGCATCATCGGCGCCGCCGTCATCGTCGCCTCCTGCGTCGGCGTCATCGTGCGCGGCGCTCCCCGCCATCCCGCCTGACCGACGCCGGCTCCACTCCCGGCTTGCGTTCCCGCACCGGATCTGGCATCTCTTGCGCCATGTCCAAAGGCGAACTCCAGGACCTGTTCGCGATCGGCGTCACCCCGCCCTCCCGCAAGGATCTCCTCCTCGATCTGGCCGCCTTCCTCGCCACGGCCGGCTGGGCGCTCGCCGCCCGCTGGCAGGCGGCCGACGTCATCTGGGCCTCCTGGCTGGCCAGTCTCATCACCGGGTACGCCTTTCTCCTGGCGATGATCGGCTTGACCCTGCTCGACGAGAAGCCGGGCGCGTTCAACGAGCAATCCGCCCAGCTCGGCTGCCTCGGCGTGGCCATGGGCGGGCTGCTCGCCTACCTCGCCGTCAAGGCCGGACCCGGATGCTTCCGAATCCTGTTTGCCGGCCTGCTCGCACTCGACGCGCTCGGGCTGGCCGCGCTGCTGCTCACCCGGCGCCGGTGGTTCGGGTTCGATCCCGCACGCGCATGGGTCCGCGTCCTGGCGCAGGTGCCGGGCGGACTCTGTGCGGCCGGGTTCTTCACCCTCCATTTCGGCGGGTTCCACGCCGGGCACGCCGCGTTCCTCGCGTTCCTTATGCCGCCGCCGATCGATATCCCCGCCCGCGGCGCGGATGCCGGCGCGACCGCCGCCCGCATTCTCGGCGCGCTGCTCAAGGCCTACTGGCCCTACGTCCTCTCCGTGGCCGTCGCCAATTTCGGCCTGTACCGCCGCGTCCTGCGCGGGAGACACTCCGCCATGATGATGCTGCCCTATAAAAGCGTCGTCCGCATCCATGTCCTCATCTTCGTCCTGTTCCCCATCGCCCTGCTCCGGCTCGGCCGCGTCGCACTCGTCGTCGCACTCGCCTTCTTCTTCTTCCCGCTCGAACAGCTCATCGCCTGGCGTCGGGCGCGAGGACGAGGGAACGAAGCGAGCGGCCAGAACCCCCATGCGGCGGGCTAACCCGCCGCATGCACGGGCGCGTCGGCATGCGCGGCTCGCGAGGAGAGACCGTCTCAGAACCGGGCTGTTCGACGCCACACGGCTTCCCGCCTGCGGCGGTACAAGTACGGCGCTGGCAGCGCGGTTCACGACAAACGGCGCATCCGGTGATTGGATCCGTTCGTTTCCGCGAGCGGCCTCCATTCAGCATCTCTTGGCGAAGTGCTCACGGACAAGCCGATCGAGTTCGCCCGCCAGGTACAGGGGCAGGGAGAGAAGCGTATAGGCCGGCTTGCGCGTGCCGTCCTTGCCGCCGAGCGCAGCCGCGAATGAACCGATCGAAGGGGTGTCCATATTGAGGCGTACGGCAAGATCGCGCTTCTTCTCCGCAAGGAACACTTGCAGGGATTTGAGGCGGCCCGAGGCCCCGGCGCGCACCTCGACCGGGACGATATGGTCTTCATGCGCCAGGAGATAATCCACCTCGGCGTTGGCGTTCTTCTGCTCGCGATGCCAGTAGAACAGAGGATGCTCCAGAAACGCAAGACCGGCCGCGTGCAACTCCTGCCCCACGAACTGCTCCGCCAGCCCGCCCTCCTGAACCGTGAGCAGTCCGGAGTCATCGGGGAGACTCAAGCCGCACAGGTTGTTGCACAGCCCGATGTCCATCAGCAGCGGCTTGAAATGGGTCTCGGAAGCCTCCGCGCCCAGCGGAATCCCGTTCGCCGAGGTGTGCCGGACCAGACTGACCACCCGGCTCAACTCGAGCAGTTCGAGAGCCGTCCGCAGTTCCGCGGAACGGGCATCCCGGCTGATATTCACGTAGCGCAGCTTCCGGCCGATGTTCCGGGGTACATAACGCATCACCTGCCGCATGTTCCGTTGTTGTGCGCGTGTGCCGTACTTGGCAAAATCGTCCTGCAGCGTCGTGCTGATCAAGGCCTGTATCCGTTGCACCTCCAATAGGTCGCGCCGTTCAACGTACGCCGCGACCGCCGACGGCATGCCGCCCACGAAGTAGTATGACCGCAAGAGATCCCGGAGCTTGCCGTGCACGGCATCGCCGAGGTCATCCCCGATATGGTAGGCTGCCAGGTGCCTCGCGATCGACTCCTCGCCCATGGCCCGGAGAAACTCACCGAAGGTCATCGGGTAAAGATGCAGATACTCGATTCGACCGACGGGCATCGAGTGCTTGAACTCGCGTAGAGCAAAATCCAGCAGGGACCCCGCCGCAATGACGTGCAGGTCCGGCAGTTCCTCCTGAAAGTACCGCAGACAGGCGATGGCCTTTGGACACGCTTGGATTTCGTCAAGGAAAAGCAGCGTACGGCCAGGCTCGATCGGTTGGTTGAAATACAGGCTCAGCTCCTGCACAATCCGTCGGGCTTCCAGGCGGGTGAACAGGGCGTGCATGTCTTCCCTCTGCTCCAGGTTCAGAGTCAAAACGGAAGAAAAATGCGCTCTCCCGAACGCCTCCACCAGGTAGGTCTTCCCAACCTGCCGGGCGCCACGCACGATCAGAGGCTTCCTGGCCGCCCGTTCCATCCAGTCAACAAGTTCGCTCTCAGCAATGCGCTTCATTATAACACCATTGGATTCCATCATGCTTCATCACAAAACATGACTGGATAATAGCACATAATCGTGCGCGTGCAAGCACTCATTTCCGAGGGAGAGCAGGCGCGCGAGCGGCGGGTACGCCATGAGCGGCCAGCCTCTCTGCCCAGCCATGCAAATGGTTTTCACCGTGCCGGCGGAGCTGGACGCGCGGCTCAGGCAGTCCGAGAAGGAGATCGGCGGCCCGTAACCGAGCACACGAGGCTTGTATGACCGCGCCGGAAGAAAAGGGTTGACACCGCTCGCTCGTCCGGTATGGTTTCTACCCATTAACTCAATCTCTGACCTGATCTGACGTGTTGGATGCGCTGCCCGAGATGCACCGTAGCCGCCGACATCGACGTTGCGCCGCCGCGTGCGTGGCCTTCGCGTTCACGCTGGGCGTCGTGTGCCCCGCGCGCGCCGCCGGCACACCCGAGCGCCGCGTGCTGTCCGCCGCGCAAACCAAGTCGCTCCAACGCAGGATCGCCGGCTACGTCGAACGGGTCGCCGCCGGCAAAGCCAGCCGCGCCACCGCCGGCGCACTCGAGAAGATCGTCCAGCAGGCCCCGTTCCCGCTCGCCGCCGAGGCCGCCGCCGCGCTCGCGCACTATCACCGCTCCCGCAACGAACTCGAGACCGCGCTCGAGGTCCTCGCACCCTGGGTCCCGCCGAAGGCCGGCCCCGCGCACCTGCACCCCAAAGCCAGCCTCGAACAGGTGCGCTGCCTCCATGCGCAGGGCAAGCTGACCGAGGCCCTCCCGATTCTGCAATGGATCGCCGAGCAATGCCCGGACACCACGCAGATCGAGGCCGCCAAATTCGCCGGCGACCTGTGCGCCGAACTGCTCCAGTTCGAACGCGCGATCTCATTCTATGAATGGGCGCTCAAACTGGTCGCCCTGCACTTCCCCTACCCCGATCCCGGCGGCGCGGACAAGCGCCGGCGCGAGCAGCTCATGGCGCTGATCGCGGAGACGAAACGCCGGTGGGACGTCGAACGTTACGGCGCCGATTTCGTCGCCTACCGCGACGCGGACCGGCTCCGATTCGCCGGCAAACCGGCCCAGGCCCTCGACAAGTACGCCGAGGTCATCGCCCAGTATCCCGGCACCGCCTATTCCGAAGCCGCTACCGTCTATTCCGGCTACTGCTGCCGCGATCTCGAAGAATACGCCAAGGCCGAAGAGCTCTGGCGCGACATGCTCGAGAACCCCTGGGGCCTGTACCGCGGCGAGATCTGCCTGGCGCTCGCCAACATGGAGTTCGAGTACCGGCTCCGGCCCGAGAAGGCCGAGTACTGGTACAGGAAGGCCATCGAGTGGATGGACAAGGTGAAGCTCGTCGATAGCCGGGTTTCGGCCTTCACCGTGCCCGGCCAGGCGCTCGCCGTCTCCGCGCCGCCGGCCGCCATGAAGGAGCAGAAGGCCTGGATCGGCCCGCCGGACTGGGCGCAGGTGAAGCCCGGCACCGTCATCAACCGCCGCACGTGCCGTTGGTATCTGAACAAGCTGCGGCTCGACGCGCACGGCAAACTCGCGCTCATCCTCTTCCTCGCGGGCAATGCCAAGGCCGCGCAGGATGAGATCGGGGCGATATTGAAGTATGACGAGTATGAGAAGTCTCTTCACACCCAACAACGGCCGAACAGCTATACGCGGCTGCACTACGAGTTTGGCATAGGCTGTCTGCGCGCAGATGAGGAGGAATTCGCTGCCTTTACGGGACGGGCGAGAACGATGGTGGCGATAGGCGACTACTACTACGAGGTCGAAGACTGGAAGGCCGCCCGGAACATATACGATAAAATGGCCCGCTTGCACGGAACCGGGAAACCCCACCTGTCACGCAACGCGGAGGCGTACGTCGTCCATATGCAGGGCATGTGCCGCCAGATGCTGCACGAATGGGATTCGGCCATGACGTATTTCCGCAGGTTTCGCGAGGGCGGCGAGTTCCGAGGCACCCCAAGCTGGCCGAAAGCGATGTTCGGACAGAAGCACATTCTGATGCAGACGCAGGGAAGAGACGAGGCGATAGAGATACTGAAGGAGATCATGCGATACGCCAAGGGGACCGACTCGGAACGCCGAGCGCTACTGCACATGGGCGAAATGCTCTACTGGGGGCGGCGCTACGCGGAGAGCGCGAAGGTCTTCGAGAGTTATGTCAAGCGTTACCCGGATAAGGCGCTGAGCGCGCCCGCGTACCTGAACGACATCTACAGGGACACGAACGGCAAGTACGGGCAACCCACAACAGAGGAGAGTGGCGAATGAGACGAGGCATGGTGTCTGCAGTGGCGTGGGCGGTGTATGGCGTGCTAATGTCGAGCGGCGTCGCCGCGGTAAGCGAGCACCGGGCAACCGCGACGATTGGCGCAAATGGCGGGAGCTACAGACAGGAATTCTCGGGCGGCGGGCTGTTGGGCGGCGACCGGCTGCACTTCTCCGCTTCCTCACCGCACAAGATCGACGGAAGCCTGACGGAAGCGGCCGGGTTCGACTGGACGCGGGAAGGAGAGGACGGCGCGCCGGCCTACACGGCCTCCGTGCCTTGGGACTACGCTCCCAAGTCGCACGAACCGAAGATTGCCGGGCATGTCTACCCCGGCGGATCCGGCGGCGAGGGCGCCGCCGTGACGCGGCCCTACGACTTCACCGGCGTCGTGGATTGCCGGGTCGACCTCGTACCCGAGAAGCTCGATGCGAATTGCCCGCTGGACGGCGGACGCATATGTCTCAACGCGCAGGAGCGGTACAAAAGGGCCAAGTTCAAAGCGGTGGTCCGACCGCTCGGGGAGCCCGCAACCGTCATGAGCCCGTCCGGTTCGCTTCTCCGGTTCGCCAAAGACGGATCCGGCCCGTGGCTCGACAAGCTGCTGATGGTCAAAGACGGCGACACGATCTGGGCCCAGACGCCTATCGTCGGGGATTTCACCGCGCGAATCTTCCTCGACTCCAACGAGCAAATCAAGGCCGACAAGGACATCCGCGCGTTCGTCTTCGAAATCGAAAGACAGAAGGTCGAAGGCAGCGGCACCACCGCTTTGATCGAGGAGGAAACGGGCGGGTATAACGAGTATGGGGAGGGCGATATCCAGAAGCGCAAGCCCGACACACTCACGTATAAGCTCTTGGCCAAGACAACGCCCCAGGCCGGCGTGTACAAGGGGAAGGTGCGGGTGAAAGCAGATATCAAGTACGGGCGAACGGAGTTGACGGGGGCGATGGCTATCGAGCGAAAAGCAAGACTGCAGTGGTGGCACACTGTGAACAGTTTCTCGCTCAGTGTGCCTATGGGGCCGCTGAGCCTCAGTGTCACGGCGCCAAGTGGCTCTGTCGGAGCTACGTGCGCTCTCGATTCCTGTCTCGCCGTCACTTTCCCCCCGCCCGACCGATCAACGCCTCCTCAATTGTCATCGACTCTCACTCGCACGTTGAGTGAGTTTGACCCATGGACCAACTATAGATCGGCAGAACATCGGGACTTCAACAGGCATCTTGTATGCACACGAATCTTCGATCTCGGCGCGACGTCAGAGCCGCCTGTCATCTACGCATACGCGGCGAGAGGAATTTGCGTCGGCGCATCACGGAATGCTACAATGACGAAAGCCTGCGCGCATCTGCATGGAGCCGAGGTTGAACTGTTCAACGAAAGCTTTGAGATCGTCGAGCCTGGCCCATGAGGAATAACCGTGTTGCTGCCGCCACGACTTTGCCTGAAATCCGCCGCTTCATAGGAAAGGAGTCCACAAAATGAGACGCCGCATAAGTCGCATGGTGCTGGCGGTTTCCGTATCTGTCGTCTTCTGGGGTCCCTGGCCCCATGCCATCGCACTCCAATACGGTTTCACTCCAGGCTGCCGCTATCGGTACGAAGTAGAATACGGAGAGGAGTCAGCCAGCGCCACTTCAAGCGTCGCGTGCCAACTCGAAATAGCCGTACTCCGTGAATCCCGCTCCGATGCCGAGCAGGAGGGCAAGGAGACGGGCAATGATGCTGAACGCTTCTACGAGCTTTCCGTCTCCCTGCGTTCGTTCAGTTACGTGGGGGCCTTCGATGCCGGTGCTCCCATAAATCCAACAGAACTGCTCCCGCGCCTGGGCGCGCTGACCTATTCGGCGACTGTTGGGAACAACGGAACAATTCGGGCAACGAACCTGGAAGATGTCTTGGCCGCATGGAAACTCCCGCCGGGCCAGGACGAAGCGGTCAGACCTATTGTGGAGGCTCGCACCTACATTCCTTTGACGGCCTTGATCTGGGACAGGCTCTTCCCGCTCGTTCGAGCAGACCGCCGCGGAAAGATGACCTTTCGCGCCAGAGACTGGAAGGCTTTGGGCGTAGAGCGAATCGACAGTGTCGCCGGTGATAGCGATTTCCCCGTTCGTACCGCCTGGTCGCCGCCTTCCGACGCAGGAACCCCCGGTCCGGAAATCACGGTGCTGTGGAGTGAACACAGCGAGGTGAAGGCACTGCGCGCACTGGGCTATCCCTGCGATGTCAGAACCAGCGTCGTGTTCCGCAGCCACTTGAACCACGACATGGGCGTCTTCAACCGTCTCGACGAGACCCACGACGAGTCTATCGTGGATGACGACGGCAAGCGCGGGGGCAAGGCGTTCTTCCGCTGCCGGCTGGTCGGGTTCCGCAAGCAGGGCGAATGAGCGCGCGGCATCTGCACGAAAGCCCCCGGCATGAGGGGGGCTGCCCCCCTCATGCGCGCGTCGCAGATCCGCCTTCGACCGATTCTCATGTCCGGCCGCACGGCAAGTGAAGGTGAAAGAAGATGATGACGTCTACGAAATCACTCAGTAGGCGCATGCTTTGTATTCTCGTTGGCGTCATCGTCGCGCACTGCGCCTGGGCGCAGTCGAGACCTGTCGAAACGCCGCGCGAGAAGGTCTGGCGCCTTCATCTCGTCGAGATCATCAGGGAACCGGAGTTGGGCGCTATGCAGCAGGAATTGGAGGGCCTGCTGCGAACGGTTGACCGGCCGCCTGAACCGCAGTCGTTCGAACTGACGATATCCAAGATCGCGCGGAAATTCTCGCGACCGGAGACCGAGCAACAGGCGCTGCGCATGGCGCCCTGCACGGTGGCGGCCACCTTCTCCCGCGACGAGCGCGTCCCCGCAAAGCTGCGCATGGTCAGCGGCGGCCTCTCCGACGACCAGATGGCGCTCACCACCCAGTACCGCACCGCCTACCTGCTGTTGGACCTGGTCCTGGCCACGGCGCCGAATGGCACCATGAAGGCACTCGGCGGCCGCAAAGCCGAACCGCTCACATTTGTGGTAACCAAGCCCAAGGAAATGCACATGCCCGAATTCGGCACGTGCACGTTGTCTGACATGACGGCCTACCACTCGCCGAAGGAGTTCTTCGTCGCGCCGGTGACCGCCGGAGAAACCGTGAAGGAAATCGCCCTGCATTCCTTCACCTCCGACTCGCTGAATTTCGACTACTCCTATCGCTGCATGAGCGCGCTGCCCGGCATCGCGCACAAGGCCGTCTCAATCTCGGCAACTCGGCCGATAGTCGCACCCGAGGCGGCCCGCATCCCGGAAATCGTGGCCGGGCTCGCCAACCCCAAGAATTTCGAGAGCTATCACAGCTACGAGGTGTCGCTCGAGCCCGTCCCGTAGAGACCACGCATGCGAGCAAATCTCCCGCCGCGCGCGGCGGGGATCCCGATGCGGGACGGGGTCGAACCTGAATCTTGCACGCATACACGGTAGGACAGGCATTCCTGAGTCCACTCCAGGAACCCGGCTCGCGAGGACGCTCGCCCTCCATCACCACTACATCTGGCGCCAATGGAGGGCGAGCGTCCTCGCGAGCCGCC
>JAFGHX010000082.1 GCA_016929905.1 Kiritimatiellia bacterium
AGGCGGTGGTAGGCCGGGCGATCCAGGGAGTATAGGGCGACGAGGGCGTAGAGCTTCCCGCAAACCGTTGGCGCATTCTCAAATAGCCGATGAAAGGCTTCAGTTGGATTCTGAGACCCCATGTAGACCACGGAGAACGCCCACGCATATTCGGACGGTGCCGCTCGGCAGTATATGTGGCTGGTTGTGAAGGCCGTCGAATTCATGAGAATCTTGAAGGCCTTCTCTATCGTCCCGGCCTCGATCTTCCCTGCCATGTAGCCGGTGAATTCCTGCCCGGGAGAGTTCCCTTGTTGGGCGGTGGTGGAGGAAGCGGCGAGCAGGAGCACGGCGAAAACTGTGAATGCCTTGAGGAGACTTGTTGCTGGTTTCATTGCATTGTTGCCTCTTGTCCGACCCGGCGCTCAAAGAGAAACTCGCTCGACCCTGTAATTCTGATCGAAATGAATCTCCATGACCGAGGAATAGAAGAGCGGGTAGAACCAGATCCTGCCGGTGCTCGTCGTCTCTGGGGGTGGCCCGAGAAAAAACAACACATCGTCTACTGACATCCCCGGCTTAATGAACGGTTTCAGGATCGCCGCCTCCCTTTCTCGATTCGCTTTGTATATTCTGAAACGATGCATAGCCTCGACCGTCTCGTGGCTCAATTCATCGTATCTGGACTCGGCAGGACGGGGAGCAGGCGTTCGAGCGTGCTTTCTTGCCAGATGTCCGCAGGAGACGGTAAGGAGAAGTATACCGACCGCCAGTAATCTCCTCATGGTGGTTCCTCCTGCGGATTCTTCTGTGTCGTTCCCGCTATCATCTCCCATCCTACCGTTTCTCCGCACCACCAGCAATTTCAAAGGCCGGGCATAACGGTTGCCGCTTGTTGCTTGTCCGCATACGGAATTGGAGGTAGCATAGCGGCGAGTATGCAATGAAACACTTGCCCGTCATTGCAGTGGTGGCCGTCGTTGTGGTTCTTCTAGCGTTGTCCCAAGGCTGTCAAACGGCGCCTCGCTGGAAGACTTCGGTTGATTTCTCCGCATGTCCGAACCATCATACCAATCTGCGGGACGTTCCAATTCTCTACGGGGAAATCGATTCGGAGGGAGCCGAGCAAGACTACGGACGATTTGGCTATGTCTGCGGGGGCTCTCCTCTCTCGATCCACTCCCCAACTTCGACAGTGCGGTGTGCGACCTGCGGTTTCGTCTATCAGCAAGAACACGATGCCTGGGCGAGAGTAGCCGAAGACGCAGCGTCATTTGCGATTCCGTTTCCATCCATACTGGCGGAGTTCCTACCCTTCATGAACCTGACCAACTCAGCACAGTATGAGCAGGAGTTTCGGGATGGCCGTCAGATCTACGCCGCTGCTTACTTCTATGACATTCAGCACGTTGACGAGGCCAAAGCGAAGATACTCCAGTTCATCGCCAAGAAGGGACTCCATGGTGAGTCACGAACGGATGGCCGCTATTACCTTCTCTTCACGTGTGGCTGGGAGGAGATGGGTCTATACATCAACCTGTGGGATTGCTTTGGGACAGATTGCCTCTCTGTCGCCTTGAGTGCGAAGGATCGTTTAGCCCATATCACCCTGAGACCCCGCTGAGCATCCGTCCATTCCGCCGAGCCCTCGCATGCCGGTTTCAGGAAGCGAAACGACCCCAAAAATCCCCTCCCCCTGAGTGACAGAATATTTGCATTTCCATTCACCCCTCAGAATGCTGCCGGGTTGAGGAGGGTTGCAGAAAAGCTCAAAAGACCGGATCGTCGAACCTGCGAATCGATTGAGAAGACCTGTACCGGCGACAGTCCCCATCTGCCTCCCCGTGACGTTCTCCCGTGACGTTCCGCCGGATAACTACAGCATCTGGTTGCATTCAGTTGCAGTTCTGGCGGGAGGGCGGAACAAGGGAGGACGCAGGAAAGCCTTTGTTTGCAGGGCTTTTGGAGCGACGGGAGAAACAGGGGGCAGCAAGTTATGATTCCGCTGCTCTGACCAACTGAGCTACGCCGCCGCACGAAAAAAAGAAGGCTTCCCGGGACGCCTTCAGAAGCACTATAAGGTAGCCGAACCCACTTGTTCTGTCAAGACGATGAACACGGAACGCCTGTTTGACGACATCGCGCCGACCTATGACCGGCTGAACCGCATCCTCTCGTTCGGCCGCGATCAGGCGTGGCGCCGTGCGGTCGCGGCACGCGTGGCGCGCCGGCGACCGCGGCGCCTGCTGGATCTGGCGACGGGGACCGGCGACCAACTCCTGGCATGCGTTCAGGCCGGCATCGACGCCGAGGGGGCGGTGGGCGTGGACGTTTCGGGCGCGATGCTCGAGATCGCCCGGAAGAAATCCGCGTGGTTCGCACTGAACACGACGGTGCGATGGGAAAAGGGCGAGGCCGCCGCACTTCCGTTCGAAGCCGGCTCGTTCGACGCCGTCACGATGTCGTTCGGCATCCGGAACATGCCCGATATCGGACGCGTCCTGGGTGAAACACACCGAGTGCTCGGCCCGGGCGGGCTGGCGGCCATCCTGGAACTGTCGGTCCCGGCCCGCCCCGTTCTCCGGCGTTTGCACGGATTCTACTGCCGGTTCATCATGCCGGCCGTGGGCGGTATCGTCTCGGGAAACCTGACGGCCTACCGATACCTCAACGAATCTGTCCTCCAATTTCCCGATCCGGCGACCTTCTGCGAGCAGATGCGCTCCGCCGGGTTCGCTGACGTTGCCGCCCACACCCTCACCTTCGGCAGCGCCACGATGTTCACGGGGGGGAAGGGAAAGTAGCGCAGGCATTCCTCTGGCTCGCCGTAGTCCCGAGCGCGCAGCGCCTCGGGACGAAGGCGACTGCCTGCGCCCCCGCCACCCCGGCGACCCGCCACTGTCCCTCATGCATTTGTTCGGCATGACAACTTGACTGAAAATCTGATCCGGAAGAAACTTGATCGAGGACTTACTCGAGCGAGTTTGAGGGTGTCCGCGATGAGACACAAGGAGACAACTGGATGAGCGAGAACACATACTTCCCGGCGCCGGACACCGAAGGTGGCTGGCGGACGCTGAGCGATCGGGACGAGGCGCGGCGGACGGCCGGGATCGATCCGGCGAAGATCGACGACGTGTTTGAATTCATCAAGGGCAGCACCAAGAACGGCGGGCTGCTGGTCGTGCGGCACGGCTGGCTGGTTTACGAACGCTATTTTGGCAAAGGGCACCGGGAGGCTACGCCGAATTCCGGGTCGTGCGGCAAATCCTTCACGAGCGTTGCGGTCGGCATCCTGATGGCCGAACGCCCCGATCTGTTCCCGGAAGGGCTGGACCAGGGAATCTTCACGGAAACGTATCTGCCGCCGCAAGCGTTTCCACTGTCCGATCCCCGGAAGGCGGAAATCAAGCTGGGGCAACTCCTGAGTTTCAGTGCCGGGATCCGCGGCAACAACCCATGCTACGAGGAGGGGGAAGAAAGGACTGTGGATCCGGTCGGACCGGACGGCTGGCAGGCGATGGTCGACGAGATCGCCTTGGGCAAGCGAGAAGGGATGTACAACGACGGGCGGGCGTTCTCGGCGGTTTCCCTCTGGTGCGAGCCGGGCGGCGGCTATTCCTACGCAACCGCGTCCATTCACATTGCCTCGATCATGCTGCGCCACGTCACCGGCATGGAGATGGAGGCGTTCATCGCCGAGAAGCTGGCGAAGCCGCTCGGTTGGGGCCGGTTCGGGTTCGGTTACCATAACACCGAGGCCGGCGCGCACACGCCCGGCGGCGGCGGCATGGCGCTTCGCGCCACGGACATGCTTCGCTTCCTGTACATGCTCCTGCATGGCGGCGTCTGGGCCGGGCGGCAGGTCGTGCCGGCCGACTACGTCGCGCAGTGCGGAACGGTGTCTCCCTACAACCCGCACTACCCCTACAGCCTGCAGTTCACCGTGAACGCGACGGGCCTCGCGCCGGAACTGCCGAACGATGCCTACTGGAAAGCGGGCTCCGGCGGCCATGCTCTGTATGTCGTGCCGTCGCTCGATCTGATCGTGTGGAAGCTCGGCGGCCGCGACGAACAGTTCGGCGAAAGCAACACCCACCTTTCTGAGGTACCGACGAACGACAACCGCGACGGCTGGACCCGAACGGTCGAGGACGGCCCCGCACTGCGCAAGACGCTGGAGATGGTCGTCGGGGCGATCGGGAGATGAAATACTGGTCAGTGATGAGCAAGGCTGCCGGCGCCCTGCGCCGCGGCTGGCGGTCACACCACCCTCTCTTCTGCCCGCCACGTCGGCGCGAAGCGCCAAGTGGCCACTTGCCCCGCGCGCGTAGCGCAGCGGGGCGACGTGGCGAAAGGGCGCGAAAGGGGGCGCGAAAAGGTCGTTGGGCATGGATCCGAATCGCTCGGTAGTTATGCAGCAACTTTGAACGGGTTGCGCCGTCTTCACCTTCCTGTCATCTACGCCAACACGCGGCGCAAACAACTCAAAGCTGCTGCGTACGCCGGGCCCCACGAAGAAGAAGACTCCGCTTCCACAGAACAACCCGAGCTACGTTGCGGGAATCGAGGATTGCCGCGGCGCTCAGCACTTCGTGCTGCCTCTATGAACGTTGCGGCGCGGCAATCCTTTCGATTCCCGCAACAGTTCTGCGCAAGCCAAGCATCCACCCGCACCGACCCAACGTCTTTCCCCTCTCCCTTTTCGCGCTCCTTTCGCGTCCTTTCGCGGGCAAATCTGGTTTTCGACCTTTGACTAACCGGCCTGCCCGCCGCTAGAATACCGGATCATATGTCCTGCAGAGGGCGTAAACGATGCTCCAGACACTGCGGGTGAAGAACCTGGCGCTGGTCGAAAATATCCGGGTCGACTTCCGGCCCGGGCTGAACGTGATCACGGGCGAAACCGGCGCGGGCAAGTCTGTCCTGATCGGCGCGCTCGGCCTGCTGCTCGGCGAACGCGCGGATAAGACCCTGATCCGGGCCGGCGCCGACGCGTTCGGGGCCGAAGCCCTGTTCGTGCTGCCCGACACCGCGGCGGTGGACGCGGTCCTGCGCGAGGCGGGGCTGGACCCCTGCGAGGACGGCCAACTCATCATCCGCCGCATCATGGGCGCGGCCGGCTCCTCCCGGAATTTCGTCAACGCCTCGCCAACCACGCTGCAGGTGCTCAAGAAGCTCGGCGACCGGCTCGTGGACATGCACGGCCCGCACGACCATCAGTCGCTGCTCGATCCCGGGTTCCAGCTTGACCTGCTCGACGCGTTCGGCCACCTCGAAAAGGAGCGCGGCGCCTGCGAACAGGACTACGCCGCGCTGCTCGAGCTCGAACGCAAGCGCCGGGCACTGGCGTGCGACGCGGGCGAGGCGGAACGCCAGACGGACATGCTCGCGTTCCAGGTGAAGGAGATCGAGGATGCCGGCCTGACCGACGGCGAAGACGAGGAGCTTGCCCGCGAACATCTGGTCGTGGCCAATGCGCAGCGGCTGCTCGAGCTGGCCGGGGCTGCCGTGGCCGGCCTGACCGATGCCGAAACGTCCGCCTTCGATTGCCTGGCCGCCGTGCAGCAGGCGCTGGACGAGATGAGCGGCCTGCTCGAGGCGGCCGGCCCGTGGCGCGAGGAGGCGCGCTCGATCGCCATCCAGATCCAGGAACTGTCCAACACGGTCAGCAGCGCGGCCCAGAACATCGAAGCCGATCCCGGCCGGCTCGAGCAGATCGAGGCGCGGCTCGCCCTCTATCACAACCTCAAACGCAAGTACGGCGGCACCACGCAGGCCGTTCTGGAACGGCTGAACACGGCCAGGGAGCGCCTGCACGACTTGACGACCCGCGCGGAACAGACCGCGGAGCTCGACCGGCAGATCGCGCAGGCCCGGGCGAGACTGCAGGCGGCGGGCGAGCGGCTGCGCGACAAGCGCCAACCGGCCGCCGCGCGCCTGGCGAAAGCGATCACGGCGGCCATCCAGGATCTGGGCCTGGCCAAGGGCGAGTTCACGGCGGACCTGACTGCCGCCGCGCCGACGGCGACCGGAATCGACGCGGTCGAGTTCGGCTTCGCGCCGAACGTGGGCGAACCCATGCGGCCGCTGCGCGCGATCGCCTCAAGCGGCGAGATCTCGCGCGTCATGCTCGCCACCAAAGCCGTGTTGGCCGCCCACGACCGGATTCCCGTGCTCGTCTTCGACGAGATCGACGCGAATGTCGGCGGCGAGATGGGCAACGCCGTCGGCCAGAAGCTGCGCGGCGTCGCGCAGGGGCATCAGGTGCTGTGCATCACGCACCTGCCGCAAGTCGCCGTCTACGGCGAGACCCATTTCGTGGTGGCCAAGGCGGTGCACGACAACCGCACGTTCACCACGATCGAGCCGCTCTCGGACGCGACGCGCGCGGAAGAAATCGCGCGCATGCTCGGCGGCCGCGACTTGACGCGCGTGACGCTCGAGCACGCGCGCCAGATGCTGGAGGGCACGCGCACCGCGTCCGCCGCCAAACCGCAACGCGCCAGGAAAAAGGAGAAGAAGACGAGATGATCCCTACGCTGTTCTCCGTCAGCTACGCCGGGCTCTGGGGCCAGCACCGGCTGGACCTGAAGGATTTCGTGCGCAAGGCCGCCCAACTCGGCTACTCGGCCGTGGAACTGATGGGCAAGCGCCCGCATGTCTCGGTGATCGACTGCAGCTACGACTACCTCGCGGAGGTCCGCGCCGAGGCCGAGAAGGCCGGTGTCGAGATCGCGACCGTCGCGGCCTACACCAACTTCACCGGCGAACGCGCGTTCGGCGAGATCCCGTTCATCGAGATGCAGGTCGCCTACGTCCTGGAACTGGCCGAGATGGGCAAGACGCTCGGCGCCAAGATTGTGCGCGTCTTCTCGGGCTATGCCACCGATCCCGACGACTATCACCACGACTGGCACGTGTGCGTGCGCGCGCTGCGCGAATGCGCGGAGATCGCCAAAGACTACGGAATCCTGATCGGCCTTCAGAATCATCACGATATCGGCGTCGGGTGCGAAACGTTCCAGGAACTGCTCGCGGAAGTCGACCACCCGAACTGCAAGGCGATGTACGATCCGTGGGCGCCCGCCCTGCACGGCGACGACCTGTACCGGTGCGCCAAGACCATGGCGCCGCTCATGATACAAACCACGCTCGCCGACTACGTGAAACTGCGCCGGTTCAAATACCGGCACGGCATTACCAACTACGTGCCCCTGCCCGACATGGTCCGCGCCGTCCCGCTCGGGCACGGGTTCGTCGATCTCGACGCGTTCTTCTCCGGCCTCAAGGAAGGCGGGTTCTCCGGGTACGTCGCCTACGAAATGTGCTCGCCGCTGCGCGGCGGCGGCGGCGAGGCGAACCTCGACGCCACCGCCAAGACCAGCCTCGAGAAGATCAAGCAGCTCATCGGGAACGAGTGAAATGGTGGTTGCTGACCGCAGGGGGCAGCGAGGTTCCGGCGCGCCGGGCGCCGGAAATAGCGAGGGTAGAGACTTCGCCGCGTACGCGCCGTGTTGTAGAACCGCTCTGCGAGCGGTTCCGGCCGATTCGCGCCAACGGCGCGGCAAGCTCCAGGTTTGCCCCACGTTGCGTGACCGGCCGCAGAGGGGATTGACGGAATCGACACGGTCCTCCAACCGCTCGGGAACCCATGATCTTCCCCGTTTTCTTTCGAGGCCCTCCACGACACGAGACTAACATCCGCGACACCGATCGTGCCAACAGCCGTTCGGCACGAAAGATCGAGAAGGAAATCGTCAACCGTAATCGTCGCCCGTAATCGTAGACCGAATCTCTGGCGTCCGACCATGACCG
>JAFGHX010000010.1 GCA_016929905.1 Kiritimatiellia bacterium
GCACGAGGTTGTGTGTTCTGGGGAAGTCCTCGAATAACAGCCTCAGTTTGCGCAGGGCCTCGGCGGCCATCAGATGGGCATCATCGACGGGGCGCAGGGGCCAGGTCTTTAATCTTTTAATTTAGCCGATATGACTGCTGCGAGCGTAATGGGTCATCCGATCCCCGTCGCTGCGAGCTTGTCACGGTTCGTGCTTTGCTTCGCAGGCACGAACCGCGCCAAGCTCTCCGCTCCACCCTTACGCCCAGGCCGCGCGCGGCCTCTGTATTCTTCTCTGCCTCTTCTCTGTCATCCCCTTTAAGGTCTCCCTCATCGCCCAGGCCGGCCTTTTCGCGGTAGCAGTGGTGCGCCTCGTCGTTGAGCACCATGATGCCTTTCATGCCCATGAGTTCCGGCATAGCCCGCTGCAGCATTTGCCCCTCGGTCTCCAAGGTCTGCAACGCGGGTCCGCGCCCCTGGAGCAAGGATCGTCCGCCCTTGGATACATCCATGCGCTCGCGGAGCATAAATGTGTGGTAGTTGGTGATGACGATCTTGGCGCGGTCGAGCTCGCCGAGCATGTCGCCCGGTATGAGTTCGCGGCTGGCATAGTAGCTGTCCGGGTCGTTAGGCTGCAGGACTCGCAGCCGGTCGCGGATCGTGATACCCGGCGTAGCCACAAGAAAACCGCGGGTGAACCTCTTGCTGTTCGGTCTGCGCACCGCGTTAATCGTCTGCCAGGCAATAATCATGGCCATGCAGGTGGTCTTCCCTGCGCCCGTCGCAAGTTTAAGGGCCAAGCGCAGCAGCTCGGGGTTCGCCTGTTGGTTCGCCGCGACGAGGTGGTCCAGGAACTGCTTGCCCGTATTGCCAACCTGCGGCGCCACCTCCGTCAACCAGATTAATGTTTCGACGGCCTCGACTTGGCAGAAGAACGGGCGATACCCGCTGAAACGGTAATGCCGCCAGTGCTGAAGTAGGCGCGCAGTTTCGGGTGTGACGCGTCACTGGTTCGGATCCGGCAGCGCGCGCCATTGGTCAACGCGCCGACGCAGCGCGTTGATGATTGGCGTCGGGTCGTACTGCTGTTCCTGCGTCGAGAGCCCCTTACCCTCGTCAAAGACGATCTGCTGCTGCGCGGCTGATTCTTTCCGCTTTCGGGGCTTTGGAATCGGGGTGATGAATTCGACCGGCCGCCGGCTCTCGATGATCTGCTGCGTGGGCTGCCCGGCAGCGTCGAGTTCCCAGTGTCGGCTCGGGTACTCGTACGGCGAGTTCAGAATCGGACGTTCGAAGAACTGCTCCGACATACAACGGGTTCCTTCTGTGCGGCCGGCATAGATCCCCCGTAAGCCGGTCGTTACCAGTAGCCACGGATACCTTGAACGCTCAGGCTGTCGGAAAAAGCCAAGCGGCCAGTACTGTACCCCAAAGTGGGGAGCATTTCAAGCGCTGGCCGCCGGCGCGCGGTGACTTGATCTTGAAGGTAAACCGGTGTACTCTGGACCCAGCCGGCGGGGAGGCTGATACATGGAACGAACGCGAAGAACTCTGGACGTGTTGGTCATCGGCGGCCCGGATAATGTGGACTATGCCGCATCTGGCGTCGCGCGTGTTTCTTGCGACTATCTCGGCATCGAGAGGGCCCCGCCGTTTTCCGACTTCGACGCCACCATCTTCTGGCCCGACGAGGCGGTGTTCGGGTTGCCGTCCGATCCGGAGCTATGGCAGAGATCCCGTGACCAGCTTCGGGACGCGGACGTCTTGGACGTCCCCGAGTGCTATTGGCGGCAGGCGGGTGAGTATACGCTCGCGGATCCGGAGATCGCGCGGTTGAGAAGCGCCATCCTGACTCGCTGCCGATATCACATGCGCGAGGTGCTGGACCTAACCGAGCAGGGCGGGCTGTGCTTTGTGGTTGTACCGACCACCTATCCTGCGAGGGCCCACCGCGGCCTCGCGGGCGACGCTTTCTCGTGGTTTGCGGCCGGGCTCTCAATCCAAGCGAGCAAGCCGCGGCCGGCCTACTGGATCTGGGAGATCGGAGAGGAATACGGCGATGTCCAATCTCACGACCTATTTCAGCAGCTCGGGCGCGCGAATGACGTCTTCGGCGAGCGGATCGCGCTGAGCTTGACCCACAGCCTGATGGACCTGCCGCGGGAAGAGCACGGCCGGGCGCACGATTTCTCTGCCTTCTACGGGGAGTCGACTTGGCATGCACTTACCTGGGGCGTTGCTCCGGATGCAGTATCGGCGCTATTGGATCGGCGGGACAGAGACGCGTGGAATCGAGAAGAAGAGGAGTGGGCCGGCGCGCAATGCCGTGTGTGTGTTCTGCCGGGACATCGAGGCACTCGCTCGCTGCGCGGCAGGATCAAGTCGATGTTGTTCCTGTGTGGACGTGGTGGGATAGCCGTGATCCCGCAGCCCAAATCCGTTGAACGGTTTATCGACTGGCTTACCCCGCGGCGGCCGGCCGCCCCCGACGGCGAGGATTCGCCCGAAAGCATACGGGGTCGACTGAAAGGGCTGCTCGGCCCGAACGTCAGACGGTTCCCAACGCTGCGAAGTGGTCTGAAGAGTATTCCGTACCTTATCGACGCGGCAGCAAGTACGCCCACCCAGACCGACTTCTATCGCCGATTTACCGACCGTACCGGCCAGCATGCCGACAAAGATGTCATCAAGAAGGCCATCCGGCGACTGTGTACGAGGGCCAAAATGCCGATACCCAAGCCGTTCGTGGACGAGCTGCTGCAGGTCATCAATAGCAGACCGAAGAGCTAGACATCGTCGACTACAGTACCGACCCAACGTTCACCGACCTGATCAAGATCTACCGGGTACGTTCAAAACGGCGTTTTCCGGCCAGTCCCGTGCCCGCCATCGCACTGGAAATCAAAAAAAACGATCGAAAATCCGTGCAATCTCTGACTACGCCCCGGCGGCGTTTGACCGGGTTTGACCGGAAATCCCCTCCTCGCTCTCATTTCTTAGAATCACCCCCCGTAGTTCTCACGGTTGCGGGGGGTTCTGACCAGCAAACGGCCCCCTGCCGGCAGGCCCTCTGCTGATTGCTTCAGAACTCCACCACTCAATTGCGGCTGCCCCGGTCAAACCGACGTTGGCACGTTTTGTGCTGAGGGAGCTACACCGTGAAAGCAGAACGCGCATTCACCCGGGTCCGGCGATGGGCGGCGCGTCCCCTTCATCGGGCATTGGTGGAGTGGACGGCGGCCCTCGAACTGGTCCTCTCGAACATGGTCGATGTCGATCGGTTCGCCGCACCGGGCGAGCGACCGCATACTTGCCGACGCATATATTAAGGAATGTGGTGATGACGGAAGAAAAGCTTTATGACCATACAAGGAAGGATTCAGAACCGGCTCCTACAGCTGAAGAAAATATGGGCAGCCTCATACAGCGGGGATTGGCGCTGCCGCTCGCCGATATTGAGCGCGTAATCGATAGGCCCCTTGCCAAGGGTCATCAGGGCGGAGAACTCCCAGACTGGGCCGTTCGCGATCTGGCCAAATCAGGAATCACGGCCCAACGCGCGGTCGAATTAGGGATTCGCCATGTACAGCCAGCAGAATACCCCGCGCTACTGGGCATAGATGCGAACGGGTTGTCGGACGGATATTTCATCCCGTTTCGTGACCCAGCAACCGGCCGCCCGAGTAAGCTGGCGGACGGCCGCGAATACGGGCGCGTGCGGTTAAGGGAAACAGCAGCATGCAAAGACAGCAAGACGGGCAAACCGTCAACGATGAAATATGTGTCGCCGCAGGGGGCTGGACAACGTGCCTACATCCGGCCCGAGGTCCACGAGGCCCTCCTGGATTCCGGTGTCCCTGTCGTCGCCACCGAAGGTGAGAAGAAATCGATTGCCGCCACCGATGCCGGCATCCCGGTGGTCGGGTTGGCGGGAAACTGGGGTTGGATCAAGGACAAGGATCTGCTACCCGAACTCAAGGTTTACGCGACCCCAGACAGGGTCTGGACGGTCATCTGGGACTCAGACGCAGCCGAGAATCCCGCATTCGAGCAGTCCACAAACAGACTGGCTGAAGTACTGGCAACCTATGGGTGCACGCTAAAGGCCCTCGTTCTCCCGGCGTTGGGATCCGGCAAGACCGGGGTGGACGATTTCCTCTCACATCCAAATGGGGGGGCAGAAAAGCTAAAAGCCCTGATTGAGGGCGAGGCGGAAGACGTGAACGCTTCGTGTGACTGGCCCGATATCGGCGAAGCGCCTCAGTATGACCTCTTGCCCGAGTTCCCGATCTATGCCATGCCCGAAGTGCTCGGCAATATCGCATCCGAAATCACGAAATCAGACCAAGTCAGCGTTGAGGTAGCCTCACTCGCATTGATGGTCACGGTTGGCTTCGCCGCCGGAAACGCCTACAAAGCCGCGATCAAACAGGGGATTTCGGCCCGCCCTAACCTTTACGCGATGGTCTTTGTACCGCTTGCAGAACGCAAATCCACCGTGTTCCGCCGCGTCCTCGCCCCCGTGGAGACCTGGATTTCCGGTCGCCGGCTGGATTGGGAACGGACTCGCGACTCAATCCAAGTCCACGAGCGGCGCATGGACGCCCTACGAAAGCAGATTTCCAACATCAACGCCGACCCGGCGGAGCAACAGGCCTATCTCGAGCAACTTGAGGCGGAGCGAGCCCAGCGGCCGGTGGGGCGAAGTCCCTACCTGCTAGCCGACGACACAACGCCCGAGGAAATGGTTGTACAGATGGCCAGTACGGGCGGGCGACTCGGCATCTTTTCGGATGATGCGCGCCAATACCTGCAAATCCTCACAGGTAGATACGCCGACGGTCGTTGCCAGGAATCGATCTTCTTGAAAGCCTACGACGGCACGTCCCCTATCCGAAGCGGGCGACGTTCACGTGAGACCATTACAATCGAGGATCCATGCGCTGGAATCCTGGTTTTTGTGCAGAATGACTGGCTAGGCGAGTTGGGACGACATACCGACCTGTCCGAGTCCGGGTTCAATAGCAGAACGTTTTTCTGTGTGCCGGAGTCCTTAGCCGGCGCGCGCGATGCCGACGGCCACCTTCGCCGCGCGTACACTGACTACGAGGTGAACCCCGACGTAGCCGCGGCTTACGGTTCGCTGGTCACAACGTTGCTCGACCAGTCGTTCGAAACGCAAGCGCCGCGGGTGCTGGACATAGCGGAGCCGGCGAAGACGCTCTGGATAGACTTCTACAACCAGATCGAAGCCGAACTGGGCGTCGAAGGAGATCTGAGGCATATCGCCGACCTCGCCAAACGGTATCCGGTGCAGGCCCTACGTTTAGCCCTCATACATACGATCTGCCGCAGTGGTGACCGGGTTTCGCTACAGGACATGTCTGGTGGGATTGAACTCGCGCTGTATTTCGCACACCACGGTGAACGCGCGTTCCAGACGATGCGCAGCTCTTTCCTGCCGCACAACCCAGGCCGCATTGTTGACTTCCTCCGCCGCCACCGAAAGTCAGATTTCCGGCTGGCAGAACTCCAACGAGCAATTGGTGGGATGGACCGCGATGAGGTCCGAGAGGCCGTCCATTGGCTCGTAGACAACGGCTATGCCCGTGAAACCAAACAGTTCCAGGCCGGCCGGGGACGGAAGGCTTCGCCCCGATTCATTGTCAACCCGCATGTACACGCGGGACGGGGGGAGTGATGAAGATCGCGGAAATTGCCAAGAAGGTGAGACAGCTCGCGACCGCTCTGAACAGGGCGCCAATCGCCCGCCCAGGGCCCGAGGTATGCGAGGCAGAACCTTCCCGGATTGAGGTGGAATCCGTCGAAAACGTAGATTGCGAGAGATCGACAGACGTACACGATGCGCCGCGTCCGGGCGCAGGCGCCCCATCGATGCATTCTACGATTTCGACGGAATACAGCCAGTCGTCCCCGGACGCCGCCGCAGATAAATCCTATGCAGAGACCCGGCTGCCGCCGTTCAGTGTCCGGTTCGGCACTCAAGAGTTTGAGGCCAAGTTCTGGAACGGCGCGATTGGGGCCATCGCACCGGTGTTTGCTTACGACACGGAAACGAAGATCACGGAGGATCCGGGGACCGTGCCCGAATTCGTCATCGCCAGCGTTTGTGATGGGTCACGTGTACATTTTGTGCGCCGGGCGGATTCCTCCTTGTTCTGGCGCACGCACAAGGACTGCACCGTGTTTATGCATTCAGCAGCCTTTGACATTCCGGTCACGGAACAGGCGGCCGATTTTACCTTCACGAATATGATCCGCCGAGATCTCATCGTCGACGTGGCAATCCTGTGGCGTTTGCTTGTGATCGCGACAGCGGGGACCGCGCCGCAGCGGTTCAGTCTCGCAACCATCGCGGAAAGCCTGCTTGGCGTCACGCTATCCAAGGACGAGGATGTGCGCACGGGGTTCGGCCGGTACCTTGTCGAGGGGCGGCCCCAATACCAGCTGATGTCGCGCACAGACCTCGAATACGCTGCGCGGGACGCCATAAGCACGTTCATGATCGGTGATCGACTGACCGCAGATGTTAGGCGGTTGTGCGCCACGATTCCCGGCGCGTCGCGGCGGCTGAGCCATGATCTGCAGATCAGGACGTCTCTGGCTCTGCGCACCATGGAGCGGCGTGGCATCGGGGTCGATCGGGTGAGATTGGAGTCCATTCAAACGATGCTGGAGCAGGAACAGAACGTGGCGACCGACGTACTCCGCCGGTACGGATATGTGCCTGGCACCCCCGGAGTCAACGGGGTCTACGAGCAGGTAATCGGCAGTATCGAACGGGAACGAGGTATCCGCATCCGGAGGACGAGCAAAAGCGGAAAGATAGGTCAGAAGGCTGAAGATCTACAGCCACTGGCAGACCACGAATTCGTTGCTGCCTTTATGCACATGAAGGACAGTCAAAAGGCGCAAACCACGTTTGTGGACAAGCTCAAGGCGGCCGGCGCACGCGTTCATCCACACTACGATCTGCTCACCGTTACCGGCCGAACAAGCTGTCGATCCCCAAATCTTCAGCAGCTTCCGCGTGAGGGTGGCATTCGGGAGTGCATAGCCCCCGCGGCCGGCCATGTCTTCATCGCGGCGGACTACTCGGCCGTCGAGCTTTGCACACTGGCGCAAGTGCTCTACAACAAATACAAGACATCACACATGTGTGCCCTGATCAATCGTGGAGTGGACTTGCACCGATTCGTTGCCGCGACGGTCCTCAACAAGCCGCAGGATCAGGTTTCAAAGGACGAACGCCAGAAGGCCAAAGCTCTTGATTTCGGACTGCCGGCAGGCATGGGGACGCCCATGCTGACCCAATACGCCAAGCAGAACTATGGAGTCGCGCTGACACAGGCGGAAGCCGAACACTGGAAGGATACGTGGTTCCGCCTGTTTCCCGAAGTGAAACGATACTTGCGGGAAGACGGCCACACCGTTGTGATCCAGCCGTTTGGCCGTGTCAGGGCAAAATGCCGCTACACTACGTTCCACAATACTCCGTTTCAGGGCATGGCTGCAGATGGCGCCAAGCTCGCGCTGTGCGAGTTGACAGACGCCGGTTTTCCGGTGGCGATCTTCGTACACGATGAGTTCGTGGTTGAGGTACCGGAAGCCCCCGACCTCACACAACTTGCGAAAGACATCGAACGGATCATGATCAACGCCATGGCAGTCGTGTGCCCCGACGTCCAAATCAGCGTCGAGTACGCGGCAATGCGCCGGTGGAGCAAGTCAGCTGAGGCGACGTACGATAAAACCGGCCGCCTGATCCCTTGGGAAGACAGCATAACGCAACGACCAGAATACGGAAATACTACACACGATGAAGAAGAGGCGGAGTAGTGAATCGAGAAGGGCGAACAGAACACGATCCAGAAATACGTGTAGCCGTTTTGGGGAAATCGGGATTATCTCCTATTCTGGCGGGGTGGGGCGAGAAAGCAGAGGGGCTGGTTATCCTCAACACAGCCGAACTCACCAAGCTCCTACAGCCAGAAGACGATGGATGGATGAGCACCGAAGAAGCGGCCCTTTACCTGGCGTTGAGCCCTAAGGCCGTGCGCCGCGGTGCCGCGGCAGGCCACCTGCCCGGGCATAAGTACCCGCCGAACTCAAAACGCGGACGGTGGCGATTCAAACGGCAGGAGCTGGACGAGCGGATGAGAAGACAGCCCCACACGAGGCGCCGCAAGGGTGCAACGACATGGTAGACTCCACCAGCAACGACACCGCGAAGGCCAAGGCGCGCAGGAAGTACAGCGTCACGTATCGCCACGGCCGCATCAGGCTCTGCAAGCGCCGGGCTACGGGCATCTGGTATGCAAAGTTCAAGCTGCCCACCGGCGAGTACCGCGAACGGTCGCTCGGCACAACATCGAAAAAGGACGCGCTGAGGGATGCCGAGCACCTATCTGCGACGTTGTTGAACGGCAAGTATGGGGTCGCGGACGGTTCCATCGCGCTGAAGGCCCTTATCGGACGGTTCCTGGCCGCGAAACGGGGCCGGGTGAAAGTAAAGACGCTCGAGCGCCTCCAGACAACAATAAATGCCTTTACGAAGTGGTTGGGTGCGCGCCGGCCCGCCGTTGCGGTTGCGCGCCAGGTGACCCCGGATACAATCCGAGCGTTTCAGGCATACCGGAGTGGCCGGGGCGTCCACCCGCGTAGCGTCAACAATGATATTCAGAACCTACACACGCTCTTCTTGTGGGCCGTACGGGAAAAGCTGATATCCCGAAGTCCGGCAGACTATTCCCGGAACGGCAGCGTCGATCGCTATAAGGTCCCCAGAACCGAACCGGACGTTTACACGGATGGTGAGGTAAAGAAACTCATAGAGGAGGCCGAGCGTCGGGGCGATATGCTTGCGCGGGATCTTGTGGCGACCTTTGCCGCGACGGGGTTGCGGTTCGAGGAGGCGGCCCACCTGACGCCGGCCAACCTGTTCTGGCTGAATCCCTTTCCCATCATCGAGGTGCGCGCGCAGAACGGCTGGACCCCGAAGGACCCTCTAGAAGTGAAACGCATCCCCATGTTGCCGGAGATCCAGGACTTAATGCGGCGCCGGGATGCCGCCTGCACCAAACGTGACGAATACATCTTCAAGAACAGCACAGGCGGCAAGGTCCACGTGAACCGCTCCCGGGAAAGACTCCGGCGTCTATTCCCGGGAGCGGGGATTAATGGCGATCGGACCCTGCATTGGCACTCATTCCGGAACTACTTCATCATCCGCGCATTGAAGAAGGGCGTCGCCGTGCCCGCGATTATGGCCTGGACCGGCCACGATTCGGCGGGCATGGTCTTGCACTACGCTCGGGCGATTTCGGAGCAGGACCTGCATGATGAATTCAGGAAGATGCTCTAAAAATGGGAAAAATATGGGAAACGCCAAAACCCGGTTTCACAAAGTGCCTGATTCCAGGGGCTTTTCGAGGGGTACACTGGAGCGGGTGACGGGAATCGAACCCGTGTAGCCAGCTTGGAAGGCTGGAGCTTTACCCCTAAGCTACACCCGCCCGGGTGCTGTGTGTCGTGTATCTTAGCGCGTGCGGGGCGCGGGAGTCAAGATGCGCTGTCACCAGGCCTGAAAGCGGGCCCCACGCCAACTCCACCCCTTTGCGTTCTTTGCGCCCTTTCGCGGCCACGCCCCGCCCTCACAGCGTCAGGTTCGGCTCCGCATCCAGTTCGAACGCCGCGGCGCCGCGCACGCCCTCACCGGCGCCGGCCAGGCCGGCGACCATGGCGGCGTTATCGGCGCAGAACCGGGGCTCGGCCAGCCGCAGGTCGCGGCCGTGCCGCGCGGCGAGCGCGGCGGCCTTCTCGCGCAGACGCGCATTGAGCGACACGCCGCCCACGACCGCAAGCACCGAACAGTCGATCCGCTGCAGGGCCCGGCCCGTACTCTTCAGCAGGCTGTCTACGATCGCCTCCTGATAGCTCGCCGCGACGTCGCGCACGCGTCCGAGGTCCGCCAGCGTCTCGGGATTGTCGCGAAGGTAGTAGAGCAGAGCCGTCTTCACCCCGCTGAAACTGAATGCACACGCGGCCGCGTCGCTTTTCTTGCGGCCGCGCCCCTGGAAACTGCGCGGGAACTTCACGAGGTCCCGACGCCCCTCCCGGCTCGCCTTGTCGATGGCCGGCCCGCCGGGATAGCCGAGCCGCAGGAGATTGGCGCCCTTGTCAAACGCTTCGCCCGCCGCGTCGTCGAGCGTCTGGCCCAATACACGGTTCCGGGCCGGCCCCTGCACGTGCACCAGGCAGCTATGCCCCCCGGAAACAAGCAGCGCAAGGAACGCGCCGGTGTCGTCGGCCGACGGCACGTCCGCCCCGAGAAAGATGGAATACAGGTGCGCCTCCAGATGATTGATCCCGATCAGCGGCTTGCCCAACCGCATGGCGAGCGCCTTGCCCAGCGAAAGCCCGACCAGCAGCGAACTGGCCAAACCGGGCCCGTACGTCACCGCCACCCCGTCGATCGCATCCCAACCCACGCCCGCCTCGGCCAGAGCCTGCTCCACGACGCCGGGCAGCTTCTGCACGTGGTTACGCGACGCAATCTCCGGCACCACCCCGCCATACGGCGCATGCAACCGGATCTGGCTGAATACCACGCTGGACAAAACGGCCCGGCCGTCCCGCACCACCGCCGCCGCCGTCTCGTCACAGGATGTCTCGATGCCGAGGATATTCATGGGGGAGGGAACTGGAAACTAGAAACTGGAAATTCGAAACTCGTGCACACCGGCCCTATCTCTCATTCTTCATTCTTCATTTTTCATTTTTCATTCGCCCCCCCTACCCCTCACTCCTGCCCCCGCCGCGCTCGGTCCGCAGGATCCGGACGCCCTTAAGCACGTCGATCGCGCGGCGAAGCTGAAGATCGAGTTCGAGCAGCTCCTTCTTGACCTCTTCGGTCTGCGGCTCCCCGCGTTTCTGCAGAATTTGCCGCCATTGCTGCGGCGTCATGGGCACGACGACGTCCGGTTCGATGCCGCGGTCGTGAATGACGCGGTCCGACGGGGTGTAGTACTTCGCCGTGGTCAGCCGCAACGCCGCGCCGTTGTCGAGCGG
Source organism: Kiritimatiellia bacterium (assembly GCA_016929905.1). Lineage (GTDB taxonomy): Bacteria > Verrucomicrobiota > Kiritimatiellia > JAFGHX01 > JAFGHX01 > JAFGHX01. The sequence goes on from JAFGHX010000010.1 coordinate 11,071, forward strand.
CAGCACCGTTTGCACCGAGCCTTTCCCGAACGTGCGCTCCCCGAGCAGAATGGCGCGCTTGTGATCCTGCAACGCACCCGCCACGATCTCCGAGGCACTCGCACTGCCGTGGTTCACCAGAATGACCATCTCGAAGCCTTCGTAATGCTTGCGGCCACGCGAGCGATAGTCAACCGACTGCGACCGCCGGCGCCCGCGCGTGGAGACCACCGGCTTGCCCCGCTTGAGAAAAAGGGAACTGACCTCGATCGCCGAATCCAGCAGGCCGCCGGGATTGTTGCGCAGGTCGAGCACGAACGCGTCCATCCCGTCGTCCAGCAGCTTCTCCACTCCTTCCCGCAGCGCGTCGGCTGTCGGGTTGTTGAACTGCGTGATCCGCATGTAGCCGATCTTGTCCGTCACGAACTGGGCGTCCTTCACGCTCTGGATCTTGATGTCGTCCCGCACGATCTCTACCGTCTGCGCGTCCGCCCCCTCGCGCGCCACCTTGATCGTGACCTTCGTGCCCTTCTCGCCGCGCAGCTTGTCCACCGCCTCCTGCAGGGTGATGCCCGAAGTCGACTCGCCGTTGATCTCGATGATCTTGTCGCCCGCCAGCAGGCCGGCGCGGAAGCCGGGCGTGTCTTCCATCGGCGCAATGATCGTCAGGATCCCATCCTTCAGCCCAATCACGACTCCGATCCCGCCATATTGCCCCTCGGTCTCCTGCCGCATCTCGCTGAACAGCTTCGGTTCCATGAACTGGCTGTACGGGTCGAGCGCCTGAACCATCCCGTGCAAGGCGCCGTTGACCAGCGTCTCGTAGTCGATCTTGTCCTTGTCCACGTAGCTCTGGCGAACCAATTCCATCACTTCGGTCAACAGCGATATCTGCTCGTAGGCCTTGTCGCTGCCGTCGTTCTCTTCCTCGTCGGCGGCGATCTGCGCCATGACCGGCACGTTCCAGCCCAGCCATACCGCCAGCAGCACGCGGAGCGCCGCGATCCTGCAAAGTCGATTTCGAGATCCCATGACCACCCCCCTGTAGTCCGCTCTGTGCGCCACGAATCCGGGCCAAGAGGCCACGTTACTCGAAAGCAGCCGCAAATGCAACTGTCAACGCCGTGCGGCTCGGTCAACGGCCGCAAAAAGGCACAAGAGGCACAAGAAGGAAGTGGCCAGGCAGGCTCTCTCCCGCAGGCCTGGCGCAGGGAGATCCCGCCTGGCCCATGGGCGGCCGGATTTTCGCTTGCGCCATCGGGCCGGGACCGTGGATACTCCAGATACAGGGGCACCGATGCCGAAAATCGCGACAAACACTGCGACAAAGATTACGACAAAGATTGTTGTAGAGACCTGCGTGCTCTTGACGGGCCTGCTCGGCTTGCACAACCCGGCGTCGGGAGAGCCGCTGGCAGAACGCCGTTCACCGGAGAGCGGCCCGCCGCCGGCCGAACCGGAGTCCGCCCCGCGCATTTCGGAGGAGATCTCGCATGTCGCGCCCGGCAACGCACGCGCGCAATACAAGCTGGCCTGTTCCCTGCACCAGAGCAAGAAGTACGACGAGGCCATCGAGGCGTACGGCAAGGCATTGGCTATTGCGCCCGACAGCATTCGCGTGCGCTACGAGCTGGCCAGGGCCCTCTTCGAGTCCGGCAAGGTTGAAGAAGCTATTCAACAGTTCAAGGCGGTCATCGCGCAGGACCCCGCCTACGCACTGGCACACGATGCCCTGGGCTCAACCCACTACACCCTGGGCCGGTACGCGGAGGCCGTCGGCTTCTATCGCGAAGCGCTCGCGCTGTCGCTGACCAACGCCTCGACCCATTTCTATCTGGCACTCTCGCTGTACGCGACACGTCAGTTCGAGCCGGCCGTGCCGCACTACAGCCGGGCCGCGGAACTGGCGCCCGACTCATACACCGCACCGGCCTACCACTACATCGGCGAAATCTTCTGGCAGCAACACGACTACGCGCAGGCGGAAGCCGCCTACCGGCGCGCCATCGCCGCGCGCCACGACGACTGGAAACTGCATTTCGGGCTGGGCCGTTCCCTGACGCAGCAGGCCAGGTTCGGCGCGGCCGGCGCCGCCTATCGCGACACGCTGGCGCTGGCCCCCACCAATGCCGCCGCCTACTACTGGCTCGGCCACTCACTGGCCGAGCTGGGCCAACACGCGGACGCCGTCCGGGCGTATGACAGTTCGCTCGAACTGGCGCCCGGCGTCTTTCGAACGCACTACGCGCTGGGGTCCAGCCTCCTCGCCCTGCGCAGGCGGAACCAGGCCGCGCGCGCCTATGCGGCCGCCGTGGCACTGGATCCCGGCAACTTCGACGCCCAGTACATGCTGGGGCGACTCTCCGCACGGGTGGGTAAGACGCAACAGGCGATTGCCGCGCTGCGCGTGGCAGTGGCGATCGACCCCGACCACGAGAATGCCGCGTTCCACCTCTGCAGTGCCCTGCTGCGCGCGGGGCTTGCCGATGAGGCGGCCGCGGCAGCCGAAGCGGCGCGCAGACGCCGGCCCGACAGCCTGAAGACGCTCGTATGCCTGCTCGCCGCTTACCTGCGCAACGGCCGGCTGGACCAAGCGTTCGACGTCTTTCCCGCCGCCAAGGCCGCGGTCGGCGGCCCGCTGCTCGGCGCCTACGCCTTCGGCGTCATCGTGCTGCTGCGCCGCAGCCGCAGGCGGGTACACCCCTATGCGCCCAGCTTGGCCTTTGCCCTCGCCTGGATCGCCTTCTTCTTTCTGGCCCGGGCTGCCGGCGTCCTGATCGGTGCGCTTCTGAAATTGCCCGGCGCGCTCACCTCGGGCAGCTACCTGACCGTGTCGGCACTCACCTCGACGATCCCGATCCTGATCGCCGCCGCCATAGGCCTCCGACGCCAGCGCTGGGGCAGGATCTTCGCCGCCGACGTCCGTCCGCCCGCACGCCGGTTCGCCACTCTCGCCGTCGCCGGAGTGGCCGTCATCTGGCTGTTCAACGGCCTCTATGCCCCGCTCTACCTGCACGTCGCCCGCCGTGCGCTGCCCGTCCAGCCGGGCCTGAACCAGATTCCGCATGCCTCCGATTCGGCGTTCTTCCTCACGTTCGTCACGACCGTCATCCTCGTGCCGGCCGCCGAGGAAATTCTGTTTCGCGGCTTGCTCTACTCCGCCGTGGCCAGGCGCCGATCGCCCGCGACCGCGCTCGTCGCTACCTCGCTCCTGTTCGCCCTGCTCCACCTCAGCGCGCCCCATTTCCTGCCCCTGCTCGTCATCGGGCTGGTCTGCGCGTGGCTGCGAGGCCGCACGGACCAGCTCGCGCTGCCCATCCTCGTCCATGTCGTCAACAACCTGATCGCCCTGCTCGTCACGACCCTGAAGTAGAAGCGGCATCCCCCCGGCCGCAAGCCCGGCCACCCAGGCGGCACGATGTGCCGCCGGCAGGAAGCGGCGGGCCGCCTCCGCGCGACCGCTTCGGCGCGCCGGGGGACGCCGCTTCTACTTTCTGTTGCGCGTCCCACACACCACCGCGCCCAGCGCCACATACCACAGCAGCACGCCCGCGAACGGGAATCGCTCGATCTCCACACTCCCGCACGGCACGCGCGCCAGCGCCGCCATGATCCGCAGCAGCAACGAGATCAGGACCACGTTCGCATGGTTGAACAACTGGCCCAGAATCGGAACCAGCGCGCCGAACACCAGCGACAGGCACCCGCCCAGCACGACCAGAAACGCGAGCGGCACGACGACCAGGTTGCCGACCGGCGCCGAGAGCGAGAGCCGGCCGAAGAAGTAGGCCGTCAACGGCGCCGAAACCAGCCACGCGGAACAGGAGACGGCGAACAGCGACGCCACGTAGCGCCCCGCACGACGCAACAGCCTCACGCGCTTCTTCTCCGGTTCCACCCGCAACGGATCCGCCTGCCACAGCCTGCGCAACGGCCGTTCGATCCGCGGGTACAGGCACACGAGCCCGGCCACCACGACGAACGAGAAGATGAACCCCACGTCGAACACCTGGGCCGGCGCGACGGCCAGGATGAGCACGGCGGAAAGCGCAAGCGCAGCCGGCATGTCGGGCTTGCGGTCGAGCAGCACGGCGGCAAAGTAGACCAGCGCCATGACACAGGCGCGCACGGCGCTCGGCCGCGCGCCGGTCGCCAGCGTATAGCCGACCACGAGCGGGAACAGGAACAGGCCCCAGTACACGCGCGGGATCTTGCCGGCATTCAACACGAACGTGATCAGCAGCACAATGATCCCGACATGCAGCCCGGAAATCGCAAAGATGTGCAACGTGCCCGTGGCGATGAAGTCCTCGCGCACGGCCGCCGGCAGCCGATGCCGGTACCCGAGCAGCAGGGCGTGCAGCAGCGCCACGTGCGTGCGGAAGGGCTCAATTCCATCAGCCAGCCGCGCGGCGGCGTACCGGCGCGCCGCGAAGCAGCCGGCCACCACACGACTGCCGCGCCCCTCTTCCAGAAGAACAGCGCCCGGCCCGTCCGCCAGCAAGTAGTCCCCGCGCTCCGGCGGGCCGCGCAGCCCCGCGGGCGGCCGGGCGCCCGGCGCCGGGCCGCCCCATGCCGTCACGCGTCCGCGCAGCAGCCAACGCTGCCCGTAACGCGGCGTCGGATCACACGGCCGGCCACGCCAGCGCACCGTCAGCCGCCCGGCCGCCCCTTGCCACCCCGTGGTGCCGGCCGCGCGCGCCGCTTCAAGCCGGAGGGGAAAACGCCACGCGCCGGCGCCGCTCGCCGTCTCGTCCGGTTCGCCGACCACACGGCCTACGCACTCGAGCCGAGTGCCCGCGCCCAATAACGCGTCTTCAGCGCCGTGCGCCCCACGCCACACGCTCAGTCGCGCATTCGCACACCCCATCCCCGCAACCGCGCCGTAGAGGCAAACCAGCGCCGTCACCCGCCGCCAATGCCCGAATCCCCCGGAACCGCACACAGAATTCGAGCGCGATCCTGTACCGGCACGCGCGGCTGAATCCACCGCCATCGCCACGCCAGCCGCCGCCAGCAGCACACCCGTCACCAGAAGGATCGCACCCGGCGGCACCCGCCAGACTACACCCAGCGCCGAGGCCAACACGAAGCACAGCGCTACACCCACAATCGGACGGCGCGCGGCCGGCAGAATGGTTGACGGTTGATGGTCAAGGGTCAAGGGTCAAGGGTCAAGGGTTGATGGTTGATGGTTGATGGTTGATGGTTCTCGTCCGCCGTACGCCTGCGGGCAGCGAAATTGGCCGCTGATGCGGCGAGGCGGGACCCACCAAACGTGTCCGCAGCAAGACTGCGCCGGCCCGGCGGCTAATCGAGTTCCTTGCCGATCTCCTCGATCAGCTCTTTGTAGTCCATCGCGGCGATGTCTTCGTCGATCGTGAACTGGCCGCCGGAGTCGACATCCACCTTGGTGATGCCCGGGTATTCTTTCTCCAGCGCCTCCTTCTTCAGCAGCTCCAACTCGTGCGACTTCTCGCGGTAGCGCTGCAGCAGCCGCATCGTCTGCTCGGCCAACTGCTTACGCTCCACCGCAAGCCGAAGCGTGACGGCGAAATCCACCGCGTCCACCGGCTTGGTCATGAACCGGTAAACCTCGTCCTCGTTGATGGCTCGGATCGCTGTGTCCAGCTCAGGGTGGCCGGTCAGCATGATCCGAATCGTGGCAGGCGAACGCTCCTTGATGATCCGAAGCAGCTCGGTGCCCGTCATGTTCGGCATGCGGTCGTCGGACACCACCACATCGATCTGCTCCGTCTCCAGCACCGCCAGGGCCTCTTCGCCGGACGTCACGCAGATGATGTAGTATTGCTCCTTCTCGAGGACACGCTTGAGGGTGTCGGTAATCAGAGGGTCGTCATCGACAAAGAGAACCTTGGTCGGCATTGGCTTGTTCAGTCTCCGCCCGCGAAAAAAAAGGAACCGCGTACGGTCCCGGAACCTTCCTGCACACGGCGACCGTCAGTATCCCACCCGCACGTCAAAATGTCAAGGCATTCCCAGCCCGCGCCGCCGGCCGCGGGCCGGGAATGGTTGATGGTCCATGGTCGATGGTCAATGCCGGCCGCCGGTACGGCTCTGCCCCAACGGATCAGATCCGCATTAGAGGCTGCAACGGCTGTCGTGCATTCATCCGTTGGAAGCATCTTCCGCGCCTCCGTTCGTGCGCCCCGGCTCCGAGCAACCGCCCCACCCTTCCACCCTTCCACCCTTCCACCCTTCCACCCTTCCACCCTTCCACCCTTCCACCCTTCCACCCTTCCATTCTTCCGTCACCGCACCTGCGCGGCGAGCCGCCGGTTGGCCTCGCAGTCGACGGCAAGTGCCTGGACCGAACCGGTACTGACCGCCGCCTCGTGCGCGTTGGCCACAAATTGTTTGGCGAGCCGGACGGCTTCATGCAAGGGAACGCCGCGCGCGAGCAGGGCCGTGACCGCCGCCGAGTACGTGCAGCCGGTCCCGTGCATCTTCGAGGAACCGTGCCGCGCGCACGAGCAGAGGTGCTCCTGCCCCCCGTCGAACAGAACGTCCGTCGCCTCGGCTGAGTCCAAGTGCCCGCCCTTCACCACGCAGGCGGCGCCGAACCGTTCGGCAATCGTGCGGGCGGCGCGGCGCATGTCCGCCACAGAGGCGATCGCGCGCCCGCACAGCAGTTCGGCCTCGGGCACGTTCGGCGTGATCAGTCTCGCCAACGGCAACAGGCTCGCGCACAACGATTCGACCGCGTCCGGTTGCAGCAGGCGCGCACCCGACGAGGCCACCATCACCGGGTCCGCCACCAGCCACGCCAACCCGTGCCGCCGCACCGCCGCCGCGACGGCTTCGACAACCGCCGCCGAATACAGCATGCCCGTCTTCACCGCGCCCACGTCGAAGCAGGCGCACACCGCGTCGATCTGCGCGCCCACCATCTCCACCGATACCGGCATCACACCCGTGACGGCCTGCGGGTTCTGAGCCGTCACGCAGGTCAACGCCGAGGTGCCGAACACGCCCAGCACCGCGAAGCTCTTCAGATCCGCCTGAATCCCGGCCCCGCCCCCGCTGTCCGAGCCCGCGATCGTCAGTGCACAGGGGCTCGACGAAGTTCTCGACAAGGTTCTGAACAAGCTTACGGATCCTCCCCCACAATCGCCCACTCGTCCGACTCGCGGTCATGCCTGAGCAGGCAGACGGCCCCCTCCGCGGTCCGGACCTTGAAATAGTCGGCAATCGGCCACTCCGGGTCGCGCGCGCCCTGGTACCAGCGGTCGAGAATCTCTTCGATTTCCACGCACCGCGCGCCCAGACAGAACCGGCGCGGCGACTCGCCGGCCTTGTGCCCGGCGTAGCACTCCACTCGGATGGGAGTGAGGTGCATAGGCCTCCCAATTCACTCGAGAACCCGACTTCGCCGTCGTGCCTCCTGGCTTCGTCGGGCGCGGCTTGCTCGAGAACTTACTCGCGAACTCACTCGCAAACTCGCCCGAGCAGGTTCCACCACGGACAGCCGCTCCCTCTACCCCGGCTACCGTCCCTTCTCCTTGAGCGCCCCGAGCGCGCTGCCGACGGAGACATCCCAGATGTTGGCCAGCCTGGCGCGCAGCGCCTGGTCCGTCTCCTGCCACAGCGAACTGTTATTCTCCGCAATCTGCTTGAGCATCTCTTCCTTGTTGCGGAACCAGTCGACGACCTTAGTCCGGTCCTCTGAAACGCGGTAGCCGACGGTGAGCTGGTAGCAGTACTCCAGGCACTGGCCCCAGGCGTTGGCGCTCTCCAGATGATTGCCCAGCCTCTGCTGGCGCGAGGCGGTGGCGGCCAACACGTTGACGGGATATGTCCCCATCAGGTCGTCGAGCGTTCTGCGGATCCTGGCGCGCACATGTTCGCGCAGTGCGTCTTTCACATTCGATTCGGAAGAGAGTTTCGGGGCCCGCGCCTGCGGCCACTCGTCCACCGTGAGCGCGGCGCGCGAGGCGCTGATCCGGGGCGGGCCGATGAACGGAATGTCGAGCCGGTCTTCCGTTCCCACCAGCGTGATGCCGGGCAGGCTCGTCTTGTCGTTCGGGAACGTGCTGTCGATCGTGAGGATCTTCTTCTGGCTCTGATGCGTGACGGCCAGGTCCACCCGCACGCGCGCCTGCTTGGTCACCTCCTGCGTGATCCGCTGGTACATGAACACCTTCTGCTCGAAAACCATTTTCGGCAGATCGGACTTGGGCTTGTATTTCGGGTTCGGCACCTGCGTGATATCGCGCCCGACTTCAATGACTTCGCGACTGAGTTCGCGGGGCGCAAGATCTTCGATGGACAGTTCCCGCAGGTTCCCTTCAATGACGTAGTCCAGCGGCCCGTATTCCTTGGAGCCGCGCTCCACCTTCACGCCCCAGGCCACCGGCGCCTCGCCACGGCCGAGCTGTTCGTAGCGCCTGACGCAATCGTCGAACGTCTGCCGCCCGAGATTCTGCCCTTCCGGGTCGTCCGGCAGGAACTCGGCGATGATCAGCTTCCGGGTCATCGCGGCCTGGAGCTTCTTCTGCGCGTCGCGCCGCGTCTCGCCCGCGCGCAGTTCCCAGGTCTGAGCCTCGGCGGTCGGCACGAAACCCTGTTTCCGGGCGTACTGGATCATCTCTTCCGCCATGCGGCAGAAGACGCAGGCGAGCCCGAACGCATCGCTCGCGAAGTAGTCATTCGCGGTCCCGACGAAGTACTCCATGCCCTGCGGCAACATCTTGCCGTAGGCAACGGCAAGCTGGTTGGCGAGCGCCGTCTTCACATGCGTGGCACTGGTGGCGAGTTCGCGCCCGCGCACGGTCGCGTACTCGTAGGCCGCCCAGTACTGCTTCTGGTCGCTCAGCAGCCGCAACCGCTCACCCCAGGTCTTGCCCCGCGCGTCGGCCATCCGCGTCTCGACCTTCTCCAGCACACTGCTCCGGCTGCGCCGTACATCCCGAAAGGCCGCGTCGCCCTCGAGTATCTGTTTGAGCGTCGTGAGCTCCTGCTGAGCCTTGTCGAGGATCGTGTCGCAGTCCTTGGTGAACTCCACCCGCGAAGTCGGTTTCCCGAACTCGCGTTCCTGGATCGCTTCCGCGGCTGGCAGATCCTCCTTCTGCACTTCGCGGATCACCTGGTCGGCGTACGGCCCGATCCATTTCTCCTTGTAGACCCGGATGGTCGAGTCCTCCGGGTCGATCACGCCCGCATCCAGACACGCGCGGAACGCGGTGCGGTAGTCGCCAGCGCCCGCCGCCGCTTCGGCGCGCTTCAGCAGCGAGGCCTTGCGCTGCGACAGCTCCATGACCTGCTTCTCCACCTTCGCCAGTTCGCCGGCCCAATCGGACGAATGCCGCGCGCCGTCAACCTCCAGTTTGCCCGGATTCGCCGTCATGTAGGCCTTCATCTTCATGATGTCCGCCTCGGTCAGCTTCTGCATGTCCTGCTGCGCCCGTTCCGGAAGACTCACCCGGATCGGGCGTTGCAGCGCCTGCCGATACTCCGCCAGCGCGGGCAACGTGGCAGGCACCGGCTCCAACCGGACCTGGGCAAAGTGCGTATCGGCCAGCAACCGCGCATAGCGCTGCTGGCCGCGCCCGTCATTCATCGCGCCGGCAGCCAGGTACCCCACGCGCGGGTCTTGAAACGCGCCCACCTTGTCCAACGTCACCGTCTGACAACCCGCCAGGCCGGCCAGCAGCACGGCGGCAACAACCGCACGCAAACCAAACGACTCACGATCTGCTCCCATCGCTCTTCTCCTTTCTCACTCGCCAAGTCTCTCGACGGTCACCGGCAGTATGACCCGGAACCCCACGTCGGTGTCAGACTCGTTATACGGTTTCTGCGACCAGGGCATCACCTCGCTGAGGCTGCGGCTCTTGTAGCTGCCGCCACAGACAATCATCGTGACCGGCACCTTGTCGCCTAGGCTCTCGGCGGTGTCCTGCATGCACAGCTCACCGGCGTTGCCGCACATGTCATAGACGCCGAGCGGATACGGGCTCGGCTCCGCAATCGGCGAAGCGCGCGGCCCTTTCTTGTAATAGAACCAAACGAGCGCTCCGGACTGCGCCGGATCGATCTGCTCGCGCAGCGCCGTCCACGGCTTCGCGCCCGGCGCGGGCTCCCAGTCGAACCCGAACCTGGCCGCGTGCTGCCATTCCCGCGCGCTCGCCAGGCGATACCCCTCTTTGCTCATGTCGACGGTCCAGCGCCCGTCGCCCGCGCGCTCATAGACGAACTGCAACCCGTGGTGATAGCTCAGCCAGTTGCAGAATTCCATGGCCTCCTCCGGCAAGACGCGAGTGACCGGCAACTCATTGTCCGTTATCGGAAGCCGGTACTTCAGCGAGCCGGTGAAATAGTTCGTCAACGCGCTCTGCGCCTCCGTTTCCCGGCCGGCCCCTTCCCTGTAGCAGCGCATGGCGCCCAGCGTCACCTCCCGCTTGCACATGTAGAACGGGCGCCGGATCTCGCCTATTTCCGTCTTGCCGTCGGGAACAAGAACGAAATCCAGCCGCGTCTTGTGCTGCAGATGACTTGCCTCGGCACCCGCCTGAATGGAAAGCGAGCACAGGTGCGGGAAGATCCGGGCGACCCGCCGCGACCGGGCAAAGAGGTCGGTAAGGAACGGGGCGTTGCGCGGGCGGCCGGCCTCGTCGGTCTGCAGTACGAACCGCTCGTATCGGCGCAGGGGCAGGTATTCATAAAAGTCGATGTTCCGGTCCGTGGCGCTCCAGTCGGTGAGGATCGCCGCCACGCGGTCCGCGGCCTGCTCCTCGTCGTAGAGCGGCCAGACGCCGAGTATGGCGCCGCGAGCGACCGAAAGCAGGCGCGCGTCCTTCGTGTACAGATACCCCTCGATCAGGTCTCTGGCCACGAATTGCCAGAAGCTCTTCCTCATCTTGAGCACAGCCGGGTCATCGGCCAGATCTCTGCTCCGATCGAGGATTTCGGCGATGATCTTGGCCCGCTGCGCCGCGTTGTAGGCGGCTTCGCGCGCCGTCGACTTCGGCAAAGTCATGACCTGCGGCAACTGCAGCTCCTTCAGCAGGCCTTCAAGCTTGTCGTCCCGCGTGGGCTCCGGCCGCACCGGCGGCGGCGTCACCGGTTCCACCTTGGCCAGCCGGACCGGCCGGTCGTTCCGCGCCGGCGTGCGCGGCGGCGGCGTCTCGACGCGCTCCGGCCTGGGATCCGGCTCGGTGGCCGGCTCGGTGGGCGGGGGCGTCACGACGGCCGGCGTCACCTGCGACTCGGGTTCGCCCCCGCCCGCGGGTTCGCCCGGCGCCCGGGTCGCGGAGTCGCCTCCTTCGCCGGCCGGGTCGCTCGGGGGGGCCGGCGTCTCGACCGAACCCGCCTGCGTGCCGCCCGCACCGCCACTGCCGGCAGCCGCGTCACCGCCCGCCGGCGAGGGCACGTCCACCACCTGCCCCTGCCCCGCCGAGCCGGCGCCCGCGGGGGCCGGGCCGGGCTCACGCCCGGCGTTGCGACGCTCCGAACGTACGTTCCAGACGCTGACCCCCGCCACGCCGAGCAGCACGACGAGAATTCCGGCCGCGATCGCCGCGTGCCGCCTGCGGCCCCCCAGAAAGCCCGGCAGTTCCGTCGGCCGCGCCGCCTTCTCCAGTTCCTCCGGCGGCAGCGCGGGCGTCACGACGCCGGCGCCGGCCATCACACGCGTCGGCAGTTCCGCCTCCGCCAGATCGCCGTCCCCGGCCAGCACTTCGCTCACGTCCTTGCGCGCCGCCAGCAAGGCGCGCCGCATCTCGCCCGCACTCTCGAACCGCTCGGCCGGCTCCCGAACAATCGCCCGCTTGACCACGTCGACCAGGGCCGGACACTGCCGAAAGGCGGGAAACCCGAAGTCGACGTCGTACACCTTCTCCCCGCTCGCACGCGCGTAAAACTCGACCGCGATCTCCTGGTCCGAGCCCGTCAGCCGCGGCCAGACCAGCCGCCGGGTCAGCGCTTCGTACAGGCACAGTCCGAGCGAATAGAGATCGGACTGCGGGGAACCCCGGAAACTCTTCTTCGTGCCGAACTCCGGCGCCATGTAGTCCAAGGTGCCCGGCACGAACCCCGTCGTCTTCGTGCCCGCCGCGTCCCGCGCCGTGCCGAGATCCAGAATCTTCGCGCGGGTCGGACTGTCCTCCGGCGCGTAAAGGTTGCTCGGCTTGATGTCCCGATGAATGATCTGGTGCCCGCCCTCGTGCAAATACTGCAGCGCGTCCAGGTAGGCCAGAAACAGATCGATCACCTCCAGCACCGGCAGCCCGCGCTTGGAGGCCTTCACCCGGTTGAGCAGCGACCAGCCGGGCATCCCCTCGAGAAAGTCCATGACGATAAACAGGTGCTTCGCGCCCGGCTCCAGGCTCGCCTCGAAAAAGTCGATGTACTCCACAATGTGCGGATGCCGGTACTTGCGCAGAATCTCGGCTTCCCGCACAAAACGGCTCGACTGCTCCTCGATGAACAGGCGCTTGATCGCCACAACGCGGCCGTCGCGCAGGCGCCGCCCCTTGTAGATCTCGCCGAACCCCCCGCGCCCGAGCGTGCCGATCAGCTCATAGTCGTCCGCACCCTCGTGCTGCACGGTCAGGCAGGTCAACCCGCCCAGGGCCGTCAGCATCTCGCCGAAGTCCTGGAACCGGTCGCCACGGTCCGGGTTCATGCCCCTGTCCATGAAGGCGGCCAGCCCGTTCACCACCCGAAAGATCGGTGGCGTCTTCGGCACCGCCGGCCGCCCGTCGCCTCGCCAGCGGTTGATGAACTCCAACTCGGGCATCTCGCCCAGTTTCGCAAACGGAAGCGTGCCCGTCACGCTCTCGTAGAAGCAGACTGTCAGCGCGAACAGATCGGAAACCGCGTCGCCGCGGAACCGGTCGATCGTGGCAAAATCGGGCGCCATGTAGTCGAACGAACCCAGCAGAGAGGCGCCGCCGGTCGCCGTCTCCGTCCCCTCGCGGCGCGCGATCCCGAAGTCTACCAGTTTGGCCTCGCCCGTGCCCGTCAGGAAGATGTTCGACGGCTTGATGTCGCGGTGCGTGACGCCGTGCTGCTTGTGCGCGAACATCAGCCCCTCAAGACACTGCCGCAGAATCGCAGAGGCTTCGATCCAGTCCAAACCGTCGGGATAGCGGCGGAGCCGCTCCTTGAGCGTCTCGCCCTGCAACAACTCCATCGCCAGGCACTTCTGGGGCTCGCCGAAGGCGCCTTCCGCGATGAAGGAATCGCGATACTGCACGATGTTCGGGTGCTTCAACTGCCGCAACAGGTCCGATTCCCGCTCGAAACGCATGTCGGCCGTCTCGTCGGTGCCCGTCTGCCGCAGTACCTTCAGCGCAACAAGCCGGCCGTCCCGCGTGTCGCGGGCCTTGAACACGGACGCCTGGCCGCCACTGCTGATCCGGTCCAGGATCTCATAGGCGCCCATCGTCTTTTTGCTGCCTTCACTCATAGCGCATGCCGGGAAGACTGGACGTGCGGGAGCAGCCATCGCACGGCACTAAGAAAATAGCGCATCGGTTCGACCCTCCGCAAGAAAAGAACACGAGGCTTGTTTTGCCTAACGCCGGCCCCTATTATCGGGGAATGTCGCGGCGGCACGGGGCCCGCGCCGCCGCCGATGCGCATGGAGAGCACGATGGGGTTCCCGTATCTGAGTTCGACGGAACTGTCCGACGTCGGCCGCAAACGCAAGAATAACGAGGACGCGACCCTCCGCCTGCCGGAACACGGCGTGTTTTGCGTCGCGGACGGCATGGGCGGCGCACTCGCGGGCGAGGTCGCTAGCCAGGCTGCGGTGACGGCGGTCCGGGAAGAGTTCGAGGCGCTCGCTTCGCCGGGCACCATCCACACCGCGGCGGTAAAAGGCGAACTCGTGGCACGGGCCCTCAACCGAGCATCCCGCTTCATCAAGCAGCGCTCCGACGAACGCGGCGTGGCCGGTACGGGCACGACCGCGGTCGTGCTCGTCTTCGACGCCGTCTCGCCGCGCCGCGCCATGGCACTGCACGCGGGCGACAGCCGCGCCTATCGGTTCCACCGCGGCAAACTGCGCCAGCTCACGCGCGACCATTCCATCGCCGAAAGCACCGGCGCCAGAAGCGAGGACGCGCTGCCCCAGATGTTCCGCGGCATGGTCACCCGCTCCATCGGCACGCGTGAGACCGTGGAATTGGAGGAAACCCCCGTTGACGTCGAGGCCGGCGCTCTGTTCCTGCTCTGCTCCGACGGGCTGTCCCGCATGCTCCCCGACCGCGCGATCAGCCGGCTGCTGCGCCGGCACTCGGACATGCAGCTCGGCGATCTGGCCCAACTCCTGGTGGAACAGGCGAACCGGGCGGGCGGCGACGACAACATTTCCGTCGTCCTCGTGCGGGTCGGCGATATGAACGCCGCGGAGCAGCCGACCGTCGCGGGCATAGAGCCCGCGACCTCGGGCGGCAAGACCGAAACGTCCGTCGCCCCGCTCGGGCAGGCAGCGCCGCCACCCGCGTCCGCCGGCTTGCACGCGCCGGCAACCGATACCGACGCCGGCAGACGCCTGGCCAGGCCGAGGCCGGCCTTGATCCCCGTGGCCGTCAGTGCCGTGGTGCTCGTCGTGATCGTGCTCGCGCTGTTCGCCGCGTTCCGCGACCGGCCGGCCGGCCCGCGCACCGCCCAGCAGCGGCCGCCGACGCCGCTGCCCCGCCCGGCGGAGCCCGCCGCCGCCCAGCCCGGCCAGCCGCCAATCGCGGCAACGCCAAGCACCCCCGAACCGCCCGACACACCGGCCGTCTCCGAACCGCCTGCACGCCCGGAACCCTCGCCGGCACCGGTGCCGGACACGCCTTCAGTCGGCGTCACACCGCCCGAACCGGCGCCTGAACCCGAAAACGCGCAGCCCGCCCCGCCGCCGGTACCCCCTCAGCCGGCCGCGGCCCGAACGCCCCCGCCCTATCCGACCGACCCCGAAAAGGCGAAGTCCGCGTTCCTGGTCGGGATCAGCCGCGCGCTCGTCGACGGGATTTGGGGCCGGCTCGATACAGAAGTCAAGGCTTGGCCGCCGTCGGTCTGGGACGTCGTCAGGGAAAGCAGCGAGGCAGACATCTATCGCGCCTGGCTCGCCGAATGGCAGCGGGCTGCGGCCACCCCAGACATCGACAAGAAGTACCGGCGCGACCGGTCGGTTCTGACCGATGTCTGCACGGAGGCCGGATTCTCGGTGCCGCCTGCACCGGACGTGGAATGGCCCGAGCCCTCCGACGAACGCGCTGACACCTACTGCCGGCTGATGTATCAGGATCAGCGCGATCTGCTGCAGGCCCTGCGCCTCTATATCGGCGACCAAAATACCCAACTCGCCGTCTTCGGGCCGAACCCCGGCCTGCGCCTTCGCGCGTTGTGGGGGTTCGCCGGCAGCACGCACAGCGCCGATGACGCCGTCCAGCTCAGCCAGAAAAGCCAATCCGCCCGGGACGATCTCAAAACACTCACCGAATGGGTGTACGGCACCAGCGCCGATCGCTTGTTCCTCAACGACGTGCGGAAGTGCCCCTTCGCGCTCGTCGCCCGCATATCCACCCACAACGATACCGTGTGGGACGCCGTCTATAAGAAGATCCTGCCCGTGGACGCGCAGGTCTACCTCTGGCGCCAGTGGCAGGACGATGCAACCCGCCGCTCGCTCGACACCATACTCCGCGCCCAGCGCAAAATCGTCGCCAGCCGCATCCCATACGGCAAGGACGTCCGGAAATGGCGGCATGCCGCCGACGCCGACCTCATCACCGAACTCCTCGAACAGATCGAGTCCGCCTACCCTCAGCTGAAGGCCAGGAAAAGCCGGTAGCACGCGTACGCACGGGCGAATATCAGCACTCGTAATCATTCGTCCGCCGCGCCTCTGGCGCGCGACGAACGGCCCGCGTCTCAGCCACCCAACGGGAGCGACTTGCCGGACAGGGCCTGGAACCTGGCGACCTGTACGGCGTCGCGCCCTTTCACCGACAGGAGCGGAATGATGCCTTCCGCGACGAGCGTCTCGGCGTCCGAATCGCTCAGCCAGAACTCGGCGCAGGGCGTCATGCGGGATTCACCCTCGTGCTTGTACACATGTAGAGGCAGCCCCTCGATCTGATCGATACGGCCCACGGCCGGCGGCCAACCGTCCTCGACAAACGCCTCAGCCATGAGACAGGCACAGATCAAAGCAGCGCTTCCCCACAGATAGCCTGCGTGCGCGGGTACGCCCGGCAGTTCGTCGAACGCAAACCGGTCGATGGGATCGGTCCCAGGCCCGTAAGGCAGCCGCAGCACGACCCGGGGCGCCGCCAGCGCCAGGAAATCGGCGCCGGGCGAGCGTCTTAGCTCCTCCCAGGCCGGCACGGGTGCGTGCGGCCCGCCATGGGCATAGGCGAGCGCGCCGAGGAACGGTGCACCCGCGCGGGCGGCCATACGGCCGATGCGCGCCAGCAGCGCCGTATCGCGTTCGGCAGCCGAGTCGAAAGCGTAGAGCCCCACAATCACGGTCCACGGCTGGCCGCCGGGAGTGCCGCGCGTCTCCTTCACGAGCAGACGGTACAGGCCGCCGGCCGCTTCGTCCGCCGATTCCAGGTCACGCGCCAGCTCTTCCCGCGACGCGTCGAGCAGGTAGACGCCCAGCGTCTCGTCCGTCTCCACGTTCCGCACCAGGAAGTCCAACCCGCGCCAGGCGGCTTCCACGCTCTGGAATGCCGGCGCGTGCAGGATCTCCCGCATCTGCAGGCTGATCGCGGCGTCGGCGGCGCGCACAAGCGCGTCGCGGTTCGGGTCCGGCGCATTCACGATATGGGGCGCCACCAGCTTCCGGATCAGCGCGTTCACTTGCGCGTTGCCCGACGCGACGTTCCTCGGCCCGCCGTGCCCCGCAACAGGCCTCGCCAATAGCTGCGCCAGTGGGTCCCCTTCCCCCGCCGCCGCGCCTGCAGCCGCCTCCGGCGCAACCGCTTCGGGCGCCGACGGCGCGCTGCCCGCCATCGCCCGCAGCTCCGCCGCCGCCGCCGCGAACGTCGC
Source organism: Kiritimatiellia bacterium (assembly GCA_016929905.1). GTDB lineage: Bacteria > Verrucomicrobiota > Kiritimatiellia > JAFGHX01 > JAFGHX01 > JAFGHX01. Next base: position 28,060 of record JAFGHX010000010.1, read on the forward strand.
ATCCTTCTGAAGCCGTGCGCGGAGATCCCGCAGCCGCTCAAAAACCGGCACGCGGTCGTAGAGGCTGTCCGGATGCCAGTCGTCCGTCTCTTCAAAAGTCAGGTCCTGGGCTGCTCCTTCCGCAGCCAGGCGCAGCGCCACACCCAACTCCGCCATGCGCCGGTCCAGGTTGTCGCAATCGACCGGCAGGCAACGCCGGGCTGCCAACGAATCGCACTGCCCTCGGCTCGCCCGCCCGGAGAAATCACCGATCACCAGCATCCGAAACGGGCTCTGCCCCGCAGGCCGCCCGGACCCGCCCGAACCGAATCGAACATCCACGTCCATAGCTCGCTCCGTTCGCCTCGTTGGCTCACTGCGTTCGCGTCAGTGGCTCACTGCGTTCGCGTCAGTGGCTCACTGCGTTCGCGTCAGTGGCGCCTGCGACGCGTCATTGGCGCCTGCGGCGCGTCAGCGGGCCCTGCGGCGCGTCAGTGGTGCCTGCGGGCCCCGGTCATTGGCTGGCTGCGTTCGTACCAGACGTCGATGAATGGACCCGGCTAGAGGCCGTCCGCCCGCACCAGCAACCCGGCGCGGAGCAACTTGCTCACCGCGCCCAGGACAGCCGGGGCCACGGCTTTCACGTCCTGCCCGAGCCGCCCTGCCACGAAATCCACGCACTCACGCAGCGTCCGCTTTCCGTCGCACTTCTCCAGCATCGCGATCATGTGGCCGTCCAACGTGCCCGAAAAGGCAAGCCCCTGCGTCATGCGCAAATTCTGCGCCTGGCACACCCAGGCGGCGTCTTCCACCTTGAGACGTGTCTCCAGAAGATGCTCGTCGCACAGCCGAAACGCGAAATCGAGCAACCCGCTGTCGTCCGCCAGGCCATTCAACAGGGTTTCGGCCTCGAAGATGCGCAGGATCTGGGATCCGCAACTGCCGGTACGGCGCCCGCCTTCAACCCGGTCCGCCCGCTTCCAGCCCGGCCGCGAAGAGACGCGCCGCAGCACAAGAACTCCGGCACTGATCCGCCCGATGCCGAGCCTGTCGTAATAGGCCGTCCACTCGTCGAACAGGCTCTCGAACCGGTCCGAATGCCGTTCGCTCTGCCTCAACCATTTCGCGGCATAGGTCACGGGCTCTTCGGTGTCGAAACACAGCACCCACACGTCGCACGGCAGCTCGTGTACCCACTGCAGCGGCCGCTCCGCCCAATCGTCGTCGGTCTGATGATGCCAGTTGATCAGCGCCACCGCGTAGCCGCCCTCTGCCAAATGGGCCGGCGCACCTTTGGCCACCAGTTCGCAGACGGCGTCCCCCTTCAACCCGCTGTCGCGGAACTCGTATTCCGAGCCCGGCGAAATCACAAACGGCGGATTCGACACGATCAGGTCGAACGTTTGCCCCCCAACCGGCTCGTAGAAGCTGCCCGCCCCGAACGAAACGTTGGCCACATCGTTCATGCGCAGGTTGAACGCTCCGAAATTCAGGGCGCGCCGGCTGGTGTCCGTCCCCAGCACCCGCTCGGCATGCTGCGCCAGGAACAGACTCTGAATGCCCGCCCCCGCTCCCAAATCCAACGCGCGGGTAACGGGCGTTCGCGGGGTGAACGCAGCCAGGCTGATCGAGGCGTGCCCCACACCCAGCACGTGATCCGGCCGGCACGGTTCGCCGTTCACTTCCGGCCCGAAGTCCGCGATGAGATACCAGTCCTCGAACGGCATCAGCTTGGCCACGGATCGGATGCGCCCGTTCTCACGCACAAACAGACCCAGGGCCAGGAGTTCCTCCACCCGCCCGGCCGAAAGCGCCCGCGCAAGCTCTTCACCCGGCAACGCCTCGCCCAGCACGAAGAACCGGACAAGCGAATCGAACGGGGAGTCGGTCCCCGCCCGCCGCCGCACCAGCGAGGCGTCCATCCGCTCCTTCGGGCCCAACGGCCGGACCACGTCGACCAGCGCCGCCTGCGTGTAGCCGGCCTTCCGCAGCGCATCCCGAAACGGACGCAGGTCCGGACAGGCCTCCATCTTCAACGGCGCTTCGTTCGGCATCGTCAGCTCTCCTTACGGTGGCGTTCTCAAGACGGTGTCAGGTGTCAGCCCCTGAAACCAGACACCTGAAACCTCTACAGGGCCGTTACCGCTCCGCCAACCGCGTGGGCCAGGGCTCGGGCAGCCCGGCGAACGCGCGGCACCCGCGCAGCGCGGCACGCATGCGCCGCGAACTGAGCACGTCGGCTTCGTTGGAGCCCCAGGCCCGCACGCGGCGCACCTCGGATCCATAGCACAGGAAATACATGTACGCGTTGCACAGCCCCTCCAACTCGCCCTCGTTCGTGCTGACCGACTGCTGGCGCGCCTCGTCGGCGACCGCGCCGCTGATCGCCAGGCCGCCGCCCGGATGCGTCATCACATGCCCGATCTCGTGCAGGACGGTCGGACACACGCCGAGATCGCTGCGCTGATAGGCGGCCGTGTGCGTGATGAGGATCGCGTTGCTCTCGACGTACGGGGTCGACTCCAGGTCGTAACCCGCATTCAGCCCGCCGCTGAAATTCGCACCCCCGCGTTGCCCCACGAAGTTCACCATGTGAATGCCTTCCGGCTTTTCCCGGTTAAGGAACCGCAGGTGCGGCGGTGGTACGAGCGCCAGCGTCGGGTCAAGCAGCTCCAACTCCCTGTTCGTCGCGTCGTAGATCTCAACGTGGATGTCGCCGTGCACCCGGATCGTCGCGTGCGGGCAGATCCCGACGGACAACTCCTGATAACGCCACTGCCGCGCCCGCGCGTTGCCCCGGAACCGCTCGTCCGTACCCCACGAAACCCATTCCCCGCGCGCCACTTCCTGGATGGGACCCGGCACGCGCCGGCCCTGACGCGCGCTTACCCGTATCGTCCCCGGCACCGTGTACTGGGTCTCGACCGGCATGACAATCGGACGCGGCCCGTCCATCTCGACGATCGGCCGCCCGCGCGGCAGGGGATGGCGGATGATGGTCATGGCGAATCCCTACCCGACAAAAAACTTCTTCAGCGCGAACGTCAACAGCAGCACCACGAGCGTCCCGATCGCGCCGGCCATCGTGTAGCCGCCCGCAACCACCGGCGGCTTGCCCGTCACGTAGCAGACAACGCCGATGAACAAGATGATGACATAGAGCACCGCCACCGCAAAATGCACGCCCAGCACCCACGCCGGCACATTCCCCTTCGGCACAACCACCGCCAGCAGCACCCCGTAAAGGGCGCCCACCACCCCCACGATCACACCCGGCATGTACCCCGCAAACTCAGGATCGAACAGCGGGTTCTTCATCAGGGAAACACCTTCACCTTCGTCTGGCTCGGCGCGATCTGGGTGCCCGCCGGCATGTTCGGATTGCTGCCGTTATGCCCAATCATCGAGGTGAGCCGGGCGACCTCCTTGCCCTCCGCCTTGACTTTCGAACAGCCCATCTTGTACTTACACGGCCCCTTGAACCGCCCCGATATCGTCCCGCCGGGCGAATTCCCGGCTTCGTCCCCCTGCGACATCCGGATCTCGTCCCCCTTGCGCAGGACTTCTTTGCCGTTGAACTTCACCTTGCCCGAACCCGAGCCCTGGTTGCACATGGCGGTGTTCGGGTACGGTGTTGGAATCGGCGACGGCGCTGCCGGCGTCATGCACACGTCCGGCACCCCCAGACAGTTGCCGCCGCCCTTTGTCGATGCTGGAAACATTTTCAGCCCCCCCCCTGCCCATGGTTGATGGTCAATGGTCAATGGTCGATGGTCGATGGTCGATGGTTCATGGTTGGGGCCACTCCAGAAAGCGGCTCGCGAGGACGCTCGCCCTCCATCCGTCCATCCGTCCATCCTTCCATTCTACCCAAGATTGATACTCTTGCCGTCGATCTTCACGTCCTTCTCCGCCTTGATCACGGCGCGCCGGCTCTTGAGCCGGAATGTGGACTGCACGATCGTCTTCATCCGGCCGCATTGGACCTGACTCAGTTCCGTGACGCGCCGGAACACATTCTTCGCCGTTTCGACGATATCGTTGGCGCACGACTCGATCTGGTCGGCGATCACGCGCGAACGCTTCACTCGCATCTCGACCTTCTCGCCCGCATACGCGGCGTCCTGAATCTTCATGCTCCCGGTCCGCGCGGCCACGTCGAGATTCTGGGCGTGCAGATCCATGCGGTGCGAACCGAGCCCAAGCGAGGTCCGCAACTCGCGCAGGACGTTCTGCACGGTCAACCGGATGCCTCGCGCCGCATGGACCCGGACCTCTCCGCCGCTCTCGAATACCATATCGCCTTCCGTGACGAGCTTCATAGCGCCCTGCTTCCCGGCGATCCGCACATCGCCGGCCGGCGCGTCGACCTCAATCCGGCCCGCACGCACGTCGTAGGAAAACAGCAGGTCGCCGCTCTCGGCGCACACGTGCAGCTCCTCGCCCGCCGCGCCGGCCCTGACCGCGCGAACCCCGCCCTCGAACTCGATCGCATCGCTCACGCCGCCGCGCTTCTGCGACTCGTCCAGCAGCCCGATCACGTAGAATTCGGCATCCTTGCCGCCAATGGCCAACACCATGGAACCGGCCCGCAGGCTGGGAGCGCCGGGAATCGCTACTTGCGCCCACACATCGCCTTGGCGATTCCACGCCACGGGCCGAATGCGGAGCAATCGGCCCTGATCATAGAAGCCAAGCACCTCCGCCGGGCCCAGGTACGTGTCACAGGAAATCGCGATATCGTTTCCCGTCCAATCTTGCATGGTCATGTCCTCCTTACATCACTCGTCGCCCAAAAAGGAACCACGAATGAACGCCAATAGACGCGAATGGAGCGGAGAGCATTATGCATGGCACACTTCCGCCATTTCCCAGCCGGCATCTCTTCTTTTCCCCATATTCGCATTCATTATTCGCGTGCATTCGCGTTCATTCGCGGTGCGGCTTCCAGTCTTCCGCCTCGGCCAAATCTTCCTCTGTATTCCGGATCTTCTTCCGGTTCGCGCCGGTCCACACGACGTTCCGGTCGTCCACCCGGTGCCACAGCGCCACCTCCAGGTTCGCGTCCGAGAAATCCGCACCGGCAACCGAGGCGCGTGAGAAGTTGGCATACGGCAACTCGGCCTGTGTGAACCGCGCGCCATCGCAGGTCGCCTCCACGAACCAGCCGCTGTCCAAACGCGTACCGGCGAAATCCGCCTTCTTCAATGAGCTCTTCTCGAAACAAGCCGTCCGCAGATCGGCGCCCTGGAAGTCGGCCTGGTCGGCCACGATCTCGGTGAAATCCGCGGCCTTCGCGCTCAGGCGCCGCAAGCGCGCGCCGCGCAGATCGGCCTTCACGAATTCCGCCTGCCGGCAATTCACGCCGTCCAGCACCGCCTCCCGCAGGTCCGCTTCGCCCAGATCGCAATCCTCGAAACCGCACGTGGCCAAATCCATGCCCTTGAACACCGATTTCTTGAGGCTACACAAGCTGAACGCGGCATCGGCCAACTGTGCACTGGTGAAATCAACGTCCTCGAAATCCGTGCTCTCACACCGCGCCCCGCGCAAGTCGATTCCCTCCAGTTTAGCGCCGTCAAACGCACTGCCGTCGATGCGGGCCCGTGCCAACACAGCCTGCGACAGGTCCGCACCTGAGAATGTCGTGTTCTCCAGCACGGCGCCGGAAAGATCCGCGCCTGCCAGACAGGATTCCGAGAGGTCGGCATCGGTCAAGTTCGACTGGCGCAGGGCCGCTTCTCTGAGCTCGGCGCCGCTGAAGTCTGTCCCCGTCAGGTCCAGATCGTTCAGCGGTGTGCCGGCGAAGTTGCATTTCTGAAACAAGACACCCCGAACGACGGCACCCGAGAACTTCGCCTTCCTCAGATCCGACTCCTTGAACGTGGCTCCCGTGAGATCCTTCTCGGCCAGGTTCGCGCCGGCCATTTGGCATCTGACGAACTTGCACTGCGGCAGCGTCGCCGGCAGCTTCACCGTGGCGGCGAAATCGATGTTGATGAACTCGACCTTGTCGAACTCGGCCGCCCCGAAATCGACGTCGCTGAGGGCCACGCCGCTGATCTCAACGGCGTCCAGGCGGGCGCTGTCGAATCCGCAAGCAAACGCCTTGCCGTTGTCGAACGACACGTGCTCGCAGACAGTTCTTCCGAAGTCGCAGTCCGTGAAAGTACAATCGATCAACCGCGTCCAACTCACGGTCGCGCCGGTGAACGAGACGCCATCGAAGCACACTTGATGACAAATCATGTCGGTCAGCGCCGCGCCCGAGAAGTCCGCGCCGCGAAACGTGGTCGGCCGCTTCACGAACCCCCGAACCCCAACGTTCTGCAGTTGTTGGACAACCGCGGGATCCAGTTCCAGATCCGCCAAACTCACCTCGAATGGCGTGTCGCCAAAGCAAGGTACGTTGTCGCCCGCCATGACGGCATCCGAAAGATTCGCGCCTCCCAAACGCGTGTCGGTCGCATTGACCCCCACAAAGGACGCGTGCGTCAGGTCAGCCCCTTCAAGGGTTGCGCCCGTGAGGTCCACATTGTTGAATTTCGCGAATCGCAAGTCGGCCTTGCGCAGGTCGGCCCCGCGCAGGTTCACATTGGCAAAACTCACGCCCATATAGCGTGCACCCGCGAGGCTGGCGCCGCTCAGGTCCCGGTCCGTAAACGTGAAGCCGCCTTGCCCCTCCCGCGACCTCACCGCCTGGCTGTACTCTTCACCCAAGTTCTGTTCAGGCATGTTCCCAATCCTGCCGCTTGGCCAGTTTCGTCATCTTCAAATTGGAGAACTCCAGATTCGCGCCCTCAAACACGGCATCCATCAGTTCGGCTTCGAAAAGGTTCGCGCCCCGCAGATCCGCGCCGCTCAGATCCGCCTTTTCCAGGCTGCCCTGGAACAGGTTCGCCATCTTCATCTGCGCGTCCTTTAAATTGCATTTGGCCAGCGTGCCGAACTTCATGTTGGCGGCATTGAGAATGGCGCCCTCGAGATTCGCGCCGGAGAACTCGACGCCCTCGAGATCCGCGCCGGAAAAATCGGCGCCGGTAAGCCGGGCGTCTTCCCAAATCGACCCCTTCGCCTGCACCCGGACGAAGACACCGCCCGGCAGCGCGCATCCATCCGACGCGCGAAGATCCGTCAAAACCGCATCGCTCATGTCCACCGCATCGCCCTTCGCGCCCGTGACGGACGCCTCGGTCAGGTTCGCCCCCGCGAAGCTGGCGCCGTCAAGCGTCGACTCCGACAGTGCCGCCTCCTGCAACGCACACCCTTTCAGGCTGGCCTGGACGAGATTCACTCCGCTGAAATCGGCGCCCTGTGCCGTGCACCCATCCAAGACCGCCTTCCCCAGAGACGCCCCCTCAAACACCGCCTGGTCCAGACACGCCTCCCGTAGATCGGCCGATGTCAGGGCCGCACCGGTAAAGTCGCACTCCCGTAGATTGGCCTTCGTCAGATTGGCGCCTGCCAGGTTGGCGCCCGACAGATCGGCGCCCGCCAGGTCGGCGCCCGCCAGGTCGCTATTCGTGAAGTTCGCTCCCTGCAGACGCGCCCCTGCGAAAAGGGCCTTCTTGAAATCCTGTTCGGAGAGATCCAGCCCGCGCAGGTCCAGACCGGCCAGCCCCTCCTCCGTTCTCACTCTCTCGAGCGCCTGCTCACGCGTCAGCCTGCCGTCGCCCGGATCCACCCCCAAATCCGCCAGGACCCGAGCGGTGCGTTCGTCTGAGTCTCGTTTCGCCTCCGCGATGGCCGCGTCGGGATCGTGCCCCGCGGCCACCAGCGCTTCACGCACCTGCGCCTCGGCCTTCGCGATCTCGGCCTCCACGTCCACGTCGGGAGGCTCATCACCGGGTGGAGCCTCCGGCACGACCCGTTCCTCTTCCTCCTCCTCGACCAGCAACTGCGGCAGACGTTCCTGATAGCGGGCCGCGGCCTGGGGCGGATCGTCAAGCCTCTCACTCACCACCAGGAAGTTCCGAAACTCCTTCAACTCCTCGGAATGCACGTCGACCACGCCCCGCCAAACCAGGACGAGGTTCAGAGCCTCCGTGTCCACCCAAAGCGTATCCAGGTTCATGTTCAGTTCATGGAACAGATCCGCCCCATTCGGCAGGGGCTCGGCGAGGTCGAGGAAACAACGCACGCGCAGCCCGGGCAGCTTGGTGCGGAACTCCGGTTGTCCCGGGTGCAGGTGTTCGAGATACAGTTCCTCGTCCCCTTTGAGATAGCCCTCCACCTGCATGTCCGGGGGCGCCGCATTGAAAAAGCCCCAGTCGAGATCCTCCGCGAAACAGGGCCATCGCTCCTCCGTCCACTTCCCTCTGTAGGTGCCGATCTTGGCCCAGCGCTGCGCCCACCTCATGTACAACGGGCCGTACCCAGCCGGCGCCGGCCGATCGCCCGGGGAGCTCACCAATGCACGAGGATCCTCGATATTCGGAAGCAGCTGCAGCTTCTGCCCCGACTCCGTCTCGACCTTTGCAATCCCTTTGCCGATCGGGTTCAGATCGGACCCCGGGCCGCCCAGACTGTTCTCGTAACGCAGGGGCATATCGGCAAAACGCTCAGGATCCGAGCTGCCGGACCCCAGGAGCCCCGTCTTCCAATGCCGGTCGCCGAATATCGCCAGCGCCTTGGATCTCGCGCCGACTCCGAAGGTCACCCTGTGGTACGGCACCGGGTTGCCGCCCGGCGCGTGCGCCTTGCCCACAAGCAACAGGTCGGCGCGCGGCTTGAACAGCGCAAAATCGGACGCGTACCGCACAGACTGCGGCGGGTCTTCGTCGATATCGTCGTACGGCTCGTCGCCCGTCGGCGAGGGTTGGTCTTCCTCGGCCACGGCTATGACCTTGCCCGGAGCCAGCTCAAACGTGCCCTTGACCAGGAAGGTCATTCGCCATCGTTTCGGCTCGAACAGCCACGGCCACATGGCGACCGGAAAAGGTGTCTCGTTCAGCATGTTCATGGCGTACTGTTCACTCGCATCCTCATGTCTCGTCGCCTCGCGCCGAAAGAATCAGGTTATCTTGGCGTCGTTCTTGTCTGTGAGATTGCCGGTTATCTTGACGTCGCCGTCCAACTTGATCTTGCCGGCCTTGATCTTGATGCTGCCCGAGCCGATGCTGATCATCGTGCCGCTCACGTCCAACGTGATGCCGCTGCCACCGTCCAGCGTGATTTCCGGCGCCTTGGTCGTGTGGACCGACTTGGCTTCCGATGTCACCATCGGCGCTTCCAGCAGCACCTTCGCCTTCGACTTCTCGCACACCAGCCCGGCGGTCGCGCTGGTCTTGATCCCGCCCACGATCTCGTTGAACAGGCCCAGCTTCGTCTCCTGCTTCACGCCCATGAACGTTTCCTGCGTCGCCGACACCACCCCTTTCGCCTCCGTCCCGAAGTTCCAGTAGTCCTTCGTGTTGACCTTGACGTCCTGCTTCCCCGTGATCGTGATCTCCTGGTTCCCACCCACCTCCTGCTTGTCGTTCGCGCCCACCTTCGACTCGTGGTTGGTGCCGATCTCCTCCTTGAAGTAGCCGGAAATCTTCTCGTCGATGTTGCCGCCGATCGTCACGTCCACGTTGCCGTCAATCGTCTCCGTGCGGTTCGACCCCACGTGGTTCACCTGGTTGCCGTCGGTCGTCAGGTGCGCGTGGCCCTGGTTCGGCGTGCCCATCGTGAACTTCGTGTTGGCCACCGGCGAGAACATCCGGATCTGTTGGCTGCCGTCGGCGCCCTCCATGATCATCTCGTTGCCGCCGTGATCCCGGATCACGCTCTTCGTCTTGCCGCCCGGTAAGCCGACCGGCGGCATGTTCTGGTCGTTGTACACCCGGCCCGTGATGAGCGGCCGATTCGGATCGCCTTCCAGAAACGACACCACCACTTCCTGGCCGACGTGCGGGATGAACATGCCGCCCCAGTTCGCGCCGCCCCAGTTCTGCGAGACACGCACGTAACACGACTGCTTCCGGTCGCGATCCCAGTGGAACGTCACCTTCACCCGCCCGTACTCGTCGACGTCGATCGCCTCGTTGCCCGCCACGATCGCAGTCTGCGGACCCTGCACCACCGGCGTGGGCGTCGCGCGCGGCGGCCGGAACTGCTTGCTCGCGTCCACCCCCGTGAACCGGCAACTGAACACGGCGCCCGCCCCGCCGCCCGCCCCCGACTCGTAGGCCGGGTTCGCCGCCTGGTACCCCGCCGACGTCACCAGATACTCGCGGTTCTGGTCCTCGCGCGGATACTCGGTCAACGCAAACTTGTAGCCGGGGCAGACACCGCGCGCGTCGGTCGAACCTTCGGCGATCTCGTGCATCGCTTCCAGTTCCTCGTTCCGAACCCGCGCAATCTGATCGCCGTCCCCGCTCTCCAGGAAGATCCCCGGATAGTCGTAAACCTCATATTCGCCCTTCGCGTGCGCGTGCGAAACGCGCGCCTGGTTCTGGAGCGGCGTGCGCGATTTCGTGAAATCGTAATCCGCATGCACGTAAACGCCCGGCTGCACGTCGTGCCGTATCGTCCAGTCGTACACGTGCTCCTCCTGGACAGACGCCTCGCCCTCCGGACGAAATACGATCTCCGCGTAGTTCGCGAACGCGTCGTGCCGATCCGGCGAATCGCACAGCACCAGCGTGTGCTTCCCGTCCTCGTGCTTGAAGTAGTAGTAGATCCCCTCATGCTCCATCAGCCGGCTGACGAAGTTGAAGTCGCTTTCCCGGTACTGCACGCAATAGTGCCACGGCTTGTAGGAACCGGCGTCGACCCGCTCCTCGATGTCCGAAAAACCGTGCTGGTTGAAGACGTCCTTGATGATGTCCAACACCGTCACGTCCTGGAAGATGCGGCAATTCGTGGTGCGCGACAGCATCCACAGCCACGGCACCATCGTCGCCCGGTACTGCGCGTAGCCGCCCGTCGGCACCGTCTGCACGAAACGGCTGATGTACCCGTTGAAGTGGCGCGTGCCGTCCGGCAGCGTCAACCGCACCGTCACGTTCTGTCCCACAATGTCGTCGAAGTTGATCTCATGATCCGAACTGAGCAGGTCCAAGTCGAACTCGAACAACTGGCCGATCGCCTCCCGGCCGTAAAAATTCTGCAGCAGCAGGACGTCGTCGCCCAGCGGCGTCGTGATCGCCAGAATCCGTTCCGTTTGTGTGGGTTCCGGAGGCATAGCGAGTCTCCTTTCAGGAGGGAGTCGAAGGTCCAAGGGTCAAGGTCCAAGGTCGACACCACTTGAGATCGCGACCTTTGCCCTTCGACCTTCCGACTTTCGACCTTCGACTCTCTGACCTTCGACTTTAGACTTTCCGACCTTCGACTCTGCGCCCGGCTGAAGCCGGGCGCTTCACTCAAACTGATACGCGAACTCGCCGTCCGCGACGGCCACGTGCACCCTCTCCAGCTCGTGGCCCTCCAGCAGCCGGCCGAGCATCTCGCGGCTGATCGTCGGCAACAGAGTGTGCGTGAGAATCGCGTCGACCATCCGCGCGCCGCTCTCCACCTCGGTGCAGCGGCTGGCGACGAGTTCGACCACGGCGTCGTCGTAGGTGAACGGCACGTCGTGATTCTCGCGCACGCGCCGTTCGATGCGGCCCAACTGCAGCCGCACGATCTTGCGCACTACCTCGTCACCCAGCGGATAGAACGGCACAACCACCAGCCGCCCGAGCAGCGCGGCGGGGAAAACCTGCAACAGCGGATCCCGCAACGCCTTGGCAATGCCGTCGGGCTCCGGCATCAGCTCCGGGTCCTTGCACATGTTCATGATGAGGTCGGTGCCGGTATTGCTGGTGAGCAGGATGATCGTGTTCTTGAAGTCGATGAGCCGCCCTTCCCCGTCTTCCATCATGCCCTTGTCGAAGACCTGAAAGAAAATCTCGTGCACGTCGCGGTGCGCCTTCTCGACTTCGTCGAGCAGCACAATGCTGTACGGCCGCCGGCGCACCGCCTCGGTCAGGACGCCGCCTTCCCCGTATCCGACGTAGCCGGGCGGCGCACCCTTCAACGTGGAAACCGTGTGCGCCTCCTGAAACTCGCTCATGTTGATCGTGATCACGTTCTGCTCGCCGCCGTAAAGGGCCTCGGCCAGGGCGAGCGCCGATTCGGTCTTGCCGACCCCGCTCGGGCCGACCAGCATGAAAACGCCGATCGGCCGTTTCGGGTTCTCGAGCCCCGCGCGCGAGGTGCGGATCCGGCTGGCAATCGCCTCCAACGCGTGCCGCTGCCCGATGACCCGATGCTCCAGCGTGTCGGCCAGGTGGAGGACGGCCTCGATCTCGTTCTTCACCATCCGCCCGACGGGAATGCCCGTCCAGTCCGCCACCACCGCCCCGACAGCCGCCTCGTCGACGCTCGGCAGGATCAGAGGGGTCTCGCCCTGGATCTCAGCCAGCTTCGCCTGAAGGCCCTTCAGCTCTTCAAGCAACTTCTTGCGCTCTTCCTCGGAAATCTTGTCCTGCACCGGCGCCGCGGGCTGCTCGGCCTCCTTCTTCCCGGATGCCTGCCCAGCATCCGGCGCGGCCGGCGCCGGAGCGGCCTCTTCAATGGTGCCGTCGCCGCTGCCGCGCAGCTTGCCGCGGATGTCCAGAATCTTGTCGACCAGTTCCTTTTCCTCCTGCCAATCGGCTTCCAGTTTCTTGAGCCGCTCCCGCTCATCGACAAGCTTCTGCTCGACCTCGGCGCGCCGCTCGGCGTGGTCCGCGCCGGTCGCCTCCTCGCGCGCGATGATGCGAATCTCCGTTTCCAGATAGGAGATGCTGCGCCGGCAGCTCTCCACCTCCGGCGGCACGGCGTGCTGGCTGATCGCAACCCGGGCGCAGGCGGTGTCGAGCAGGCTGACGGCCTTGTCGGGCAACTGCCGCGCCGGGATATAACGGTGCGAGAGCTTCACGGCGGCCACCAGCGCCTCGTCCAGCACCTGCACGCGGTGATGCTTCTCGCTGATGTTGGCCAGCGCGCGCATCATGATGATCGCCTTCTCTTCCGTCGGCTCGTCGACCTTCACGACCTGGAAGCGCCGCGTCAACGCAGCATCCTTTTCGAAGTACTTCTTGTATTCGGCCCAGGTGGTGGCGGCGATGGTGCGTAGCGTGCCGCGCGCCAGCGCCGGCTTGAGCAGGTTCGCCGCGTCCCCCTGCCCGGCCGAGCCGCCCGCCCCGATAAGCTGGTGCGCCTCGTCAATGAAGAGGATGATCGGTTTCGGGGAGGCCTGCACCTCTTCGATGACCTGACGCAGCCGGTTCTCGAACTCGCCCTTCATGCTGGCGCCCGCCTGCAGCAGGCCGAGGTCCAGCGTGCGCACGGTCACGTTCTTCAACGGCGGCGGCACGTCGCCCGCCACGATCCGCTGGGCAAACCCCTCCACAACCGCCGTCTTCCCCACGCCCGCCTCGCCGGTCAGAATCGGGTTGTTCTGCCGGCGCCGCATCAGAATGTCCATGATCTGCCGAATCTCGTCGTCACGGCCCAGGATCGGATCCATCTCGCCCGTCGCCGCTTTCGCCGTCAGATCCACCGAGAACTGGTTCAGCGCCTCCTGCTTGCCCATTTGCGCAGGCCCCATCGCACCGCTGGCCTCGCCGGGCGACACCCCGCCCCCGACCTGAAACCCGTCCTTCGCCGCAAGCCCGTCCTCAGGCGAGCCCGCCACGATCGTCCCGTAACTCTCCGATAGTTCCTCAACCTTGACCTTGGCAAACTCCGACGACAACGCCGGCAGCACGTTCTTCAACCCGGCCGTCTTGAGCAGCGCCACCAGAACGTACCCGCTGCGCACCTGCGTATCGCCGAATAACAGCGTCGCATACACCCACGCCCGCTCCACCCCTTCCTCCAAATGCGGCGAGAAATCCGAGATGGACGTCGCCCCGCGCGGCAGCGCATCCAGCGCCGCCGTCAGGTCGGCCGCCAGCCGCGAGGCGTCCAGGCCGAAATGCCGCACGATCTTGTGCACATCCGAGTCCTGCAGCTGCAGCAACTGGTGCAGCCAGTGCACCAGTTCCACATACGGATTCCCGCGCAGCTTGCAGAACGTCGTGGCCCCCTCCACCGACTTGTACGCCAGACTGTTCAACTTGCCAAACAACGCCGTGCGACTGATTTCTGCCATGATACGGCCCCCTTGCTTTCCTAGACTTGCTCGAGAACTTACTCGGGAACTTGCTCGATCCAAAACTCATTCGCCTCACCCGGGCTCGGCGGCTGAGCCCGGAATTTCGAGACAAGTTCTCGAGTAAGTTCTGGAGCAAGTTCCTCCGCTACCCCCTCAGCACCAGCTGATCGGCGTCCTCATCAAACGCCCGGCTCTTCAGCCACGTCGACCACCCGAGCCGGCCCGCCCCGCCGAGTTGGACGACCGGCACTTCGGACGCGGCAAGCACGAGCTGCAACTCCCAGCGTAGGACGTCGCCGGCATAGTTGCGGACCCAGTCGCGCAGCCGCTTGAAACTCGCGCCGCCCGGCAACATGCGCTCGTAGCTGCACAGGTCCATGGGGCCGAGCCGGATCCGGAACGTCTGTTGACAATCCCAGACGCGCGAGCCGACAACGGCGCTGGCGCCGAGCCGCCCGGTCCCCGGATCCGCGCCGAGCCGGCAGCGGCAGTCCTCGGGCAGGCCCATCCAGCGCCCAACGAACTGCTCGATCTCGGCGCGCAGGCCGAAGTAGTCCTGCAACAGGGCGCACAAGCCCGCGGCATGGCGCGTCTGGCAGACGAGCGGGCCGGCGTAGTGCAGCTTCGCCAGGTACGGGACCTCGTCGCGGTCGCGAAAGGAAGGCATCCCCATCCCGAACAGGCTGGCTATGTAGACGGCGAACCGGTCCCGGTCCGCCATTTCGTGGCTGACGGTCTGGTTGTTGTCGGCCCAGCCCCGGTAGAACAGGGAGATCAGCCGGTGGTTGAACACGTCGAAGAACCGGGCCGTGGCGCGGTCGTTGTGGTGGTACATCCGCTCGGCCACGTACTCGGTCAGATGCAGCGGCAGCGGGCCGTTCGGGCCGAGCAGCCCGAAGAAGTTCACGAGCACGCGCGGCGCCCTGGCCCCGGAGCGCTGCTCGACGCCGTGAATGGTCGACGGCGCGAACCGCAACGCCGGCTCCTGGCCGAAACGCACGGCCTCGTCGCCGGGCCGCAGCGCGCGGCCGACCCGCCCCGTGGCGGGCCGGCGGCTCTCGATAGCCCGCACCGCCTGGAAGAAGTCGAACGCGGCCGGGTTCTTCCGCAGCGCCTCGACTACAACAGGTGCCTCTGACCGAGTCTCGGCTGCCATCGCATGATCTCTCCGCGGTCCTTCGTGCGCACGATCGTCTCGGCGAACGAATTGACCGATACGTACTTGCTGAAGAAGCATTCCAGCACGGCACCGAGCAGAAACACGCCCGTCCCCTCGAACGCCTCCTCGTCGAACGTCAGCGTGATTTCCAGGCCGCGCACGAACGCAATCGGCCCACTGGTGAAAATGCGGCGCGTCACCGGCCGGCTCGCGACGGACTGCAGGCCCTCGACCTGGCGCCGGATCTCGGGATCGCTCGCGTCGCCGTAGAGCTTCAACAGATCGCGCAGCGCCGAGGCGCCCTCGGCGCCCGCGCCGTCGACCAGCGACAGGTAGTTGAGCGACAAATGGCTGATCGCCCGCCACGAAACCTCGCCCTCGGCAAAGGAATGGCGCGGCCCGGTCGGGCCCGCCACGCAGCGAATCGCGGTAACGGGCAGGCTCGCGTCCGTGGTGAAATCGGTCTCGCCGCGCCCGGTCGGCATCAGCAGCGGCAGATCCCGGTTCGTACACAGCGCGCTGACCCCGAGCTGCCGCAGATCGGACCGGTACGGCGCGGCCTTCGCGTCGACCAGCGAGATGTACACCTCGCTGCCCTCATAACTGGTGCGGGTCCCGCGCTGCTTCTCCCGGCTCGACAGCATTCTGGGCACGCGGTGGACCGCGTAGTACGCGCCGCCTCCTTCGCCCGTGTCGAAATCGCTGGACGCGTAGAACGGATGGAACGGCTGCTCGTCGCCCGCCTGCACGCCGTGCCCCGTCACCTCCTCGATGCGGTACACCTCGAAGTCCATCGGGCGCGTGCGGTCCGGCACCACATGGAATTCGGAGAACCGATCCGAAAGGTGGATCCGGTCCAGCCGCTTCGGGAACAGGTTCACGATCGGCACGCAGAACAGTCCGAAATTGGACGCGTCCACCCGGTTCTCCAGTTCGACATCCGGCTCGTCGAACAGAAGAATCACGTCCAGCCGGTTCCCCTCGCAGCGCGCCACGCTCGCGGCCAGGCCGTTGAGCTCAAAGAAGAGGTAGCGGGGCGGAAAAGCAAAGTACTCCTGCAGAATGCGATACCCCTGAAACGAGCGTGCGCCGCAAGGCAGCAAGGCCTGCTCGTCCGCGAAGCCAACGCGCCGGATCGAGCGGTCCGCCGGCAGCACGTTGCGCCAGGCGATCGGTTTGTCCGGCGGCTGGAGCAGCACGTGCCGCGCGTGCGCGAACACCTGTTCGTACAGGCGCATGGGCAGTTCGCCGGCCCCGCGCAGAAAGACAGCAAGCCGGTCCGTCTTCATCGCCGAAAACTTCAGCCCGGCGCCCGCCTCCAGCCGGATGCGGAGCCCCGCCTTGCCCGACACGCCGTCCGGCAGCTCGAGCGCGATCAGCTCCCGGGTGTAGTAGTCGACCTGGCCGATGCTCAGCGGCCAGAGCGTGACCGGGTGCCCGGTCCGGTACTCGCAAGCCGTGCGGTCGCCCTTGCCGATGATCGAGCGCAGCGTCTCGCCGCGCGCGATCTCGATGCCTTCGGCAAGGCCGGCGTCGGTGGTATCCGGCGCGAACTGCACAACGGCCATGGATGGGGTGGGCGCCAGGTAGTGAGGATACACCGTTTCGAGAATGGACTGGGTGAAGCGCGGGAATTCGGAATCATACTTCAGTTGCACACGCGCGGCCAGAAACGCGAACCCCTCCAGAAGCCGCTCCACGTACGGGTCCGCGCAGGCGAATTCGTCCAGCGCGAGCCGGCCGGCGATCTTCGGGAACTCCCGGGCGAATTCGCCCGCAGTAGCCCGCAAATGTTGGAGTTCCCGGTCATAGTATCTCAGCAGCCGCCTATCCATGTCCGCCGCTTTCCAGTTCGCATTCGCCAGTTTCCAGATCGAATTCGGTCTTGATGAACAACGCTTCCGGCGCAGGCTGCGCCCAGAGCTGGCCGCGAATCTCGAAGGTGACCGCCGTCCGGTCCAACCTGCCCGGGTCCGAGGTCGACGTGAACGAGAGCGAATTCCGCATGACGCGCGGCTCGAACAGACGAATGGCCTGCAGCAGCTTCTGCTCCATCTCCTGTGCGGTCAGCCCGGAAATCGACATGCCGCACACATCCCGCACGCCGAAGTTCAGCACCGACTTCTCAACCTCGGGAAACTCGGCGAACCCCTCGTCAGCCGTGTGGGCGGGCGTGTTTAGAAGCCAGGCCAGATCGCGCAGCACCGCATCCCGGTACCGACGCAGCGAAATCACGCGCCGATCCCGGCTCTCCTCCCTGTTGCCAGGCTCGTCGTCGGCCAGCCTGTCCAACAAACAGGGCTGCAGCCGTTCCCTTGGCGCCAGTTCAGCCATTGTCCGTACCGGCCCCCTCCTGCTGCGGTTCGGATTGGTCCAGCGCGATCTGCCGCACTTCCAGCAACGGGTACTCCTTCTGGTCCGTCGCCAGCATGCGCTGGCCTTCGCCCAGAAAATAGCCGCTGCCCGCGTCGTCCCACGTCGTCTTCCGCGCCAGCTTCACCTGGTTGTCCGCGCTGCGCTCCGAGCCGGGATAGCGGCCCGGGATCAACCCCACCGTCTCGCCGCCGTTGGCCCACGTGAACTGCGCAGGCATCCACACCACATCGCGCAGATCCGCCGGCTCTTCGAGGACAATACGCCGAATGTGCTGGAACGGAACCCAGTAGTAGCGCCCCTCGATCACCGCCTCCAGGATCGGGCCAAGCCGCGCATCGGCGTCGGCAATCCACTCGAACGGCTCGCCGTTCACCGTGCCGGCTAACGCCGGCGCCGCCTCGAACGCCCTGTCCCGCAGTTCGCCCGCGGCCTCGTGCTTGCCCTGCGCCAGCAGCGCCAGCGCCTGGCTCACCAGCGCCGCCCATTCGCCCGGTTCGCCGAAAAACATAGGGGAGCGTTTCCCGGCGAAAATTTCGGCACGCAGCGCCTCGCAGCTCAGGGCCGGACGGCAGACGTGCGCCATGAGCTTGCTCTCCATGTCCATGTCGGCCGCCACGTTCAGTTGCGTCAGCGCCCGCTTCCATTCGCCCAGCACGCTGAGCAGTTGGAACAGGAAGACCCGCAGGTCGGCCCGGGCCGGATCCTTCCGCACCGCCGCCTGCAGTTGCTCCAGCGCTCCGGTCAGGTCGCCGCTGCGTACCAGTTCCTCTGCCTGCATGCTGCGTCCCCCTTCTGCCGCGGGAAATCATCCCGCCAAAAAAAAAGGCGGACGGGCCGTGCGGCCCGTCCGCCCCGTTATCGTCAACCACCCTTGTTCGCCGTCAGGTCCCAATGGGTGGCAACGTCGCCTTTCGGCTTGCCCGTCTTATGATCGGTCTCCGTGTACGTCCACTCGATCTTGCCGTAGTTGAACGACACTTCCTCCAGCGGCAGCGCTTCCTCGCCGCCGGCCGATCCGCCAGGCCGGACGCCACTGACAATGACGTCGCTCATCTTGTACTCCATGTACTTCTGCTTGTCGCCGCTGGCACGGCAAAGCGTCAGCACCACTTCCTTCACGTGGGTGCCGTTGCAGCAGAAAAGAGCCAGCTTGGGCGACGCCTTGTCGAGCGTCTTCACGACCGAGAAGTCCTGGTGATCGCAACGCTCGGCGCTGCGGCCGCCGCCCGAACTCGTCGAACCCGAGGCGGGTTGGCTCACGCCATGGCTGTAGGACAGGACTTCGATCCAGTCCTTGTGCTTGTCATCCGTGCTCTCGCCCGGGACTTGGTCGATCTTCAGAAAACAGTCAAACGCCATACTCGTCCTCCCTTCTTCAGCTGGTTGACGCCTCACTCACACACGACACGGCTGCCTGCGCCGGGCACCTCGCGGTAAACCCGTACGCCGAGCCGCCCCACTTACGGAAAGCCATCGATCCTACGCACCTCCTTTAGCCGACGGCAGCTTCGATACCAATCGCAGCGAAACGGTCAGCCCCTCCAACTGGTAATGCGGGCGCAGGAAGAACTTGGCGCTGTAGTAGCCCGGGTTGCTCGCGTTCTCCTCCACCTGCACTTCGGCCGCAGCGAGCGGGTAGCGCGCCTTGGTCTCCTCCGACGCGTTCGGGTCGGAGGTCACGTACTGCGTGATCCACTTGTTCAACCAGGTCTCCACGTCCACGCGCTCCTTGAACGAGCCGATCTTGTCGCGCACGATGCATTTCAGATAGTGCGCGAAGCGGCAGGTCGCGAACAGGTAGGGCAGCCTGGCGCCCAGATTCGCGTTCGCGGTGGCGTCCGGGTCGTCGTATTCCGCCGGCTGGTGCAGCGACTGCGCGCCGACGAACACGGCATAGTCCGTGTTCTTCCAGTGCGAGAGCGGCATCAGCCCGTTCTTCGCCAGTTCCGCCTCGCGCCGGTCCGTGATCGCGATCTCGGTCGGGCACTTCATGTCCACGCCGCCGTCGTCGGTCGGGAACGTGTGGCACGGCAGCCCTTCCACCATGCCGCCGCTCTCCACGCCGCGGATGCGGGAGCACCACCCGAACAGCTTGAACGCGCGGTTGATGTTCACCGCCATCGCAAAGGCCGCATTGCTCCAGCAGTACTTCGTGTGTTCCGCGCTCTCGGTGTCCTCCTCGAAATCGAACTCCTCCACCGGTTCCGTCTTCGCCCCGTACGGCAGCCGGGCCAGGAACCGCGGCATCGCCAGGCCGACGTACTTGGCGTCGTCCGCTTGCCGCAGCGAGCGCCACGGCGCGTATTCCGCCGTCTGGAAAATCTTGGTCAGGTCGCGCGGCGCGCCGAGCTCCTGCCAGGTCTCCATGTTCATCAGCGTCGGGCTCGCCGCGGCGATGAACGGCGCGTGCGCCGCCGCCGCGATCTGCGACATGCCCGACAGGATCTCAACGTCCGGCGGGCCATGATCGAATTCGTAGTCGCCGATCAGGCACCCGTACGGCTCGCCGCCCGGCGTGCCGTACTCGTCCTCGTACAGCTTCTTGAACAGCGGGCTCTGGTCCCAGGCCGTGCCCTTGAACTTCTTCAGCGTCTTGCTCACGTCCTTCTTCGAAATGTTGAACACCCGGATCTTGAGCGTTTCGTCCGTCTCCGTGTTGTTGATCAGGTGGTGCAGCCCGCGCCACGTACCCTCCAGTTGCTGGAAGTCGGCGTGGTGCAGAATCAGGTTCACCTGTTCGGTGAGCTTCTTGTCGAGCTCCGCGATCATCGCCTCGATCGACTTCACCGAATCGTCCGAGATCAGCGTCGTCTCCGACAGAGCCTGGGCCGCCAGCGTCTTGACCGCGTTCTCAACCGCCTCCCGCGCCTTGCTCGTCTTGGGCTTGAACTCTTTCTTGAGGAGCGACTCGAACTCGCTCTTCTCCATCGTTTCGGCCGCAGCGGCCTGCTGGGCCTTTGCTTCCTCATTAGCCATGCGATCAGCCCTCCTCTTTCTTCTCGGCTGCTTCGGCGGGCTTCGGAGCAGACGACAGGGCGCTCAACAACGCCGGGTCGTTCAGCATCTTGGCAATAAGCTGCTCCGCCCCGCTCTTTCCGTCCATGTATGTCAGCAGATTCGACAGCTGCGTCCGCGCCGTCAGCAGCTTGTTCAACGCATCCACCTTCTTCGCGACAGCGGCCGGAGAGAAGTCCTCCATGCTCTCAAAGGTGATATCCACACTCAGATTGCCCTCGCCCGTCAGCGTGTTCGGCACCTGGAAGGCCACGCGCGGTTTCATGGACTTCATGCGGTCGTCGAAGTTGTCGACGTCGATCTCCAGAAATTTGCGGTCCGCCACCGGCGCCAGCGCTTCCTCCGGCTTGCCGGACAGGTCCGCCATCACCCCCATCACAAAGGGAAGATTGATCTTCTTCTCCGCGCCGTACAACTCCAGGTCGTATTCGATCTGGACGCGGGGCGCCCGGTTGCGGGCGATGAACTTCTGACTGCTTTGCTTCTTGGCCATGATCTCTCCTTCTGGTTAGTGCATCTCAAAGCGCCCGGTACCGGCTTCCTTCCATAGCAGAATCACGCCGCACCGTCAAGCAACCCGATCCATTGCGAGCCGCAATCCCCGATCCGCAATCCGCCATTCGCATGCTACCCCTCACTCGCCGGCGCACCCGTACCGTCCGCCCCTTCCTCGGGCCCGCTGAGTACGGTGACCTCCTGGACAGCGCTCGGCGAAATGTCGCGAATGATGTCCAGGAAACTCTTGCCGACAAGCCGCTTGGCTCGGCGTAGCAGCAGCGGGACCGGACTCGACGGCTCGTGCCGGTCATAGAAGCTGCAGATCCGGTCGAGCGTCTTGAGTACGTCCTGGATCGAATTGATCTCACCCGGTACGCCGGCCGCGGCCGCCGCCGGCGTGGCACCGGCCGCCGCATCGCCGGCCTCGCCATAGCCGCGCCGCTCCAACTGCGCCTTGACTTCCGTCTCCGCACGCTGCAGCGTGGCCACGAAGTCGTCCAGATTCGGCGCACGGCCCGCCCCAACCTTCTCGGTCAGAAACGCGTCGAGCCCCTTCACGTGCGCGACGCTCTCGCCCAACGCCTGGCCCACCGCCTGCAGCGCCTCCAGCGGCGTGTCCTCGAACGCCCCGTCGATCATCGAGCGCGAGGGAGGGGATTCACCCCCTTCCGGCACCGCTAACTCGCCGGCCGCCGTCAGGATGTGGCGCAAACCGTACCGGCCAAGTTGGCGCGACTCGCAAAGCGGCGCGTCCAGCACGCGGTCCTTGAAGCGCATTGGGTCCTGGTACGCGTCCGGCGGCGGCGAAAGCGACGCAATGATGTTCATCCGCTCGAGCGGGTCGTTGTTGTCGTCGGGATCCAGCCGCGGATAGACCTGGTCCCAGTAGCGCTCCAGCACCCCATGAAGCAGGGCCAGCCCGTCACGCAGACCCGCAACCCCGTCGAGGCAGACCTCGGCCAGCGTCAACAGCAGGATAACCCGCAGGTTCTTGCTCCGGCCCGTCAATTCCTCGCAACGAGCCGAAATCTCCTTCCAGTTCGGCTCTTCTCCCGGCTGAAACTGCGTCTCCGGCGTGCCCTGTGCCATCCGTTCCACTTCCATATAGCCGGCATCATAACTGATGTCTTCGCCGCAGGGCGCGTCCGCCGATATCTCCGCCAGTAACTGGTCAACGGCAATGGCCACGTCGGTTCCCCCCAAAAAAACGCAGAGCGTACTCGTTCTTGTTCTATTCGGACGGTCTCCCCCCCCCTACCCCCCGGACAGCTATCCTATAGCCCGTTCAAAATAGGCCAATCCCCGCAGCAGCGCAATAAGAAAAAACGCCATCGTCTTCGATTTTCCCCGCATTCGGCGGGCCTCCCGGCACCCGGGCGCCAGGCGACACCGCCCCCGGATACCCCATACCGCACTCTCCCCTGTCTTGTCCGCCATCAGCCCCGAAAAGGCGAAAAGCCAGGCGCAGTTGAATGCCGCTCTGCCGACGACAGACTCGGCTCGAATTCCACCGAACCAGCTCGAGGCGCGCGGGCAACCCAGTCCCCGAGGATCCGAGATCCGAGGGACGAGATCCGAGGGACAGGGAGATCCGAGGGACAGGCAGATCCGAGGGACAGGCACGTAGGCCCCGGCACGTAGGCCCCGAGGGACGAGCCCGAGGTCCGAGGGACAGGCCCCGAATAGGCCCCGGCGAAGGCCCAAAGGAGGCCCAAAGGGACAGGCACATGGCGCGCCGAGGGACGAGCCCGAGGTCCGAGGGACAGGCCCCGAATAGGCCCCGGCGAAGGCCCAAAGGGACAGGCACATGGCACGCAATATGGCGCGCACATGGCGCGGGGCGCGCCGGGGGGCGCCGGGGGACAGGGGCGCCGGGGGACAGGCACGTGGCGTAGGCACGTGGCGTACCGGGGCACGTGGCGTATCGTGGCATACCAGACCTTGAGATTGACGGCTGCAGTGTTCGCGCCACCGCAGACGGGGCCGCTTTGCCCGAGCCCATCCCGCCAAGCAGCCGACTCGGGGCGGCCGGCCAGGAGTCTCCGGGTCCCCAGGCGGGGCTCCAGGCCTGTCCCTCCCCGTCCTCCCTCCCCGTCCCAGGCGAAAGCCATAGACTACCGGCTTGGCCCGGCGCCCACAGCGCGCGCCCGGCGCCGCATCTCCGACGGAGCCAGCCCGTAGCGCTTCCGAATGCTCTTGTTGAAGATCTGCGCGTCGCGGAACCCGCACTGACGCGCAACCGACTTGATGGGAATCGTCGTCTGGGACAACAGATGGCCCGCCTTCTCCAAACGCCTGTCCATGATGTATCGCTTCAGTGGCTTGCCGACCGCCACTCTGAAAAGCCGATTCAAATGGGTCGCACTGTAGCCGACCTCCCCGGCCAGATCGCCCGCACGAAGGGATTCCGCAAAATTGCGCTGCTCCACCCATTCCATCACTTTCCGGACCGCCGGGTTCAGCCGCGGGTCCGTGCCGCGCGTCACGCTGAAGCTGTCGGCTAACTCCCACAGCAGATCCCACAGCAGGATCTCCGCTCGCAGACGATTCCGCGCGTGCATGCGAAGTATCCTCTCGGTTGCCGCACACACCTCTTCATATCGGCTGCCCCAGTCAAACATTACCGGCAGCTCAACCCGAACACCGTCCGAAGCCGCAGGTTCCATCAGGAAGTGAGCGTAGAAGTGCGAACAGTCGCGTGTCGGAAAGTGATATTCGGTGAAGACGCCCGGCGAATTGATCCCCATGTGGCCCAGACGGAGGGGAAACGATTCGCCGTCCACCACAATCCTCCCCTCATACCTGTACAAGTGAATCGTCCAGGCGTAAATCCGCCACCATTGAACGGGCAGATAGCCGTGGGTCCCCATGCTGATCTGCGTGATCCGCGGTCGACTCCCCAGCGCCATGCTCCAGCACTTGCGCTGCCAGTTCATGCACAAAAACTACCACTCATGTTCGGTTATATCAATTGCATTCCGAGTTGTGGATCAATATTGTAGGGTCAATAACGACCATGCCGTCAAGATAGGAGGCCCGCACATGGAAAGCCGATCCTGGAAGGCGCTCCCCCGGCAGGAGGTGATTCGCGCGGTTGAAAGAACGGGTCCAAGCCGCATTCCGCTTGTGCAGGCCAAGTGGTGGGGCGAAGGTTTGCGTGAACAGTACGGGGACCGCTTGAAGGCCTTCCGTCGTTTTCCGGAAGACGCGGCCCTCTTACTCATCGAGCCGTTGAATACCGGGCAGATGGGACTGTCCTGGAAGACGGCAGCGGCCGGCGCTCATGACAGCAAGTGCGTGATCGACGACTGGAGGCGGCTGGACGAATTCATCGCCAAAATGCCGGACCCGGACAAGGACCCGGTGTTCGAGGAGCTGGCGCAGAGAGCCGCACGGGCCCGGGCGGACGACCGCTACCTGCTTTTCGGCTGGTGGCGGCTGTTCTTCGAGAGGCCATGGGGGCTGCGCGGCATGCAGAACCTGATGATCGACTACTACGAAGCGCCGGAGCAGGTGCGCCGGCTACATGCGGCCCTGTGCGATCTCTATGCGGGCTATATCCGCCGCGCGGTTCGGGAATTGAAGCCCGACGGGTTCTGGACCAGCGACGATCTGGGCCATCAGACAGCCCCCATGATGAGCCCGGCGATCTTCGACGAACTCATCAAACCGTACTACGTGCAAGTCGGCAAAGTCCTGAAGCAAACCGGGCTGCACTGGTGGCTGCACAGTTGCGGCGACAATACGCCGCTGCTCCCCGCCCTGATCGAGGCCGGCGTCAACGTCTTTCACCCGGTGCAGAAACACACGATGGACGAGAAGGTCGTCGCATCCGAATTCGGCGATCGGATCACGTTCCTGGCGGGCATCGACGTGCAGCATGCTTTGCGCGAAAAATCGCCCGGCGGCGTCCGAGAGGAAGTGCGCCTGCTGATCGACACATTCGACAGGCCAGACGGCGGACTGTGCATCGCCGCCGGAAACGGCATTGTGGCCGGCACCCCCTTCGAGAACATCGAAGCCTTCCTCGACGAGGCACTGCGCTACGGAGAGCAACACCGGGCCCGCTGGCAGGCATCCCGCGTTGCCGGTGTAAGCGCGCCGTACGCTGCTGCAACTCACGGGGGATAGGCATCTTGCTCGCGGATCTGCTCAGACAGAGGTACGGCGTGAAGCCTTGCAGGCGTAGAGCTCGGCTGGATTGCCGTCCTCATCCATTGCCGGAACAAGCGCACGAGCCGGAAACCCGGGCGGGCTGTGTGCACGCGCAACCGTTGTCCTCACGAACTCGGCCGAGCCGATGACCAAGCCAGTCACCCAATAGGGCACGCGTTCTGCGTCCTGCATCCAGAAAACCGCCGCCCCACCCCCCTCCTCGATGGCCAGTTCCACGGAACGCGGGGTCTTGCGCCCTTCCAACTCGGCGATGCGGTCGAACTCTCGCTGCAGCCTGTGGCGGATGTCTTGCAGGTTACGCACGCCCAAGAGATCCCCAAGCGACGCCACCAAGTGACCCTCCACGTCGGCCCCGAATGGATGCCTCCCACGACGTTGCCAGCAGCCGAGCGTGCAGAACGGATACTCGCTCGGATCGCGCGCCAAGCCGGCACGTACGGAGTTCATCTCCACGTACCGCCAGCAGCGCCAGACGGCCAGACCGTCCTCCAGCACGACATTGCTGAACCGCCCTGCCCAGAAACTGCCGCGCCGCGGCAGTGGTCGTGTGCGGTTGAACCACTTCGAAAACTGCTCCTCCAGGTCCTTCATGAAATAGCTGATATCCCGCAGCCGTTCCGCGATTTGCCTGCAGCGGGGGGTACCCGGCTTCAGCGTGCGTTCGCCGTGATAGTACGCCTCATAACGCCTGCAAGTCTCCTGATCCGACGGCGGTTCGGAGGGCGTCCGAAGCACTAAATGGAAGTGGTTTGAGACGACTTGAACGGCAACCACATCCACGACATAGTAGGCGGCGAGTCTGCGCACCAACGTCCAGAAGTGTTGTTTCTCGGCCTCGCCCAGAGGGAAATACCGACAGTCGCCGGCCACCCGATTGTAGCTGTGGTGATAAGTGTCCTGATAGTCCGGCTTGATCCTCGCGTGTCGCATCCGTACGCCTCCTTGCTGTCTTTGTGCGAGTTCTTGACGATTTCGTGCGCTGTGCGAGTGACCCCTCTATATACATGAAGAAACGAGCAAGGCTGTTTGCCGAAAAAAAGTGGGTCAAAGACGAAAAAAGTTGCAGATCGGGCGACCCCCCCGGCGCACCGGGCGGCATCGGGAATCACCGGTTGAGACTCTGCGCTGTCCGTTGCCTGTTGTGGAACCGCTCTGCGAGCGGTCCGGCCGATCCGCGCCAAGGCGCGGCAATCGCAGATTTGTCCGTCCCGCCGCTGCGGCGGGGGGAGCGAGCAAGCCGTTGCCGCTGACCTGTCGCGCCATAGTCCTGGGCGCGGGCGCCCCGGGACGACGGCGGAAGCCAGACACGCGAAGTCGGGTTCTCGAGCAAATTTCAGGATAGCCGGTAGCGAGGTAGCGAGGTTAGACGGGCCCAGGGCGAGCCCGGGGGAGGCCCGGGGGAGGCCCGGGGGACAGGCACGGCGGGCCGGCACGGCGGGCCAGGCACGGCGGGCCAGGCTCGACGGGCCAGTCGGGGAAGCCGGAAGCCGGGGACAGGCACCCAGGCCGCCCCCAGGCCCCGCGGGGACAGGCACGCACGGCGGCACGCACGGCCGCGGGGACAGGCACGCACGGCCCCCGGGGACGGGCACGCACGGCCCCCGGGGACGGGCCGGAAGCCGGGGACAGGCACCCAGGCCGCCCCCAGGCCCCGCGGGGACAGGCACGCACGGCCGCGGGGACAGGCACGCACAGGCGGCGGGGACAGGCACGCACGGCCCCCGGGGACGGGCACGCACGGCCCCCGGGGACGGGCACGCACGGCCAGTCGGGGAAGCCGGAAGCCGGAGGGAAGCCGGGGACAGGCACCCAGGCCGCCCCCAGGCCCCGCGGGGACAGGCACGCACGGCCGCGGGGACAGGCACGCACGGCCCCCGGGGACGGGCACGCACGGCCCCCGGGGACGGGCACGCACGGCCACCGGGGACGGGCACGCACGGCCACCCGGGGACAGGCACGCAGGGCTACGGGGACAGGCATGCCCAGGAGGCGCCGGGGACGGGCACCCAGGTATGCCCACACATGCCCAGGCATGGGATCAGGCCCCAGCCTGCCGGGGCCGGTGTTCATGCGCGGTTTCACTCATTTCTGAGGGCATCGGAGGGCGAGATGCGGGTCGCGGACTTGGCGGGCCAGTAGGAGAACGCGATACCGAGCCCGACGGCGGCGAGGAGGGGGACGAACAGAGAGACGATTCCGAGCCGGATCGGGACAGGGAACATGGGCCGGCCGAGCAGGAGCAGGGCATGCGTGACGCCGGTTCCGGCGAGTGCGCCGGCGGCAGTGACGAAACAGGCCTCGAGCACGAACAGGACGGCGATGTCGCGGGTGGTGGCGCCGAGCGCGCGGCGCAGTCCGATTTCCGCGACGCGCTCGCGCACGTTGCTGACCATGAGGCTCATGAGCGTGGTGCCGCCGAGTACCAGGCACAGGACGGCAATGCTGCCCAAGCTGAGCTTGAGCGTGTTCTGCAACCGCTTGATCCGCAGCAGCAGCGATTCCGGCGTCACCCAGGACAGGCCGGGCAATTCCGCGCCGGGCTGCGCGAGCAGGCGGCGCGCGATCCGGAGCGCATCGTCGAAGCGGTCCGCCTCGGGCACGCGCACGAAAACGGCGTCGAGCCGCTCATCGCGCAGGCCGTAGCTGAGCCAATAGGCGGGCGTCCGGCGCGGGACGAAGACGACGCGTTCGCCGAGTACCGGCCCGGCGCCGGCGGCGGCCTCTTCCAGCATACCGCCACCGCCCTGAACGACGCCGACGACGGTGTACGGCGCATTGCGCAGCGCAATCACATCGCCCGTCTTCCAGCCCCATAACCGGCTGAGCGTGGCGCTGATTGCGGCGTGCCGCGCGTGGTGCCGGCCGTCCTCCGCGTCGAGGAACCGGCCGCTTTCCATGCGCCAGCCGCGCACGCGGAACAGGGTGTAATCGGTCGCGACCACCTTGACCCCCTTGCGTATGCCGGGCACAGGCACGTCGTAGGTGCGAATCCCGGCGATCGAGCAATGGGGCAGCCCGGCCTCGATCCGGTCCACATGCTCCTGGCAGAGCCGGTCGGACTCGGCGAACCCTTCGCCGGCCTGAGCCTGAACGATTCCGAAGACGTTGACGCCAAGTTCCTGCACGATGCGGCGGGCCCGCTCCTGCAGTCCGCCCAGCACGGCGAGCAGCACGGTCAGGGCGGTGATGCCGACGGCGATGGCGAGTAGCGACAGCCCGACCCGCCCGGGCTGGGTGCGCACGCCGTCCCACAGGTCGCAGAGCAGGGATGAGGTCCGTGCGTTCACGCCGCCTGTTCCTCCAGCCGTCCGTCGCGGCACACGAACCGGCGCGCGCAGTAGGCAAGCAGGCTTTCGTTGTGCGTGGCCAGAATGACGCTGATCCCGTCTTCGTTCAGCCCCCGAAAGGTCTCCATGACCGTGTGGGCCGAGTCGCGGTCCAGGTTCCCGGTCGGTTCATCGGCGAGCAGCAGCTTCGGGCGCAGCGCGACGGCGCGCGCGATCGCCACGCGCTGCATTTCGCCGCCCGAGAGCAGGCGGGCGGGCTGCTCGCGCAGGTGGCCGAGTCCGAGCGCCGCGAGCGTGCGGTCGGCCGCATCGAGCGCCGCACCCCGCTCGATATCGACGTAGCGGAACCGGAACGCGACGTTTTCGCGCACCGACCGGTGCGGCAGCAGGTGGAAGTTCTGGAAGACCATGCCGACGCAGTTCTTTCGGATGGCGCTGAGCGCGGCTTCGTCCAGCGCGGAGACGTCGCGCCCCTCAATCAACACGCGGCCCGCGCTCGGCTGGTCGAGCAGGCCGGCGAGATTCAGGAAGGTGGACTTGCCGGACCCGCTCGGGCCGGTCACGGCCACGAACTCGCCGGGCCGCAGCGCGAATGCCACGTCGCGCAGAACCTGCACACTTCCGCGCGGAGTCGGGAACGCCTTCCCGACCCCGTGCATTTCCAGAACCGTTGCGGAATCCGTCATCTCTTCCCCAGACATGCCACGGGGCCTGTTCACGGGGTCAGCAACACATCGCCCGGCTGGAGGCCGGCGAGCACTTCATAGTGCAGCGGGTTACCCTGCCCCAGCGTCAGCGCGCGGGTTTCGGCGCCGAACAGGCGACGCACGCGGCAATGGGGTTTGCCGTCCTGCCACCAGACCGCGGCGCGGGGCACGAGCACGGCAGCCGGGTTCTCGTAGGAAAGGATCCGGCATTGGACGGACATGCCCGGCCGCAGCCGCGCGTCGACAAGGGAGACCCCGATCACGACGCGAAAATACTTCTGCCACCCCGGCCGTCCGGGCATGGCCTGCGCCATGGAGCCGACCGTCTCGACCTTCCCCTCGAGCCGGAGGTCGGGATAGGCGACAGGCACGATGACGGCCCGGAGCCCTTCCTTCACGAGCGCGAGGTCGGCCTCGGGCACATAGCATTCGGCGACGACGTCGTTCATATCGGGAAGCGCCATGAACGGCTGGTTCTTGTAGAGGGTGTCGCCGACCCGCACATTGCGGTATTCCGCGCCCATATGCAGGGGCCGATACACGACAATGCCGGCGGCCGGCGCGCGCACGGTGCAGCTGGCCAGCTGCTGGCGGGCGAGCGCGGCGGCCTGCTCCGCGGCCGCGAGCGTCGCCGTCGCCCGCTCGACCTTGGAAGGGTGCAGGTAGGTCTTGGTCAACTCAAGCTGCGTTTCGAGCTTCGCCAGTTTGGCGCGCATCTGCTCCAGGCGCAACTTCTGCTTACGGATCTCCTGCTCGGAGACGAGGTCCTCCTTCATCAGTTCGATGCTGTCCTCGTGGTACTGTTTCTCGGCCTCAAACGCGTCGTGTGCCTCGAGCAGCTGCAGGTCCAGCTCGCGCAGTTCCAGCGGCAATTCGGCCTGGCGCAGGCTCTCCAGCGCCGATTTGGCGAGCGCGTAGTCCCGTTCCAGTTTCACCAGGTCGCGTTCCACCTGCGAGCCGTCGAACCGCACGAGCAGGTCGCCCTCCGCCACCTGCTGGCCCTCGGCGGCGAGTTCGACGATCGTCGCCCCCCCGCTGAACTCCGACATGACGACTTCGACGCGACGCGCGTCGAGCTGGCCCTCATTGACCGACCAGACGAAGAGCGGGCCGTGGCGCACGGCGACGCCCTCCTCGCGCGCGCGCAGCGAGCGGACGCCGGCGAACAGGGCGAGCAACGGCACCGCCAGCACACAGGCGGCAATGACGGCTTTCTTCTTCATTCCGATTCCGCCTTGTGCAGGGTGCGGTCGGGCGCTTTGAGTTCCTGCGGGTATTCGATGAGAGTACCCAGCGCGCGCAACAGGCGATAGCCGGCCAGAGAGGCCTCGGCGCGGGCCGAAAGCGCGCGGTTCTGGGCGAGCACGTAGGCCTGTTCGGCGTCGGTGACGGCGAAGTTATCGCCGCGTCCCAGCTTGAACAGGCGCCTGGCCAGCCGGGCCCGCCCTTCGGCGAGCGTCTCGTTTCGTTCGGCGGTGCCGATATCGGTTGTGGCGCGGCGGTAGGCGGCCAGCGCCTCCTGCACCTGGCGCGTGATCGTCAGTGCGGTGAGCGATACCGTCTCCTTGGCCGCCCACTCGCCGATCTCCGCCTGCGCCACGGAGACGCGGTCACGGGCCGGGTTGAAATCCCGGCCGGCAGCCAGCCCGACGAACCAGCCCTCCTGGTCCAGCCGTCCCGCATCGGAGACATCTTCGCCCTCTCCGTACCGCTCGTAGCGGGTGGTAAGCCCGACGTCCGGGTACAGGTCACGTGCGGCGATACGCAGCCGGCGCCGGCTGTCCTCGTGGTCTGCGAGGGCCTGCGCGTAGTCCAGCCGGTTCGCCAGCGCGACCGCCACGGCCTCTTCGACGGGCGGAAGCCGCATGTCGAGCAACGGCGGCGGCACGAGCGCAAAGACCGTGTTGAGGGGGACTCCGAGCTGTTCGGCCAAATTGCGGCGGGTCGTGTTGAGCATTTCGCGGCTGCTCTCCAACGCGAGTGCGGCCTGGCCGCGCTGCAACTCGACGCGCAGCGTGTCCACGCGCGTGGTGTGCCCCTGCCGCTCGCGCGCGCGGGTCAACCGGTAGAGTCTGTCCGCCCGCTGCAGGAAGCTCTCTTCCGCCGTGATCTGACGTTCCAGTCGGATGACGGCCTCGTAGGTCGACACGACGTCCACGACGAGGTCCGCCTTCTGCTGCTCGTAGCGCCGGCGCGCCTCCTGCAGCGCGCTGCCCGCCTGGGCGATGGGCTCCCGATGCACCAAGGGCCCGAACCGTCGGAACAGGGGCTGGTACACCTCGACATCCAGGCTGGCGCGGTGCAATGCGGTGTCCTCGTCCAATTCCGTGCCCAACACGCGCGCGCCGAGCTGAACGTCGGTCCCCCACCCGAGCCGCTTCACGGCCCGCAGCCCGTAGTCCCATATGCCGTTGTCGTCCCCGATTCCCAGGCTTGTGTTCGGAATCACGCGCACGGCAAACGCCGCGCGCGCCGCGTCCACGTCCAATTTCCGGGATTGGACCAGTTTTGCCGCACGCGCCAGGTGCCGATTCCGCTTCAGCGCACGGCTGATCGCCGACGACACGTCGAGCCGCTCCGGCTCCGCCGCCGGGTCCGCCGCAAACACGCACGGAATCAGGGCGCAAACGACGAGACCGGCACAGACGCCTGTTCGTGAAGGATGCATCGCCTCAGGTAAACCGCAGAAAGGGGACAGCTTGTCACGATCCGGCGGCGTGTGTCAAGAGCGGCGACCCAACCGCCCGTCTTCCGGTTGCGGCTTCTTCGGGCGGTCTCCCGGCCACCGTCAACATATTGTGTATTTTTTTGTTGACGGCCCGGCATCAATCCCCTAAAAGCTGTTGGGATATTGGCGTATTGCTGCGCAGGTCGGTGTGCCCGGTCTGCCGCCAGGTTTAGCAGTGCGGCAAACGGTTGAGGAGGAGCATGAAAAGCAAGTCTCTGATCTGGACGTGCGTCGCGGCATTCCTTCTGTACGCGCTGCAAGTCTCCTTCATGCCGAGCTTTGGCTTCCAGGGGGACAGCGGCGAGGCCATCACCGTCGGCGGGGACGCAGGCGAACCGATTACGGAGCAGGCGCCCGGCAAACAGAAGAAGCCGATCTGGCCGTGGATTCTGGGCGCGGTCGGCGCGCTGCTGCTGCTTGGCGGCGGGTTCCTGATTTCGCAGCAGGTGGCGGATGCCAAGGATTCGGCGGACGACGCGGCGGCGGCGGCCGAAGCGGCCGAGGCGGCGGCGGAGGAAGCGGCGGCCGAAGAAGAGCCGGAATACAAGTACGAGGCCTTCGTGACGGGTCAGTTCGTCGGGACGAGCACGACCTATCACGGCGGACCGGCCTTCACGCCGATGATCGAGTTCAGTGTTGGCCAGCAGGGCACGTTCCCCGGCGGGATCGTCGATTACACCTCCAGCGCCGGCTTGGCCGGCGGGCTGGGCGGCGACTGGGAACAGGTGAGCGACAACGGCATCATTATCCGCGTCGACGACGGGTTCTATCTGGGCAAAGCCGTCATCATGGGCGGGGACAAGATCAAGCTGGCGAACGGCCATGTGCTGTACGCTCAGCCCGGCGCCTCAGCCTATCTGATGAAGAACCAGACGTCGTCGGACTAGCCCTCAAACAACTGAGGACTCCCGCCGCGAGCGCGGACAGGCCGGGCGCGAAGGGCCTTTGTGGACTTTGCCGCTCACCGGTCTTTCAATACATGTGAACCGTCTCACGCTTGTGCGCGTGCGCAGCGGCGTGCGTGCCTCCACTCTGTTGAGCGGATCGTTCCGGCCTTTCTTCTCTTGACACCCGGCACCCGGCACCCGACACTCAGCGGGAGTCCGTGCAGCAAAGGAGATTCGCGCGATGAACGCAAGGTTATCCGCAGTAGGTTTCCGTGTCGCTGCCTGGTTCGTCCTGGCCGCCCTGTCGATCGGGACGTTGGCGTTCGGCCAGGCCGGCGCCGATATGCCGGCCGGTCTGACGGCGAGCACCGGCGGGCTACGCGAGGTGAAGATCACGTGGAGCCGACCGGATCGCACGGTACGCGAGTACCGGATCGACCGTTCCGAGTCGGCGCAGGGCCCGTTCATCACGATCGCCACCGTCCGCGCACGCGACGAGGAATACGTGGACACGGGCAGTTCGGACCTTCCGCTCAAGGATGCGACCCCCTATCACTACCGCGTCACGCCGGTCCTGCGCGACGGGTCCGTGAGTGCCTATTCCCAGACCGTGCGCGGCGCCACGGCGCCGCCGCCGGAGCCGCCGACCTTCCTGCATGCCGAAGCGCACTATTCGCGCGGCGTACGGTTGAAATGGAACAAGTCGTCCTCGCCCGGCATCAAGGTGTACGTGCTCGAGCGCACGGCGGCCTCTGCGCCGACCGCATTTGTGGAGATCGGGCAGACGGCGGGCACGCAATACGAGGACGGCGGCACGTCGGAATCCGAGCTGCATGACAGCACCGAGTACCTGTACCGGATCATGGCGGTGAACCGTGTAAACGCGCGAAGCCGGGCGGCGTCGTTCAAGACGGTCAAGACACTGCCGCCGCCGGAGCCGGTGCGCGGGCTGCAGGGCAAGGCGGCCGAGATCCGCTGCGTACCGCTGAGTTGGGCGCCGAGCCCGGAGCTGAACGTCGTGCGCTACGAAATCCACCGTGCGGAGACGGAGACCGGGCAGCCGGTCAAGGTCGGTGCGGTTGACGGGCGTGCGAACGCGGCCTTTCTGGACGGGCGCACGAACCCCGGCAATCTGGAGGACGACGCCACGTACTACTATCGGATCCGCGCCATCAACGATGTCGGCTCAGAAAGCGCCTTCTCCGACACGGTGAAGGTCATCACGCGGGCGGTCCCGCCGGCCGTACAGAACGTGACGGGCGTGGAGCACCAGCCGCGCCGCGTGCCGCTGTCCTGGGAGCATTCGCCGGACGCATTGGTGATTGGCTACGAGGTCTGGCGCGCGCGCGCGGGGGAAGACCCTGCGCAGGTTGCGCGCGTCGCCGGGCGGCTGACGACGAACTATCTCGACCGCGGCCACGTGGACGACCCGGGCGATCTCGGCCGGCTCGCCGACGACACCGACTACACTTACCGGCTGGTTGCCTTCAATCTCGGCTACGTCCGCGCCTCGGCATCGCAGCCCGTCACGATCCACACGAAGCCGCGGCCCGCGACGCCGGCAGGCCTGTACGCGACGACCGATCTGCCGCACGCGGTGAAGATCACCTGGAAGACGAACCCGGAACCCGACATCACTGCCTACGTCGTGGAGGCCGGCAAAGACAAAGACAGCCTGGATCTCCTTGCGCGGATACCGGGCCGCACGAATACCGTGACCATGGCCGCGCGCGAAGGCAGACTGGACAGCGGGGTGACGCGTTACTACCGCGTGAAAGCCGTGGACAGGGACCGGCTCGAAAGCAACTGGACCGACGCGGTCAAGGGTGTGGCCAAACCCATTCCCGACCCGCCGCTGAACCTGCGCGTTTCGGGCGTCGACGGCGGGGTGCGCGTACACTGGAACCCGCCCGCCCAACCCGACATCCGCGAGTATGCGGTCTGGAAGAAGAAGACGTTTGCCTGGGAGCTGTTCGGAACCACGTACACGCCCGACTTCGTCTTCCTGGAGCCGGACCTGGACAAGCCGATCATCGTATGCGTCACCGCCATCGACGCGGACGAGCTCGAGAGCGAGAAGAGCCAGCCGATGGAAGTGCGGTTCACGCGGATCGAGCGCTAGCCTGGTCAAGACGCATGATGGGTGCCCACGCCACGGCTCGCGAGGCGAGGCCGTCTCAAGACCGGGGAACAGCCCTTACGGGCTTGACTACAAACGGCAGAGACCACCACCAGATATGCTGTTTGTAGTTAACGCCGTAAGGCGTGTGGCAACGTGCCAGTCGGGTTTTCAGACAGAGTCAGGCCGCTCGCCCTCCATTCCCCTTGCGAGATCGATCGTGGCTGCGAGCGGGCGAGAGCTGCCTCTGCCTCTCGCGTTCCTTTCGCGCGCATTCGCGGGCGGAACACGGGGGTTGAACACGTGCGAGCAGCGCTCAACGCCCCCAGCGCGACTTCTTGCCGGACTCCTTCTGAAGGAGGACATCGACGGTTTTCGTCTGGCCGGCGCGCACGCGGTAGTGCTGCTCGTGCGGCTTGTAGCCGTCCAACTCGATCCGGACCTTGTGGTTAACCTGCGCGCTGACCTGCACGGTGTTGCCCTCGATCAGCGTCCCGTCGACGTAGATGTCGGCGCCGCCCGGTGTGGTCGTGATCTGAAGCGTGCCCGTCTGCTCCGCGGCGGCGGCGGCCGCGGCCGCGTCCCGTTCGCGCTGCGCCTGTTGTTCCTGTTGCAGCCTCGCGCGGTCGGCGCCCGTCTTCTTGAGCCGGGCCTGTTTAGCGAGCCGTTCGGTTTTCGTCACCAGCGTCGCCAGATCCGCCCTGCCGTACCGGTCCGACGCCTGGGTCACGACGCTCTTGAGCGCCTTGAGATGAACGTCGCCGTCCTGAACGCGCAGCGCCTCGTACGCTTCCGCCGCCTTGCGGTGAACCGCATCGGCCAACGCGGCGTATTTTTCCGATATGGCCTTTTCCACACGGCTCGCCTCGTCCGCGGGCGGCGGGTCGACCCCGTTCTCCCATTGCTCGAACTCGTTGACGACGAGGAGCAATCCCGCAGCCGTCTCCGCCCCGGAAACCTTGGCGAGCAGATCCGTCCGCTGCCGGGCGAACCGCCCGCTGTCCGTCGCCTCCGTGCGCGGGTCCGGCGCCGCCGGCTCCCGTTCCGGCACGCGCGGGTCCGGCGGCTGGGCCGCCTGTGGCGAGAGAACCTGCTCGGGCGGCGCGGGTTCTCTCGCAACCGCAGGCACCCCCGATTCGGCCCAGACGCGCGTGACGGTCGGGCTTCCGGGCAGTCCTTCCCGCAGGATCTGCGCGGCGCACTCGGCGCGCTGGTGCTCGCCCGCAGCCTCTTCGTACTGCCTGCCCAACGCGCGCAAGGCGGTCAGATGCGCGGCGAATGCCGCCGCGGCCCAATCGCGGAGCCCCCTGCCCGCCAGGAGCAGTTTGTCGGGCGCTTCGGCCAACTGCATGGCGATGCCGGCGGCGATGAGCGCCTCGCGTCCTCTGGCGCGCTCCGCGCGCGCCAGCATGTCTGCGACGACCCGGTCGCGCAGCTCGATCTGTTTGCGGTAATCCGCCAACGCGGCGGCCAGCTCGCCGCGCTGCCAGTCGGCGTCTTTGTGCGCATCCATGAATTGGATCGCGCTGTTCACGCGGGCGAAATACTCTTTCGACTGCGGGACGAGGGGGCGGAACGGCGTCTTGAGCGGGCGCAGCTGCGTCCTGCCCGAAAGCTCCATGTAGAACCCGAAGAAATCCTCAATGCCGAGGTAGCGGTCGTATTCGCCTGCAGGTTCCCGGCGCGCAGCCGGCGGCGGCGGCCTGCTGAGGCTGTCGCAGGCGAACACGTTCTCGAGCGTGGCCGGCGCCTGCCACATCGCGACCTGCTCCGGCCGCAGGAGCCCCTTGGGGCTGAGTGCGGAGATCCGCTCCAGCTCGGTCACGGCCTGAAGCAGCGAGGCGTGCCGGTTCTGGATGTTCGTCCTGGCCTCGGCCACGCGCGGGTCTTTCGCGCACAATTCGGGCGAGGGCAGGCTGAGTTGGATACGCCGTGCGTCGTGCAGGGCGACCTCACTGAGGGCCTGGACGGCGGCGCGATACTGCGCCAGGGCAGCGGCAATGGCCTTGACCGGGCCGAGCAGTTCCCCGGCCCGCTGCTTCATCGCGCCCGCGCCGTGTTCGGCCATCTGCGCCAGGAACGTGACGGCCTGCTCGGCTTCCGGCGGCCATGCGAGCAACCCGTCAAGCCGCGCGAACTGCTTACTCTCGTCCACGAGGTCCGCGAGGCTGGAGCGGACGCGGGTCGCCGCGTCGAGCAGGGCGGCCAGGTAGGCAGGCGGCTCGGCGCCACACCGCTCGACGGCGTTGCGCAGGGCGGCGGTTCGTTTCCCGACCTCTTCGGAGGAAAGGTAGCCGCGCCCCACGGCGTCTCTGGCCGCCAGATACGCGCTCAGCAGCGCCCCCGCCCCGCCCGCCTCCGCAGGCAAGGTCTCACGCGCCTCCTCGTCCCAGCCCCAGGCCCGCGGGTCCTTTGCGGCGAGCTGTTTGAACAGCCCAGCGGCCACGTCCCAATCCCCGCGTGCGAGCGAGTCCACCGCGCCCTGCCAGGCCTTGGCCGTCGCGTCCCACACCTGCACGTCGTGCAACAGCGCCTCGCGCGCGGCGCGGTGCGACTCCGCGCGCCGCGCGTGCTCCGCACGGCCGAGCGCCGCACGCGCATCGTCGAACCGCCCGGCAGCCGCTGCGTGGCGTGCCCGCCCGATCAGCCGCTCGGCGGGCGGGTTGCAGGCGCGCAAGACGAGCACAAGCAGGACCAGCAGTGCGGCCGCTGCGCCGCCGGCGACGTAGAGGTTCTTCCGGCCGCCAAGCCCCGTACCGTCGTCGAACAGCAGCGTGTAGTGCGCGACCCGCACGCGATCGCCTTTGTTCAGCTCGGCCTCTTCACCCTCGGCGAGCACGTGCCCGTTCACCGCGGTCTTGTTCGTGCTGCCCAGGTCCCGAATACGGCATCGGCCGTCGGGCGCAACGTTGATCTCCGCGTGCCGGCGCGAGACCAGGGAATCGGGTACCGAGAGCGATAGACCGGGATCGGATCCGATCACGAACGGCGAACCGGCCACCACAAACTTGCGCCCCCGCAAGGCGCCCGTCTGCCCGATGAGCTGCGGTGGCGGGCGGCCGGGCAGCTGTGTCGACACCGGCGGTTGCGAGACCGAGGACGGCGCGGCCTCCTCGCCCACGATCAGGGAGCAGCCGCCGATCTCGATGCGGT
This sequence comes from Kiritimatiellia bacterium, assembly GCA_016929905.1. Lineage (GTDB taxonomy): Bacteria > Verrucomicrobiota > Kiritimatiellia > JAFGHX01 > JAFGHX01 > JAFGHX01. The sequence goes on from JAFGHX010000010.1 coordinate 66,254, forward strand.
CGCCCGCCTGCAACGCCCGCTTCGTGATCCTCTCGCCCGCGAAGAACGTTCCGTTCTTGCTGCCCAGATCCTTGATGAACAACTGCTCACCTTCCCGGAAGATGCTGGCATGCTGGCCGCTGACCTTGCGCTCTTCCTTCGGCGTCTGCCAGTCGCACTGAGCGCTGCGCCCGATGATCAACTCGCCCGGCATGGACTCGGCCGCGATCTCGTACAGCTTCTTCCCGTCCCGTTCAAAACGCAGTTTCATGCCGCCTGCTCCAACACGCCGCATCCTGCGGGGTGCTACTGAACCCACTCCACTACTTCCTCGCGAACCTGGCGGAACCCCACTTTGCCCTACAGCAGGACCCAAAGCAGAACGATCATCACGAGGACGCCCAACGCGATCCCGCCGATGAGCAACCCCTTTCGGATCATGGCCTTGCGTTTCTGCACGCGGCCGAGATACTCCACCAGTTCCGGGCTGACCATACGCGTATGGGGGCCTTGCGCACCGTCCGGCGTCTCACCGGCGGGTTCGGGCACCGCGGCGCCCGCCCTTGGCGGCTCGAGATAGCCGACAAGCTGCGTATAGCCCGACACGCGCTCCATCACGTGCGCGTCGCGGCCGTCGGGCAGGGCCTCGAACGCGATCTGCTCCGGATCGAAGGCCGGGTCGGCCAGGACGTGGACCTGCACCGTTTCGGGCTCATCCAAAGCCAGCCGCTTCGCGGCCGGCGTCGCCTGGGCCGGGACCACAAACTCGTGCGCCGCATCCGTCACGGTCTCGCGCGGTGCGCCCTCGGCGGCCGCACCGGCCGCGACGGGAGCGACACGCCGCGTGAGCGCGTCGTCCGCGACGAGAGCGGCGGCCACCTTGCCCGCGGAATCGGAGGTAGCGGGTTCCTCGTCGAACACCGTTTCTTCAATTTCCTGAAACAGCAGGATCGTCTCGCGCCCCAGTGCGAGCCGGTGGCCGTCCTCCAGCGCAGCGGGCGCGTTGAGCGGCTTGCCGTTCAGCAACGTGCCGCGCTGGCTCAGGTTCTCGACGACGGCGGTACTGCCGGAGACGGAGATCATCACGTGCTTACGCGAGACGTCCGAATCCGTCAACCGCAGGTTCGCGGCCAGCGAACGGCCGATCAGGTTGTTCCCCTCACTCAAGGTGAACACCTCGCCCTGCGGCCCGCCCTTCTCTACGCATATCTGCAGCATGCGCGCTCACCCTCCGCCAAAGATGGCCTTCATCTGGCCCAGCCAGCGTTTCACGCCGCGTTCGGGGCCGGCGTCGACGCGTGAGCCGTCCTCGGCCATCAGCAACTGTCTGGGGTCCACGCTCCCGTTCGCCCACTGTTCGACGATGCGCGCGGCGTGTGCCATGAACGCGGGGTCCAGGGTATAGGGGATATCGGAAGCGAACGGAATGCTCTCGCGCGAAGCGAGCAGGCAGAAGAACTGCGGGGTTCTGGCCTCTCCCAAGATGATATCAACCCACGTTTCCTGCACGGGCCGTATGAGCAGCAGGGGGACAGCGGGCGAGAGCAGGGCAGACAGGAGTCCGTACCACAAGGCGAGGGACGGCGCCTCGTCGTTCTCGCAAGCCGGCACGCGCAGATGCTGGGCCGGCACACCCGACGCCGCGCCCGCGCGGCGCGGATCGAGAAACGGGCCGAGGTCCCGTTCGATCTTGTACAGCAGGCGCCGGAACCCGACGCCGTCCCCGCCCAGTTCGGCGCGCCCGGCCAACTGGGCCAGCGCGCGGCCGGAGGCGTACCAGTCCGGGGGCACGGCGTTGGGGTCGTAGGCGTCGGCGTCGGCCTGCAACGCGGCCCGCGTCTCGTCGATCAGAGCGCGCACCGCATCGGCCGTCTGGACTTCCTTGGCGCGCAGTTCGACGGTTTCGAGGCTGGGCAACGCCTTCTCCAGCAACCAGGCCAGCGGACGGCCCGCACACTGGGCGCAAACGACCATCGGGTACCGGCTGCGTCCCTTGCCGTCGCGCGAGGCCCACATCCGGCCCGCAATGCGCGCCTGGCCCGCCTGCCATACGAACACGTGGTGGAAGCCGCTGATGCGGCGTGCGCCGTCCAGCTTCTCCCATGTAGCGGCATCGATGTTGCCGCCAACCCCTTCCATGTAGAGGCTACGTTTGAGGCCGACCAATGCGTCGGTATCCAGGCCGATATCGGCGATATGGTCGTCCCAGCCGGGATGCTTGCCGAAAGCGGCAACGTGTGCCCGTGGCGAATCGTCCGTCGTCTGCTGTGAGAGGATGCGCCTCATGGGTTGGAGCTGAAGAGGCGGCCGGCCGACGGCCAGTCCGCGATCGCCGGCAGCGCCTGCTCGAATTCCAGTTGAAGCCAGAGGATCCGTTCCCGGCCCGAATCGTCTTTGAGCGGCACTTGCACGTTGTACTTGGTCGGGCTGTCTTTCGCCTGTTCGCACGGCAGTGTATGCAGCAGCCCCAACGCCCCCCAGTGGCCTTCGTAGGTTTGCGAGCGGTGCGGCTGGGTGTCGCTGTGATACTTGTACAGCTTCAGCTCGAACCCGTCGCCGGGATACCGGATGCGCCCGATCTGGGTTGGCGTTCCCTGCGTAGTGCGGAACCGCGTCGAACGCCGGCCTTCCCCCTCGAACAGTTCCACGATCGTCCACACGGGCAGCGCGCTGTCGTCGCGCATGTCGCCCTTGCCGAACGCGTCGAGCAGCCGCTGCTGTTCCTTCGGGGGCAGCAGCCAGACGGTGCAGGCGAGCCGGCGGTCCGCGCCGGCGGGCAGAGCGGCGAGCATATGCTTGGCGCTCCGGATCCACCTGCCCCACTCGCCGAGTTCCAGGTCGCGCAGCCGCTGGATCTGGCGGTCCACGCGCGGCACGGCCGTATCCGCGCCTTCGCCCAGCGTCTTGCCGCCCTCGACGGGGTCCATCGGCCGCACCTTGCCCAGCGCCTCCGCCGCATCGGCCAGTTCCTGCGGGGACAGCTCAGTCACGCCGACCCGCGGCAGGTCGAGCGGAAATCGCGCGTAGCGCTTGAGCGCGGGCAGGATTTCGCGTGTTTGCTTGAGCGCATCGTCCGCCAGGCATTCGAGCCCGTTCTGAATCAGGTCGTCCCAGTACTGCGCCACGTAGTCCGCCTGCAGTTCGGAGGCCAACACCAGGTAGTCTCGCTTGAAATCCTTGCCGCCCGCGGCCAGGACCGCCTCGCGGTCCGGCAGCGGCTCGCCCCTGAGCCGCGACCAGTTCTCCAGGATCTTCTCGCATTCCCGCTTGAAGTTCCGGCTCTCCACGCGGGAGAGGCCCAGCGCCGCCTGCTTGCGGATCACGTCCACCTTCGCCTTGCCGGGCTCTCCGACCAGCTTCTCGTAGCCGGCGAACACGCTGTCGATCTTCTTGCAAAACGCTTCCAGATCCTCGTGCACGTAGGAGACTTCCATTCGCCCGAGCCGCGTATGGCATTGCGCCCAGGGCATTTTGTTGATGCGCAGGTCGTCCGGCAGCAGCAGCGGCTGGTACAGCTCGAACCGTTCCGCATACGCGCGTTGCCGTTCGGCCGTCTCGGCGTACAGCGCGCCGAACTCCTTGAGCTGGTCGATGACTTCCGTCTGCAGATGCCGCTCGCGCACGGCGTTGAGCGCCGCGTACATACGGACCCGAATCTCGTCCTCCAGCGTACGCTCGTTTTCCGCCTTGGCCACTGCGGCGACGGCCGCTTTCCAGCCGCCCGGCCCGCTGGGCAGCGGCAGCGTGTTGAAACATTCCTCGACCTGCCGCAGCACGTTGGTCACCACCTGTCCGTACGCGGCTTCGATGTCCGCCTCGCGGCAGATCGGGATCTTGCGGTAGTTCGTTTCCAGTTCCGTGAAGAGCGGCTTCAGCTCGGCCCACGCCGCACCGAGCACGGTGTACTCCTCGCGCCAGTCCTTCTCAATCTGTTGGAACCCGATGAAGGCTCTGAGCCGGTCCATATTCACGGTCAGCACCCGGACAAACCGTTCTTCGGCGGTGAGGTAGCGTTTCTCCGTCTTGCCCTCGAACGCGACCAGCTTCGGCCACAACGCCTTCACCAGCGCGAGTTGCTCGTTCAGGCCCGCCAGTTCCGGGGGCGCGGAGCAGAACGCGATCAGGCGCCGGACCCCGCGCTCCAACGCCTCGTTATCCGCCAGCCGCCCGCCTTTCGACAGCCACGGCGGCGGCCACTCGCCCCGTCCGCCGTCGCCGGAATAGGCCCAGGCCAACGCCTCTTTCAGGATGTAGTTATCCTGTCCTTCGTACGCCTCGTAGTCTTCCGGCCGTGCCAGCACGTAGCGGAAGAACGCTTCCAGATCGACATGGCCCGCATCCTCGCCGCTGAGGTAATCCAGCCCCGCGAGCTGCGCCTCGATCCGGACCAACTCGCCGAGCGCAGCCGTGGCCTGCGGTCCCCACTTCGATTCCGGCTCCGCCTTCATCAGGTCGCGCGCGGCGCGCACGAGCGGTTCGACGACGCTGACTTCGAAGAAGACGCGGTGCGCCGCGTTGCGCTGCCGGCGCAGGCTCTGGTCGAACGGGCGCGACAACCGGAAGATGAGCGGGATCCGAATGCGGTTCTTCACCAGGTTGAACAGGTCCTGGTGGAACCGGCCGAGGTTCATCTTGCGGCCTTCCACGTTCATGCGCGAGGTGCCGTTGTAGCGGTAGGCGGCCTGTTCGGGGTCTTCCCGCACGACGATCGGCAGCACCGCGCCGCCCCGCTTCTTCTCGGTCTCCACGACCTTCGCGGTGTAGGCCCACAGGTCGCGCTCCTTGCCGATCGTCGCGTCCAGCCGCCGGCCGCCCAGCCAGGTGAGCAGCAGCAGGACCGCCGCGCTGACGAACCCGGCGCCCATGACCATCAGGCGCCGCCGCATATGCTGTTGGCGCACATTCGTGGCGCGTGTCACCAGCCCTTGCTCCGGGAACGCTTTCTTCATGAACACGTCGCGCAGGAAGTAGGCGCGGTCCCGCTCCCACGCGCGGCCCTCCGGGAGCGAATCCATTGGCACGCCGAGCGCCTCGGCCAGCTCGGCGTCCAGGGCCGACCCTTCCCGCATGGACGAGGTGAAATAGATACCGCGCAGGAACAGGGGTTTGGCCGACCATTCGCCGGAGACGAAGATGAGCTGCAGATAGTGCTTCAGCGGGCCGGCGATACGCGCGAAGCTGTGCGGGAAATCGAACAGCGTGTCCACCTCGTCGACCCGCCGGTCCGACAGATCCTGCGAGGGGGTCGGACTCTGCAGCAGCGCCAGCCGCCGCCGGCCGAGGTCCTGCTGCACGCCGGCCAGGTACTGGTCGACCGCCTCGGGGTTAAAGGCATCGTCGATGGACAGCGGGTTCGACCAGCCCATGATCTGGTGCTGGAGTTGGGGCGAGGTGATATCGTCGAAGAACTCGCGGAACCCGTTGATCAGGTCGCTCTTGGTCACCACGACGAAGACGGGGAACCGGATATCGAGCGTGCGCTGGATGAGGTCGAGCTGCCGCGCGATCTTGGCGCCCTTGCGCTGGATCTCGTCCGCGCTGTCCTTGATGAGGCTGTCGGCCGGGATGACGAGCAGCAGCCCGTTCACGGGGCAGTTCGGCCGGTGCTTCAGCAGCAGACGCAGGAACTCCTGCCACTCGCTGCCGGCGCCCGCCTCGACATCCTCGAAGATCAACCGGCCGGCCAGGTCCAGAACGACGGCGTGATTCGTGAACCACCAGTTCATGTTGATCGTGCCGCCGACCCCCTGCAACTCGTCGTGCAGGCCGGGCGGGAACCCGATGTTCGAGTGGCGGATCGCTTCCGTCTTGCCCGAACCCGGCTCCCCCACGATCATGTACCACGGCAGCCCGTAGACGTCCTTGCCTGCCGCCCGGAACTTCTGGACGCCCTCCCCGAACTTCCGGCGCAAGTCGTCCAGCTTCGCGAGCTGCTCCGCCTGCGTGATGCCCTGCGGCGTCGCCGCGCCCTGCCCCATCATCTCCTGGCCGAATTGGCGGGCTTTGCGTTTCTTCGCCGCTTTCACCAGGTAGGCGTACAAGGCGACCAGCAGCCCCACCAGCAGCAGGCCCACAAACAGCAGAAGCAGCCCCTTCGTCCCGAACATCCAGTAGGCGAAGTAGCCGATCGCGCCGATCACCGACCCGCCGATCACCATCTTGACCGGCGTCGGGACATTCGCAATTCTGCTCATCGGCAATGCCATGCCGTAAACCCTCACGCGTTGCCGGCCGCGCCGCCGCGGCCGGTCTTCAGGTTTCAGGGTTCAGGTGTCGGAGCGGCCTTCCCCCCATCCCCCCACTCTTCCACCCTTCCACCCTTCCACTCTTCTCTATTCTTCCGCTCTGCCGTTCGTGCTTATTGCCCGGCGTCCTCGAGCCCGAGCGCCTCCTCTTCCGTCGGGGTCGGCCCTTGGGAGATGATGGTGCGCAGCGCGCTGGACAGGTCGCGCGACGCCTGCTGGTAGAGGATGACGTTGGTGAGGAACAGCACGA